>CAZBGP010000168.1:0-4250 GCA_964491495.1 uncultured Lutibacter sp. | reverse complement strand
ACGCCAAAAAGACTGACTTCAGGTACCGATTTTGAGGCAGAACCCGCATTTTCGCCAAACGGAAAAGAAATCGTTTTTGTGACCTGGAATGATTTAGCCCACGGAGCCATCCAAAAAATTTCGGCTTCCGGAGGCAATTCTACAAAAATTACTTCAGAAAAAGGAATTTACAGAACCCCTGCTTTTTCACCCGACGGAAAAATGATTGTGTTCAGCAAAGAAGACGGAAACAATGACCAGGGAATTGCTTTTACCAAAAATCCGGGAATTTACACGATGAATTCATCTGGCGGAAATCAGAAATTCATCAGCAAAAACGGAGAATATCCAACGTTCACTAAAGATGGAAATCGTATTTTTTACCAAACCGGCGGTGTTTTCTTTGGAAATCTGACCAAAGAGCTAAAAAGTATGGATTTAAACGGAAAAGACGAACGCACCCATATACAATCCAAATATGCGAACAGACTGGTTCCGAGTCCGGACAACAACTGGATCGCTTTTTCCCATTTGCACAAGGTGTATTTGGCACCGCTCAACCTCAACGGACAAGCAGCTGATTTAGACAATAAAACCACTGCGGTTCCGGTGTCGCAATTGGCAAAAGATGCCGGAATTAATTTGCATTGGTCGGCCGACAACAAACAGGTAATGTGGACCTTAGGAGAAACATACTTTAAAAATGACATCAAAGACCGATTTACTTTTTTACCGGATTCTCCAGAAAAAGTGGGAGATCTTTCGGATAAAGGAATTTTGATAGGTTTAAAAGCAAAAGTGGACAAACCAAAAGGCATGATTGCTTTCACAAATGCCCGAATTATTACGATGGAAGGTGATGAAGTGATTGAAAACGGAAATATTGTCATCAACCAAAACCGCATTGAAGCCATCGGAAAAGCTTCAGAAGTTACCATTCCAAACAATGCCAAAGTCTATGACCTTGCAGGAAAAACCATTATGCCCGGAATCGTGGATTCACACGCGCACGTTGGCGGTTTCCGTTACGGAATGACCACCCAACAAAACTGGCAATTTTATGCAAATTTGGCTTTTGGGGTAACCACATCACACGATCCTTCTGCCAACACCGAAACCATTTTTTCACTTGTTGAAATGATTAAAAGCGGAGAATTGACAGGACCTCGCCTTTACTCAACAGGTTACATACTTTATGGTGCCGAAGGAGATTTTAAGGCGGTAATTAACAACATAGACGATGCGCGTTCAAGCATTAAACGCACCAAGGCTTTTGGAGCACTTTCAGTAAAAAGTTACAACCAGCCACGCCGCGACCAGCGCCAGCAAGTGTTGCAGGCTGCGCGAGAAGAAGGCATCAATGTGGTTCCCGAAGGCGGCTCCACTTTTTTCCATAACTTAACGATGGTGATTGATGGCCATACCGGCGTGGAGCACAACATTCCTGTAGCGCCTGTTTATAAAGATGTTCTTGAACTTTGGGGCACCAGCGAGGTTGGTTATACGCCAACATTGATTGTAAATTATGGCGGACTAAATGCTGAAATTTACTGGTATCAAAAAACGAATGTCTGGGAAAATGAAAAATTGCTGCAATTTACGCCAAGAAGCATTATTGATGCACGTTCCCGACACAGAATGATGATTCCGGACGAAGAATATGAAAACAGCCACATTCTCACCTCCAAAAGTGCAAAAACCCTGTCCGATAAAGGCGTAAAAGTAAATTTAGGCGCACACGGACAATTGCAGGGAATGGGTGCGCATTGGGAATTGTGGAGCCTTCAACAAGGCGGAATGAGCAATATGGAAGCCTTAAAAACCGCCACCATCAACGGTGCAAATTATATTGGCGCCGGGAAAGATATTGGCTCGTTAAAAGTGGGTAAAATGGCCGATTTGCTTGTTTTGGAGAAAAATCCTTTAGATGATATCCAAAACTCAAACAGCTTGATTTTTACCATGGCAAACGGAAGGTTGTATGACAGCAACACAATGAACGAAGTGGGCAACGAACCTAAAACTCGTGCACAGTTTTACTGGGAAAACAACAAATACAATGCGTCGTTCCCCTGGCACGAAGAAAGCAACAGTTTTATGGAGCAGGAATGCTGCGGCACAGGGCATAATTAGATTGGAATTATAAATAATAAGTAAATTCTCTGATAAATCATTTTAACCGCAATGTTCGCAAAGAAGGTGCAATGTTCGCGAAGTGTTGAGTTTTAAAATAAGCACTTTGCGTTTCTTTTGAAAAACCTAGCGTTCCTTGCGGTTAAAAAATATTTTTAAAAAACTTTTTTAGCTAATTTTCACTTTTATGTATTTCTTTAAATCGGAAGTTAAAATTTGGTCGAGTTCTTTTTCGTTACCCAAACTTGTTTCGACGAAAACCATGCCAAAAAACGGATACTCATTGAAATCCACTTTTCTTAATTCCATCGAATTTTCAAATTCGGAAAGCAGCAATTCATAATCGAAAGACGCAATTTTGTTCTCAGGAATTCCCGAATTGTTGTCCAACAAAATAAGGCTGTATTTTTTGTTTTTTCCGGCTTTAAACAATTCCTTCCAATTTGGTTTTGTGCCGTTTAAAAAATATAGATAAGAATTAAATCCGTACGCAAAGTACGACAAATCGGCCGTGGTGCACCAACCACCAAATCGCATCGGGTTGACTTCTATGGGAATGACGGTTCCGTTTTTATCAATGCGAACTTCCACGTGAAAAGGAAAATTTTTCAAATTAACCAGTGCGCCAAGTGTATTCAGAAATTTTTGCATCGTTGGCAGGTGCTTTTCAATAATTTCCTCGGAAGTGGTGTAAACCCGATCATTTACATCTTTTCCCGTTGAAAATCGGTGGTGCAAAATAGAGAGAATTACTGGTTCTCCTTCTTTATTGAAATAACAATCCATCGCATATTCTTCTCCTTCAATGCACTCCTCAACAATAAAATTGGAAGTATCAACCACTTCATTTGGGTAAAAACTCCTTATTTCAGTAATATCATTGGTGATTTTTTTTAAAACCGCCGGCCATTCATCTGCATTTTCAACTTTATGGACGCCCAAACTAAAAAAGCCGACCGCAGGTTTTATGATGAACGGAAATTTTACAGCTGATAGCGGTAACTGTGACAATTCTTCAAACTTGATTCCTTTGAAAAAGTAATCTGGAAAAATAGCCTTCAACAATTCCCGAAACTTAATTTTGTTCTTAAAAACCTGAATTTGACCCGGCAATTTTGTGGAAGCTAAGTTTTTCTCAATCCAGCTGATGGTGTTTTCGGAATTGGTATAAAGCGGACAATTTGGATTATTTTTAATAAATTCCACGGCTTCTTTTTCTGAAATCCAATTTAACAAATCATCAGAAATCATTGCTCTCGCTGCCTCGGTTGATACTATTTTAAGATGGTTTTCTTTGATGGTTTTAAGCAAAAATGAGGAGATGTAGGGCTGGTCAATTAAAATCATTTGGGTCTTATTTTCAGGGTTTCAAGTTTCAGGTTTCAGGTTTCAAGTTTCAAGTTTCAAGTTTCAAGTTTCAAGTTTCAAGTTTCAAGTTTCAAGTTTGAAAAATAAAAATATTGTCAGCAACAATTTTCTCTGCAAGCTCATTTTTTAATTTTTATCTGTTGCTTTATCTTCATTCTTTTCGTCGCTTTCTTTTATTTCATCTATTTCATCGTCTTTTCTGAAACCAATCAGACTGCGGTATTTGAGCTCGGTTTTTTTCAATTCCTCTTCCAGATTTCGGTATCTGGTGATGTCCTTAATGGTGATTACAACAGCGATTACTTTATTTTGTTTGTCAAATATTGGCCTTCCGCTTAATAAAACCCGTTTCTTTTGTTGTAATTTTGGGTTATAGAGCACCACATCCACATCATCAGTAGGTTCCCCAACCAATGCGCGTTCCATAGGAAGTTTTTGTATGGGAAATATTGTTTTTCCGTCGGGGAAATACAATTCAAAATGTTCGGAAAAATTGGCGGAAATCTTAGAATCGTCTTCTGTTCCAAAAAGCTCATTCGCCATATCATTGGCCAAAATAACCTGTTTATCTGTATTCGCAACGATAACACCGTCGCTGACTTTCTCCAAAATCAGGTTCAATTTTTGTTCATTTTCATATAAATCATTCAAAGCTGCCTGCTCTTCTTCTTCCAATTTTAGCTGGTCGGTGATATCGCGCGCGATAGCGTATAAAAGTGCCGTGGAAGCATCAATAGTTGCGGTCCAAGACAACCATTTAATGTCACCAT
>CAZBGP010000167.1:0-4349 GCA_964491495.1 uncultured Lutibacter sp. | reverse complement strand
GAAATGGAAAATAATATTAAAACAGCAACTGTTTAGTTATGGGAAAAATAACCGGATTTAAAGAGTTTGAAAGACAGGACGAAGCATACATTTCTGTAAAAGAAAGGGTTCAGCATTATAAAGAATTTACCGTTCCGTTAAAAACCAATGAAATTGAGAAACAAGGTTCCCGTTGCATGGATTGTGGTATTCCTTTTTGCCATAGCGCTTGTCCGCTGGGAAATTTGATTCCCGATTTTAATGATATGGTTCATGAAAAGAAATGGAAAAAAGCATTGGAAATTTTACATTCCACGAATAATTTTCCTGAATTTACAGGAAGATTATGCCCTGCACCGTGCGAACAAGCCTGTGTTTTAGGGATTGTAAAACCTGCGATAACCATAGAAAATTTAGAAAAAAATATTGTAGAAACCGGATTTAAAAACGGATGGATTGTTGCCCAGCCTCCAACCAGCAGAACTGGCAAAAAAGTAGCAGTAGTTGGCTCCGGACCTGCGGGTTTGGCAGCTGCTCAACAGCTAAATCGTGCCGGACATTCGGTGACTGTTTTTGAAAGAGATGATGCATTGGGCGGATTGCTTCGATACGGAATCCCGAATTTTAAATTGGAAAAAGAAGTTATCGAAAGGAGAATTGACATTTTAAAAGAAGAAGGCATTGAATTTAAAACAAACGTAAATGTAGGCGTAAATTACCCTGTTGAAAAATTGGACGATTGTGATGCCGTTGTTTTATGCGGTGGCGCAACGCTTAGTAGGGAATTGCCTGCAAAAGGTGCTGAAATTAAAGGTGTGGTGCAAGCCATGACATTTTTAAAACAGCAAAATAAACGAAATGCAGGAATCAAAATAGAAGGTGAAGAAATTTTTGCCACAGATAAAAATGTGATTGTTATTGGAGGCGGCGACACAGGTTCCGATTGTATTGGTACTTCAAACCGTCACGGTGCAAAAAGCGTGACCAACTTTGAAATTATGCCAAAACCGCCTGAAAAAAGAAGCGAAACAACACCCTGGCCATTTTGGCCTTTGAAACTGAAAACTTCAACTTCCCACGAAGAAGGCTGCGACAGAAACTGGCTGATTTCAACCAAAGAATTTATTGCGGATGAAAAAGGAAATCTGAAAGCCTTAAAAACTGTAAATGTTGAATGGGTGATGAAACCGGGAGAAAGACCTGCTTTAAAGGAAATTGAAGGCACCGAAAAAATCTGGCCTTGCGAATTGGTGTTATTGGCAATGGGATTCACTGGTCCGGATGCAACATTAAGCGAACAATTGGGTTTAAAAACCGACTTTAGGAGCAATTACCAAGCATCAGAAACCGAATTCCAAACAAATGTGCCGCATATTTTTACCGCCGGTGATATGCGAAGGGGACAATCCTTAATTGTTTGGGCGATTTCTGAAGGAAGGGAAGCTGCCAAAAAGGTGGACGAATATTTAATGGGTTACAGCAATCTGCCAACAAAAGGGAAGGGCGATTTAGTGGGCGTATAAATTTCTTTAAGAAAACACTTTACCGAAATAATCATAATAAAATCACCTATTGCTTCGGCTTAGGTGATTTTTATTTTGTAAATTACAAGTCTAGTTTTAGATCTTACGATGGACGATGGACGATGGACGATGGACGATGTACAATGTACAATGTACAATGTACAATGTTGAATTTTGAACTTTAAGGCTTGATCTTCTGACTTCGGTCTTAAATCAAACCAACAAATTTATTGAATTAAATAAAAATAATCACCCCATGAAAAGCAGAAAATTATTGATGATCCCCGGCCCTATTGAGTTTGAACCAAATGTATTGCAGGCCTTAGGCGCTCCCACCACCAGTCACGTGGCGCCAAATTTTATTGAATCCTTCGGAAATTGTATAGAATTGATGCGAAAAGTTTGGCTGACATCAACCGGACAGCCTTTTGTTGTTGCAGGAACCGGAACTTTTGCAATGGATATGGCAGCTGCCAATTTGATTGAACCAAACGACAATGTTTTGGTGATTTCAACAGGTTATTTTGGAGAACGCTTCGCGGAAATATCTAAACGCTATGGCGCAAATGTTACTATTTTGGCTTCAGAAGTTGGAAATGTAGTTGCTTTAGATGACATAGAAAAAGCACTTTCCACCAAAAAATATAAATTAATAACCATCACGCACGTTGACACCTCAACAGGTGTTTTGGTAAATCCAAAACCCATTGCTGAATTGGCCAAAAAATATAATACGCTTTCAATTTTAGATGGTGTGTGTTCAGTTGCCGGTGAAGAAATACAACAGGAAGCATGGGGAATTGATGTGGTTTTGACTGCCTCACAAAAAGCAATTGGCGTACCACCTGGTTTGGCCTTGTTGGTTGTTTCACAAAAAGCAATGGAGATATTCAAAAACAGGAAAATGCCTGTGGGTAATTATTATGCCGATTTCAACAATTGGTTGCCAATTATGCAGGCGTATGAAAACAGACAACCCTCCTATTTTGGAACGCCACCCATAAACCTGATTGCTGCTTTAGAAGTGAGTTTGCAACAAATTGTATCCGAAGGAATGGAACATCGGTTTTTACGACACCAAAAAATTGCTAGTGCATTTCGTGAAGCCATGATTGCATTGGGATTGAAGCTATTGCCAGTTCAAAAAAACTTTTCGGCCAATACGCTTACGGCAGTTTATTTCCCTGAAAACATTACAGGAATCGCCTTTTTGGGCCATATTTCTAAAAACGACATTATTTTAGCCGGCGGATTGTTGCCTTCTCACAAAACATTATATTTTAGGGTTGGACATATGGGAAGCGTAAACAATAACGACATTATTGCCGTAATTGCAGCCATTGAAAGCGCTTTGTATGCAGGTAAATTTCATTTTGAAATGGGAATTGGTTTAAAAACTGCGTTGAAAATATTGAATGATTAACCTTTTCTAGAATAGAGAAAAGAGAATAGAGAGAAAAGACTTTTACCCTTCGACTGCGCTCAGGGTTATCGATTTTGAATTTCGTAACCACTAATAAACAGTTAAACTAATAAATAATAAACCGTAAATTGTTTCCTTAAAATTGCCTTAAAATAAGCGATAACTGATTTTAATCATTATTTATTTTGGCAATCACACTTAATTTAGATGCTGTATTTTAAATATACGCGTTTAATCTAAAAATAAAGTGATGAAAAAAATTATATTTGTTTTAGTGATGGCACTTGCCGTAATTTCTTGTAAAACTGATGATAAAAAAGTGCAAGACACAAATAAAAATGCCGAAACTGCTGAAATTCCATTTTTGGCATTGGGAGAATTTGATGTTAAAGCCGGAGAATTTGTAAATAAAGAAGTGAAGGTTCAGGGAATTGTTGACCATGTTTGTAAACACAGCGGAAAAAAAATATTGTTGGTTTCCGATGAAGGCGATATTCATATTACTGCAGAAGAACGATTTGATGCAGCTTTAACAGGAAGTGAAATTGCATTTAATGGCATTGTGGTTGAAGAAAGAATTGATGAAGCCTATTGCCTAAAAATGGAAGAAGACAATATTAAAAGCCATTCAGAAGGAGCTACAAACAATGAGCTGTTTGAAGCAAAAAAGAAACATATTCAAACCTACAGAGACCAAATGAAAGCTGAAAATACAGATCATATTTCAAAATATACTTTAAAATATGTTTCTCATTCCGTAGTGGAATAATCTGCTTTTATATATGAAAAATTTACGAAAATGGAGCAGAATACTTCATAGGGATATTGGATTCTTTTTTATTGGTACCACCTTAATTTACGCTATTTCAGGTATCGCGCTAAATCACTTGAGCGACTGGAATCCGAATTATTCTGTTGAAAACAAAAATTTTACAACTCAAATCAATTTGGAAAATAAGGCTTCAGTGAAAAACAATATTTTGTTATTGCTTGAAGAAGTTGATGATAAAGAAAACTACAAACAGCACTACTACCCCAATGCCCAAAATCTTAAAATATTTTTAAAAGGAGGTTCTTCAATTATGGTGGATGTACAACGCGGAGCCGGAAGGGCTGAATATTTAAAAAAACGTCCGATTTTTTATGACGTAAACTATTTGCATTACAACCCGAACAAGATTTGGATGTGGTTTTCGGATATTTTTGCCGGCGCGCTGATTCTGTTTTCCATCACTTCCCTATTTATGATCAAAGGAAAAAAAGGCGTTATTGGAAGAGGGGGAATTTATATGGTGTTGGGAATTATCATTCCAATCCTGTTTTTGGTGTATTATCTTTAAAAAAGTAGAGAAAATAGAATAGAGAATAGAGAATAGAGACAAAATTGATTTTTCTACCTAATAACTAAACAACAACATTTCAAC
>CAZBGP010000166.1:0-4414 GCA_964491495.1 uncultured Lutibacter sp. | reverse complement strand
TAATGCCGAACTTTTTTGGTGCACAACAATCCCAATTTTTTTATTACTGGCAAAAGGTTTGTGAAATGCCGATCCTAAAATTAATGCGCAAGAAAGTCCGGCTGCACTTCCGCCTATAATTAACACGTCGAATGTGTCCATTTTTAAGAATTTAATTTTGAAATAATCCCTGAATATTTGAAGTAAACAGTTTTACAGCTATTGCCAAAAGCACCACGCCAAATACTTTTCTAATGATATTGATACCGTTTTTTCCTATAACTTTTTCAATTTTTACTGAAGTTTTAAGTACAATATATAAAAATATGGTGTTTATAATAATGGCAATTACAATATTTATGGTTGAAAATTCAGCCCTTAACGATAACAAAGTGGTTAAACTCCCCGGGCCGGCCAGCAATGGAAATGCCAATGGAAATATGGAAGCTGTTTTTGCATTCGTTTCTTCTTCTTTGTAAAGGGAAATTCCCAAAATCATTTCCAAAGCTAAAAAGAAGAGAATAAATGATCCTGCAACAGCAAAAGAATTCACATCAATGCCAATTAAATTTAAGATGCTTTTTCCCAAAAACAGGAATGTAATCATAATAACACTGGCCACTATGGATGCTTTTCCTGAGTTTAGGTGACCAAATTTTACCCGTAAATCAATAATGATCGGAATGCTTCCAATAATGTCGATTACTGCAAACAACACCATGGTTGCAGTCACTATTTCCTTAAAATTTATTTCCATCGTAAACCTTTTTTTAAAAGATTGGCAAAAGTATCCAATCAAAAATTGATTTATAACAAAAGTACTGTAAAAAAATAGTTATTTTTGCCGAATGTTTCAATTAGGAAAAACCATAGTTTCAGAAGAGATTATAGAGAAAGATTTCGTCTGTAATTTATCGGCCTGTAAAGGCAAATGTTGTATTGATGGAGAAGCCGGCGCTCCGTTGGATGAAGATGAATTGCTGATACTTATGGATATTTATCCGAAAGTGAAACCTTTTTTAAGACCGGAAGGGATTGAAGCCATTGAAGACCAAGGCCTTTTCACTATGGATGAAGGTGAGTATGAAACCACTTTAATCGACGGAAAAGACTGCGCCTATTCCATATTTGATGAAAATAACATTGTTAAATGTGGTATTGAAGAAGCTTACAATCAAGGCGCTATTGATTGGAAAAAACCAATTTCTTGCCATTTATACCCAATAAGAATTACTACATACAGTGAATTTTCAGCAGTAAATTACCACCAATGGCCAATTTGCGACGATGCTTGTACGTTGGGCGCAGCATTGCAGGTGCCGGTTTACAAATTTGTGAAAGATGCCTTAATCAGAAAATTTGGGGAAGACTGGTATTCGGAACTTGAAAAAATTGCCGAAAAACACGTTAAGCAATAACATTTATAGCACGAGAATATAGGCGTTAAAAGCGTCTTATTTTTAGTGCTCTTTTTTTAAATTTGGCGTTTTCGTTTAAACTGCCTAAAAACAAGTGCTGCGCATTACAATATTTTTTCAATCCCTTAAAAATCAATTAATAACAATATTGTTTTTTTATTGAAATTATCCGATAATGTTAAAAACTCGATAACAAATGTGAATAAGTAGTCCTTTTTGGTGTCTATTTTTTTTCAATATTTGCTTTACTCGTTTTTTACCAAAAAAAACTACTAACTAACTTTAAAAATAATACGATTCATGTCATTTCTAGAACCCATTCTTCAGCCTAATAAAAATCGCTTCGTGATTTTTCCAATTCAACACCAAGATATCTGGGAATGGTACAAAAAACAGGAAGCAAGCATCTGGACTGCAGAAGAAATTGATTTGCACCAGGATGTGATTGACTGGGAAACAAAATTAAATGATGATGAGCGTTATTTTATTAAACATATTTTGGCATTTTTCGCGGCTTCTGATGGTATTGTAAACGAAAATTTGGCTGAAAATTTTGTGAGTGAAGTGCAATATTCCGAAGCAAAATTCTTTTATGGTTTTCAAATAATGATGGAAAACATTCATTCTGAAGTGTATTCGTTGCTTATCGACACTTATGTTAAAAATGAAGTTGAAAAAGACCAATTGTTCAATGCCATTGATGTTTTTCCCGCCATTAAGGAAAAAGCCGACTGGGCGCTTAAATGGATTGAAAGTCCAAGTTTTGCAGAGCGATTAATTGCGTTTGCCGCTGTTGAAGGCATCTTTTTCTCGGGAAGTTTTTGTTCCATATTTTGGCTGAAAAAGAGAGGTTTAATGCCCGGATTGACTTTTTCAAACGAACTGATTTCGCGTGATGAAGGAATGCACTGCGATTTCGCTATCCATTTGCATAACAATCATATCGTAAATAAAGTTCCGAAAGCACGGATTACAGAAATTTTAACCAATGCACTCGATATTGAACGCAAGTTTATTACGGAATCTTTACCGGCAAGTTTAATTGGGATGAACGCCAAATTAATGTCGCAATATCTGGAATTTGTTACCGACCGATTATTGACGGAGTTTAATTGCGATAAAGTATACAATTCCTCAAATCCGTTCGATTTTATGGAAATGATTTCTTTGGAAGGCAAAACTAATTTCTTTGAAAAACGGGTTTCTGAATATCAAAAAGCCGGCGTAAAAAGCGGCACAGGAACAGGAAGCATCAGTTTTGATGCCGAATTTTAGGTGAAAAAGTTATAGGTTATTTGTTAAATGTTATAAGTTACTTTAAATAGCTTAAAACGATTTTAACTTTTGCCAAGCCAAATACATAATAAATTGTAATTGAAAAAGAAATAAAATGAGTACAATTCATTCATTTGAAGAGTTAGAATGCTGGAAAGCGGCTAGAGAAATAAAAATTTTTGTTTCTAAGAATATTCTAAAAAAGCTTCCTAAAGATGAGCAATATGACTTGACTAGCCAATTGCGACGTTCTTCACGCTCAATATCGGATAATATTGCTGAGGGCTTTGGAAGGTTTCATTTTCAGGAGAATATTCAATATTGCAGAGTTGGAAGAGGCTCCTTGCATGAATCTTTAAATCAAGTGATAACAGCTTTGGATGAAAGTTATATTGATGCAATTATTTTAATGGAATTTAGGATTTTATTTTCAAAAACAAATTCGCTTTTAAACGGTTATATCAATTATTTGACGAAAATGAAATCAAACAACAAATAACAAATAACATTTAACGAATAACATATAACGAATAACATTTACACTACTAAAACTAAAAAATAATGTTTGTACTAAAAAGAGACGGCAAAAAAGAACCGGTGATGTTCGATAAAATCACCGCCAGGGTTCGAAATATGTGTTACGGATTGAGCAGTCACGTAGATCCAGTAAAAGTTGCCATGCGCGTAATTGAAGGATTGTATGATGGTGTTTCAACTTCGGAACTTGACAATTTAGCTGCAGAAACCGCAGCAACTATGACGGTGCAACATCCCGATTATGCCAAGCTTGCTGCACGTATCGCCGTTTCAAACTTACATAAAAATACGAAAAAGGTTTTTTCTGAAGTGATGGCCGATTTGTACAATTACGTAAATCCTCGTACCGGAAAAAAAGCGCCATTGTTATCGGATGAAACTTATAATGTGATTATGGCCAATGCCGAAAAAATAGATTCCACAATAATCTATAACAGGGATTTTGGGTATGATTATTTCGGATTCAAAACATTGGAACGTTCTTATTTGTTGAAAATAAATGGCGAAATAGCCGAACGTCCGCAACATATGTTAATGCGCGTTGCTATTGGAATTCATCAGGAAGATATTGATGAAGCCATTGAAACGTATGAATTAATGTCAAAAAAATTCTTTACGCACGCCACCCCAACACTTTTTAATGCAGGAACGCCAAAACCCCAAATGTCATCCTGTTTCTTGTTGCAAATTCAAGACGACAGTATTGACGGAATTTACGATACGCTAAAACAAACCGCGCAAATCTCGCAATCTGCCGGCGGTATCGGATTGTCAATTCACAATGTGCGTGCTACAGGTTCTTATATTCGCGGAACTAACGGCACTTCAAACGGCATTGTACCCATGTTAAAGGTATTTAACGATACGGCTCGTTATGTGGATCAGGGCGGCGGAAAACGAAAAGGTTCTTTTGCCATTTATATGGAGCCTTGGCACGCCGATGTTTTTGATTTTCTGGATCTGCGTAAAAATACAGGTGCTGAAGAAAATCGTGCCCGTGATTTGTTTTACGCGATGTGGATTCCCGATTTATTTATGAAACGCGTGGAAGAAAATGGCGACTGGACATTAATGTGTCCAAATGAATGTCCGCATTTATTTGATACCTATGGTGAAGAATTTGAAAAATTGTATACCGGTTACGAAAAAGTGGGACAAGGCCGAAAAACCATCAAAGCACGTTTGCTTTGGGAGAAAATACTGGA
>CAZBGP010000165.1:0-4423 GCA_964491495.1 uncultured Lutibacter sp. | reverse complement strand
TTGCTGAGTATTTTTATGGCGAAGGTTACGGAACAAGACAATATTCACAAATTGGCACAGGAAGTGGCGTTATAATATCTGCGGATGGCTATATTGTCACAAACAACCATGTGATTAAAAATGCGACTGACATTGAAGTAACTTTAAACAATAAGAAAATTTACAAAGCCAGATTGATTGGCGCCGATCCTACAAATGATATTGCTTTACTTAAAATTGATTCAAAAAATTTATCGTATATCACACTTGGTGACTCCGACAATGTTAAAGTCGGTGAATGGGTTTTGGCGGTTGGTAATCCATACAATTTAACGTCTACAGTAACCGCGGGTATTATCAGCGCAAAAGGAAGGGATTTGGACGGGACCAACAATATCGATTCATTTTTGCAAACCGATGCAGCCGTAAACGCAGGTAACAGTGGTGGTGCATTGGTGAATATTCACGGGGAATTAATTGGGATTAATACGGCAATTTCATCCATGACCGGATCATTTATTGGTTATTCTTTCGCGATTCCTTCCAATATTGCCAAAAAAGTGATTGAGGATCTGATGGAATTTGGGAATGTGCAAAAGGCTATTTTGGGTATTAACGGAGTTGAGTTGGACAGTGAGTTGGCCGATAAATTAAATATTGAAAACACCAGCGGATTTTATATTTCCAATGTGGTTGAAAAATCAGGCGCACAAAAAGCAGGATTAAAAGCCAACGATGTTGTTGTGAAATTAGACAATGTTAAAATAGCAACTTTTGCCGATTTAAATGGGTACATAAGCACAAAAAGACCAAATGATGTGGTTAATGTGTCTTTTTTGAGAAATGGCAAATTGTATCAGGCGGATGTAACTTTAATAAAATATGAAACAACCAACATTTCGGCATTGGGCTTGGGCTTGGAAAATTTAACATCAGCCGAATTAAAAAAACTTAATATTACTAATGGTGTTAGAATTACCGAAATCACCAATAAAGAATTGGCCAGTTATGGCGTTAAAAAGGGTTACGTCATCACTTCAATTGATGACAACAAGGTGTATACCATTGATGACGTAAACAATATGATTGCCAATAAATCCAGCGGAGAAGTTATGCGCATAGAAATGCGCAATTTAAAAGGCGAACAGGAACGCTATATATTTAGATAGAAAAGCTGGAAGGATTCCGAAAGCTATCGGGACCGAAGTCTTTATATTGAAGAAAAGCTGCTTTTTAAAGCAGCTTTTCTTTTGGTTTTATGCAATAATTTTTTATAGACAAATGTGTTGCGAAATCGTTTGAAATGGGTACTTTTGATGAAAATTTATACAAAACAATTTTAATATGTCATTTAACGAACTTTACGAAAAAGAACTTGCTTTTCAGGCCGAAAGAAGAAGGGCAGCGGTTGAATTAATTAGAATTATCAGTGATTTATGGTATGATGATACCATAGAATTGGTTTTGTTCAGAAATCAATTAAACGATCGAAACGTTAGTGAAATTATAAGTTTGGTTGATTATGCCAGCGATTTTGTGGAAAAACCAATTTCAATTTTTGAAGCAGTTGAAATTGCACGTGAAATTAAAAATCAAAAATTACCGCCATCAAAATTGGATATCGGTAAATTGGTATATGAATTTCATCTAGGTGATAAACCGAAATCTGTAAAAGATTTTGTTGAAGACAAATTGAAAGAAGCAAAAAATTCAGGAGAAATTGAGCCAAAAGATGTGGTGCTTTATGGATTCGGACGGATAGGACGTTTGTTGGCCCGAGAATTAATGGCACGCACCGGAAAAGGAAATTTAATGCGATTGAGAGCCATTGTGACACGTGGTGAAATTAATGAATCCATATTGGAAAAAAGGGCTTCTTTGTTAAGAAATGACTCTGTTCACGGAGATTTTCACGGTACGGTAACTGTTGATGCTGATAAAAATGCCTTAATTATCAACGGATTAACGGTGAACGTTATTTCCGCAAACACACCCGAAGAAATTGACTATACGGCTTATGGAATTTTTGATGCATTGGTTATCGACAATACCGGCGCTTTTAGGGATAAAGAGGCATTGGGCCGGCATTTAAAATCGAAAGGTGTTTCAAAAGTATTGTTAACGGCTCCGGGAAAAGGCGTACCAAATATTGTTCACGGCGTAAATCATTTGGAATACAATCCAAATGAAGTTGATATTTTTTCAGCGGCTTCCTGCACCACAAATGCCATTACACCGGTTTTAAAAGTTATTGAGGACAATTTTGGTGTTGAATATGGCCATTTAGAAACCATTCACGCCTACACAAACGACCAGAATTTGGTTGACAATATGCATAAGAAATACAGAAGAGGCAGGGCTGCAGCATTAAATATGGTGATTACAGAAACTGGCGCAGGAAGTGCCGTTTCCAAAGCGTTGCCTTCTTTTGAAGGAAAATTAACGTCGAATGCCATTCGTGTTCCGGTTCCTAATGGTTCATTGGCCATTTTAAATTTGAGATTGGTAAATGCGGCAAGCAAAGAAACCATTAACGGAATGATGAAAAAATATGCGTTGGAAGGCGATTTGGTGGAACAGATTAAATATTCTTTAAGCAACGAATTGGTTTCTTCCGATATTGTGGGAACAGCCGCTCCGGCAATTTTCGACAGCTATGCAACCATTTCAAGCAATGATGGCAAAAATGTGATTTTGTATGTTTGGTATGACAATGAGTATGGTTATACACACCAAGTAGTTAGGTTGGCCCGATATATTTCAAAAGTGAGACGATTTAATTATTATTAATAGATTGGGCAACCAATGTTGCTGTTTGTGATGATTGAAAAAACTACTTTTATTTGATGAAAATAAAAGAGGCGAACAAAGGTTATTTATTGGCATTATTGTCGGTAATCGCCGTAGCCAACGTTTATATTTTTAGTAAAGCAGCCCTTGCTGAGGTTAGTATTCCTCAGTTTGGGTTGTATTGGTTTTTATTCGGACTGCTGTGGATTTTATTGTATGCCTGGCACAAAAAATCCTATAAAATTTTCAAAGGACTTTCACATAAAAACTATAGGGTTTTACTTTTTTTAGGAATTATTGAAATTTTCAGCACGTACTATTTTTATAAATCAATTCAGGTAATTTCCAATCCGACCATTGTATCCTTTTTAGGGAATATTTCACCTGTTTTTATGATTTTTCTGAGTTTTTTCTTCTTAAAAGAACGATTTAGCAATCTAGAATTTTTTGGAATGGTTATCGTGTTGTTTGGTGCTTTTGTGATTAGTTATAAAGGAAATATGCATTTACAGGATATGTTTATAAATGGCACCCAAGATGTGTTGCTTTATAGTTTATTTTCTGCCGTTAATTATGTGGTGGTGAAAAAAAATATCACAGAAATTCATCCGATTCTATTGACAATTAGCAGGTGTGTGTTTTTGCTTGTTTTTTCATTTATGGCATTGTTGTATTTTAAAGATTCTTTTATAATTCCTGAAACTGCCTTCATCAATATCTTTATTGGTTCACTTCTAGGACCATTTCTCACCGTGATTGCGGGTTATTTGGCTTTGCAATACATCACATCTTCTCGCAGGGCAATTATTTCAAGCACTCGAGGAATTTTTGTATTGTTGGGTTCCTATCTTTATTTCGGACATTTTCCTGAGGCAATAGCGTTAATTGGTGGTGCAATTACCATTATTGGTGTTATAGTAATGGCTTTTGGAGGTATGCATTTTAAAAAGGAAAAAATTATCAGGCCTTTTTAAAAAATTTCAATTTCCATCCTGTTTTAGAAACTTAAGAAATCAAAAAATATGATTAATTTAGCCATGAAACTAATGAATATGTCCAACAACATCCAAGAAAAAATACAGCAGCTCAAAGAGGAATTAAACCAGCACAATTACAATTATTATGTGCTGGACAAACCAACCATTTCCGATTTTGAATTTGATTTAAAACTGAAGGAACTGGAAAAGCTGGAAACTGAAAATCCACAGTTTTTTGACCCAAATTCACCAACCCAACGAGTGGGCGGCGAAATCATAAAAAGTTTTAACACCGTTGTTCACAAAAACAGGATGTTTTCTTTGGACAATTCCTATTCAAAAGAAGATATTTTGGACTGGGAAAAGCGGATTAAAAAAATTATTGGCACCGAAGATGTGGAATATGTTTGCGAATTAAAATACGATGGCGCATCCATTAATTTGAGTTACAGCAAAGGGGTTTTGCAAAGTGCCGTTACCCGAGGCGACGGTTATCAGGGCGATGATGTTACTGCAAACATTAAAACAATACGTTCAATTCCGTTGGTTTTAAAAGAAAATTTGATGGATGATTTTGAGATTCGTGGCGAAATTATTTTACCGCTCGACGGATTCAATAAAATGAATGAAGACCGAATGGATATTGGGCTAGAACCATTTAGCAATCCGAGAAATAC
>CAZBGP010000164.1:0-4446 GCA_964491495.1 uncultured Lutibacter sp. | reverse complement strand
GAAACCTTAGCAACGATGAATTGGGAATAATAGAACTTAAACAAGATTGTGCTTTTGTGGCCGTTCCTGCCTTAAAAGTAAACGAACTTATTAAAATACTGAATAACAGTAAATTAAAAAATAAAAAAGTAAGAATAGCGATTGAATAATCGGTTTAATTTTGATTAATTTTTATTACAAATAAAATAGAATTCAATTTACCTTTACACAAATTAATGATATGTCCAAACAATTCTCCGATCTAGGAATCTCCGAATCTTTACTAAAAAGTTTATCCGATTTAAACATTTCTGAACCTACAGAAATTCAGCAGAAAACAATTCCTGTTTTACTGACTAAGACCGATGATTTTGTTGGTTTGGCGAAAACAGGAACCGGTAAAACGGCTGCTTTCGGATTGCCGTTATTGCAATTGATAGATTTGGAAAAGCAACATATTCAGGCTGTTATATTGGTACCAACCAGAGAATTGGGACATCAGATTTTTACAAATATGGAAGCGTTTGCCACCTATTTGCCGGAAATCTCCATTGCAGAAGTTTGCGGCGGAATTCCAATAAAACCACAAATTGAACGCTTGCTGAACACCACGCATATTGTGATTGCAACGCCCGGACGTTTGATTGATTTAATTAAACGCAAAGCGATCGACATCAAACAAGCGAATTTTTTGGTGCTTGATGAAGCAGATGAAATGGTGACTTCCCTTAAAGAAGGTTTGGATGAAATTGTTGCCGAATTGCCAAAAAAGAAACGAACTTTTTTATTCTCAGCAACCTTGCCGGGAACTATCAAACAGTTGGTGCAAAACTATATGTCCAAGCACGTGGTAATGGTTAGCGCTGATATGGAAACTGTGGGGAATCAGGCTATTGACCACGAATATGTGGTGGTTGAACCTATTGAAAAATTGGAAGTGCTGATGCATTTTTTGACTTCCAAAGAAGGCGAGCGCGGTATTATTTTTTGCAAAACCAAAGCTGCCGTTAATAAATTGGCCAAAAATTTGGCAATCAACCGATTTTCTTCAGGCGCTTTGCACGGAAGTTTGTCGCAACCTATTCGCGACCGAATTATGGGGCAATTCCGTGAAGGTTTTATCCATATTTTGGTGGCTACAGATTTAGCGGCAAGAGGAATCGACGTCAAAGAGATTTCTTATGTGGTGAATTACCATTTGCCAGATGTTGCCGAATTGTATGTTCACAGAAGCGGAAGAACCGCCAGGGCAGGAGCAAAGGGGTTTTCCTTAACAGTTATTCAGGAGGAAGAAATTGAAAAATTGAAAGAATTTCAGGAGGAATTGGGTATCGAATTTAATGAATTTAAAAAACCTGATTCTCAGAGTATTGAAGAAAATAATATGGTTTTGTGGGCAAAACAGCTTTTTAAAACCAAACCCGACCACGAAATTCCTGCCAATTTAAAAGACAAAATCAAAACTGTGTTTCATCATTTAACTAAAGAGGAACTGATTGAAAAAATGATAGCAAATTATGTGTTGAAACATAAAACTGATAGTGCTTCAACTTCAGAATATCCACCGAAAAAAAACAGGTAGTTTTCCAAAAAAAATTGTGAAAATTTTAGCAATTTTAGCATCAAAAATGAGAATTCTCATCTTGTTTTTTGATATAAATCATTTTATTTTTTAGTTTCAGAAAGTATCTTTGTACGTTAAGATAAATCCATATTCGACATAAAATAGTAATAAATGGAAAGTTAAATAAATGCAAATAAGCTATTTGCAATAATTTTGAACAGTTTTTTAGAACATCATAGTAGAAAAATGAAAAAGATGGGGCAGAAAAATGAGATTCAAAAAGTACATAGAAGAACTCAAGCGGCGCAATGTATTCAAGGCCGCCATTGCTTATGTAATTATGGCTTGGGTTGTTATTCAAGTTTCTTCAATAGTTCTTGGCGGTTTTGATGCGCCAACTTACATTTTCAAACTCATTGTTTTTGTAATTTGTATTGCTTTTCCGTTTTGGTTGGTTTTTGCCTGGGTTTATGATATTACGCCGGAAGGAATTAAGAAAACGGATGATATTGCAAAAAAAAGGCACATACCGCCACGCACACAAAATCGGCTCAACATGGTTATTATTGTTTCTTTATTAATTGTTGTAGCTTTTTTATTGTTCAATCAATCTGGATATTTTACAAACAAGAAAATTAATATCAAAAAAAATGAAAACACCATTGAAAATAGGGAGAAATCTATTGTAGTGTTACCATTTTTAAATCTTTCCAGAGATAACAATCAGGATTATTTGGCTGAAGGAATAACGGATGCTATCAATGTTGCGTTATCCAAAAAAGATTCTGTGAGAGTTATTTCCCGAACTTCGGCAATGACTTATAAAGATGAAAATAAACTGCTATCAGATATCGCAAAAGAACTTGAGGTGGATTATTTATTGGAAGGTTCCATATTGTCGGATGCTGACAGTGTGCGAATTATGGTTCAGCTAATAAAATCTTTCCCAAGAGAAAACCACATTTGGTCGCGCACTTACAAGGAAAAATTCGAAGATATTTTACAATTGGTTGACAGGGTTTCTACTGAAATCGCTGATGAAATTACCGCTGTAGTCCAACCCAATCAATTGAAAATCCATAAATATAAAGTCAATGCAAAAGCGTATGAATTTTACCTAAGAGGTCGCTATTTAATGAATTTAGAAACCTATAAATCTGTAAACAGTGCCATCAAATATTTAAACGAATCCATAAAACTTGACGCCAGTTATGCACCAGCTTATGCAACCCTTGCAGAATCTTATATATCCCTAAATAAATTCTACAGCAATCACGATGAGAAAGAAAATCATTCAAATAATGCCCGCGCAGCTATTGAACAAGCCTTGGTATTGGACAACTCTTTAGGCGCTGCTTATATTATCAAAGGGAAAATAGCAGGAAAATGTGATTGGAATTGGGATGAAATGAAAAATTTGGCTGAAAAAGGACTAAAATTTGACCCAAACAACGCCAACGGCCATATGTTGCTTTCTAATTATTATTTGGTTAACAATGAATTTAGTGAGGCTATTATTGAAGCTTTGCTTGCTGAAAGATTAGATCCGTTAAATCCTATGATTGGCAGTTTGGTTGCTGAACGCTATTATTTGGCGCACGATTATGAAAAAGCGATAGCGCAATATAAAAAGGTTTTGGAACTCTTTCCAAATTACGGATTAGCTTGGGAAGGTTTGGGTTATGTACAGTATTTTATAGGGCAAAAAGAAGAAGCAATAAATTCATGGAAAATGCTACAGGAAATTATGAGCAATGGTTTTACGGCCATAAATTTCACATTAGAAGGAAATGTAGAGCAATCTTTTAGACTTTGGTTGTCCAAATCCAAAAGTGAACCACTTTTATACACATCAAATCCTACAGTCTTGGCTCAAATACATATGTTTCTAAATGAAAAGGATGAGGCATTAGATTATCTAGAATTGGCCTATAAAATTCATGAAGATGAGTTGCCTTTGAAATTGCAGCGGCCCAATTTCCATGAACTGCATAAAGAACATCGTTTTAAGGAGTTGGTTCGCAAAACGGACATTATTTTGAATAAATAAAGAATTTGTATTTATGGATCAAATCAATAGAATCCTATATAAAATCGGAATATGAAAATAATTACTTTAACTGTAAATCCGGCTTTGGACAAGAGTGCCAAAGTGGATGGTTTAATTCCCACCCAAAAATTAAAATGCCATTCCATTCATTATCAACCAGGTGGCGGCGGAATTAATATTGCCAGAATGTTAAAAAGATTGGGAACTGAATCCACTTGTATAGTTCCTTCCGGAGGCGATACGGGAAAACACTTAGCTGAATTGCTGATTAAAGAAAATATTCAACCGGAAATTTTAAACATAAAAGATTGGACAAGGGAAAATCTGTCGGTAGTTGACACGCAAAGCAACTTGCAATATCGTTTTGGAATGCCAGGAAACGAATTGAGCGAAACTGAACTTAATGCGATTGAGAATTTATTATTAAAAAAAGTGGATTCAGATGATATATTGGTGCTTAGCGGAAGTTTAGCCGAGAATATGCCGGTTGATTATTATGCCCAATTAATAAAACTGTTTGCCGATAAAAATGTTAAAATAGTTATAGACACTTCTGGTCAGGCCTTGAAAGAAGCTTTACAGGAAAACGTATTTTTGATTAAGCCAAATCAAAGAGAATTGGCACAGCTAGCCGGAAAAGAATTTTTATATACCGCTGAACAAGAGGAAATTGCTCTAGCGTTGATAAAGAATAAAAAAGCGCAATATGTGGTTGTTTCTTTGGGTGCAAGGGGCGCTTTTTTAGCCTGTGAGGAAGGCGTTTTTTATAAATCGACACCTTCTGTTTTGGTGAAAAGCACCATTGGCGCCGGTGACAGCATGGTGGCCGGATTGATTTTTGGCATTCAAAATA
>CAZBGP010000163.1:0-4492 GCA_964491495.1 uncultured Lutibacter sp. | reverse complement strand
ATACAGAAGGCGTTGAAACAGAATATTTGTATCGTTTTTTTACAGTTTTCCAGCAGTTGCAAACCTTGAACACAACTTACAATCACATCACCGATTTAAAATCGTTGAAATTGTTTTACACACAAATTTTGAGAACCGAAAAACTGTCGTTTCAAGGCGAACCATTGCAAGGTTTACAGTTGATGGGAATGCTTGAAACCAGGGCGTTGGATTTTGAAACGGTGATTTTAACTTCAGTAAATGAAGGGGTTTTACCGGGTGGAAAAAACGATTTTTCATTTATTCCTTATGATGTAAAAAAATATTTTGGATTGCCTACTTATCAGGAAAAAGATGCGATTTTTTCTTACCATTTTCAGCGATTGTTGCATCGGGCAAAAAACATTTATTTGATTTACAATACGGAATCTGACGGCTACGGTTCTGGAGAAAAAAGCCGCTTTTTAACGCAGCTTGAAATCAACAACCCCGATATTACAAAAACAATCATTAGTCCAAAAGTGCAACACACTATTTTTCCAATACTGCAAATTGAAAAAACGCCTGAAATAATGGAAAAATTACAGGCAGTGTTCACCAAAGGCATTTCCCCGTCCGCGCTGGCAAGCTACATTTACGATCCCATAAAATTTTATGAGCAACGCGTACTGGAAATTTATGAAGAAGATGAAGTAGAGGAAACGATTGCTGCCAATACAATGGGTTCTGTAATTCATGAAGTATTGGAAGATTTGTATAAACCGTTTATTGAGCAATATATTAGCAAGGAAAATATTGCTGAAATGCAAAAAAACAAGCACGATTTGCTTGTAAAATATTTCGAGAAATATTACGAAAAAGGGAATATAGAAACCGGCAAAAACAAACTTATTTTTGAAGTGTGCAAAAATCATATCAAGCGATTTTTAAATCAGGAATTACAATTGCTGAATCAAAATAAGCAGCTTAAAATTATTGCGTTGGAAAAGGGATTGTCCGCCGAAATAAACATCGAAGGCGTCAATTTTCCCATAAAATTAAAAGGAATTGTTGACAGAATCGACGAATTGGACGGTGTCACCCGAATTATAGATTATAAAACGGGAAAAGTGGAAGTCAAAGACTTAAAAATAACCGATTTTAGTATTATTGGTAGCGATTATAAATACACAAAACCATTGCAGGTGATGCTTTACAGTTTTTTGTTTTCAGAAGAAAATGGCGGTAATTTTTCAAAACCTGTTGAAGCCGGAATCATTTCATTTAAAAATTTGAACAGCGGCTTCCTTAAAATGAATTTTTCAGAAAAAAGAGGCGCCAATGAAAGTCTTATTTCCCAAGAAAATATGGATCCGTTTTTAACCGAATTGAAACGAATTATCAGCGAAATTTTAAATCCCGATATTCCTTTTATCCAAAATCAAAATTTACCTTTTTAAAAAATTTATCAATGCAAAAAAACGGCAATTTAATTGTAAAAAGCAGTATTCACAACAAACCCATCGTAACCGATGTTTTTTATTTAAAAAACAACACCAAAAAGCCAATTGTTATATTTTGCCACGGTTACAAAGGCTATAAAGATTGGGGCGCCTGGAATTTGGCGGCAGAAACATTTGCAAACAACAACCTGTTTTTTGTGAAATTTAATTTTTCGCACAACGGCGGAACATTTGAAAATCCGATTGATTTCCCAGATTTGGAAGCATTTGGAAACAATAATTTTATTAAAGAGCTCAACGATTTGGAAAACATCATAGATTGGGTAACCGGCAATCCCGATTTTAAAAATGAAATTGACATTCAGAACATCACTTTAATCGGACATTCCAGAGGCGGTGGAATTGTTTCAATCAAAGCTTCTGAAAACCAAAAAATTACAAAATTGATTACTTGGGCGGGTGTTTCCGATTTTGGCGCACGTTTTCCTGAAGGTGAACAGTTGCAGGGTTGGAAAAAGTTGGGCGTTTCCCATATTTTAAACACAAGAACCCTTCAAAAAATGCCTCATAAGTACGAGTTTTATCAAAATTTTAAGGACAATGAAGCAAGATTGACCATCAAAAATGCGGTTGAAAAATTGAACATTCCGCACTTAATTATTCAGGGGGAAAATGATGAAGTTGTGCTTCCGAAAGAGGCCAAAAACTTACATTTGTGGAATCCTGAAAGTGCACTGGTTTTTATTGAAGAAATGAACCATCCTTTGGGTTGTACACAACCTTGGGAAAGTTCAGTGATGCCTTTTCATTTGCAGAAAGTGGTTACGGAAAGCATCGATTTTGTTCTCAAAAAATAATTAAGCGTAAATTTATGATAAGATGTTGATTAAAAAAGCTTCAAAACAAGATTTGGATCAATTGCTTACTGTTGTAAAAAGCTGTGGGAAAAACCTGATTGATCAAGGCATTTTTCAATGGAATGAGGAATATCCTAAAAGGGAAGATTTGCTCGAAGATATTGAACTTCAGGAACTTTGGAAATTGGAGGATAAAAACAGTATTATTGGTTTAATTGTGCTTACCGAAAATGAAGATGCCGAATACCATAATGTTAAATGGCTGACAAAGAATAACAAGAATCTTTATATTCATCGTTTGGCAGTTGATCCTAAATTTCAGGGAAAAGGATATGCACAAAAACTCATGGATTTTGCTGAGAAATATGCCATGGAAAACGGTTATAACTCCATCAGGCTAGACACTTTCAGTGAAAATAAAAGAAATCTACAATTTTACGAACAGCGCAATTATATAAAATTGGAAAGTATTTATTTTCCAAAACAAAGTGCGTTTCCTTTTTACTGTTATGAAAAAATAATGAATGTATAAAAGGTCGAATATTACGTTTTATGGATTGATGCTGGAACGTTAAGAAATTTAAGTTGGTGTTTAAATTTAGGCGAAAATATTTATATAAAAACCCGTAACTTTGGACATTATGGAAAACGGAAGTTTATATACGCACATTCAGAACAAGATTGCCGTTATTGAGTTTTTTCATCCGGCGGGCAATTCGCTTCCCGGTGAGCTGTTAGCTCGTTTAGCGGTTGCCTTTGATGAATTAAGCGCGAATAACGAGGTGAGTGTGATTATCTTAAAAAGCGAGAAAGAAACCACTTTTTGTGCAGGCGCTTCGTTTGATGAATTAAATGCCATTACAACGGCTGAAGAAGGAAATAAATTCTTTTTGGGTTTTGCCAATGTGATTAATGCGATGCGTAAATGCTCAAAATTAATTATTGGCCGTGTTCAGGGAAAAGCTGTGGGTGGCGGCGTAGGATTGGCTGCTGCTTGTGATTATTGCTTTGCCACCGAACAGGTTTCCATAAAATTATCAGAATTCACTATTGGCATTGGACCGTTTGTGATTGCGCCGGCGGTTGCGCGTAAAATGGGTGTGGCTGCTTTAAGCGAATTAACCTTAGACGCCACCAATTGGCAAAATGCTTATTGGGCAAAAGAAAAAGGTCTGTTTGCCAAAGTTTTCGAAACTATTGAAGAAATGGATAAGGAAGTGGATAATTTGGCATTGAAAATATCGCAATACAATCCGGAAGCTTTAAAGGAAATGAAAAAAGTTTTGTGGGAAGGCACAGAACATTGGGATATATTATTGGAAGAAAGAGCGAAAATCAGCGGTAAATTGGTACTGTCTGAAACTACAAAAAACGCTTTGCTAAAATTTAAAAAGTAATAAAATGTTGTTCAATTTCATCCTATTTTTTCTGCAAATTAACATTGAAGAAAAAATGAAAAACGCACCTGATAAAAATTATGAAACAGGTATTATAATTGGAACCTATTTGCCGTTTGTTTTATTGGCAGCACTGGCTTATTTTATTTATTACAAAGCCAAAAACAGAAAAGATCTTGAAGAATAAATTTAAATATTTTTAAGGAAGATGAGTAAAATCAGAATCACAAAGCAATTTAATTTTGAAACCGCACATGCCTTGTACGGCTATGACGGTAAATGTAAAAATATTCATGGGCACAGTTATAAACTTTCAGTGACGGTTATTGGAACGCCAATAAGTGATTCAACTAACGTAAAATTCGGAATGGTGATTGATTTTGGTGATTTGAAAAAAATTGTCGCTTCTGAAATAGTTAACAAATTTGACCACGCCACCGTATTTAACAAAAACACACCACACATAGAATTGGCAAAAGAATTGGAAAAAAGAGACCATAACGTTATTTTGGTCGATTACCAGCCAACCAGTGAAATGATGTTGGTGGATTTTGCCGAAAAAATCATCAACAGATTGCCTGAAAACGTAAAGTTACATTCCTTGAAATTGCAGGAAACCGGAACTTCGAATGCTGAATGGTACGCATCGGACCAAAATTCCATCTAAATTTTCCCAAAGGGAAGACTTTTTTGTTGAATGTTCAAAAATATTTCTCGATAATTTCTAGAAATTTTCAATTGTGAATAATAATTCGATTTGCGTTAGTGATTGAAGTGGAAATACTTTTTTGAGGTTTTTTTCGAAAAAAAGATTGTA
>CAZBGP010000162.1:0-4526 GCA_964491495.1 uncultured Lutibacter sp. | reverse complement strand
AGGCAATATCTTTTCATGATGATTTGCATCATTTGCATTTGCATACAACAAATCATAGATTTCGAAAATTGGAATTTTAAGTTCATTTTGTTTTTATTTATAAAAAAAGCCTCTGATAATTCAGAGGCTTTTAATTGTTTTTATATTTTATTAAATTTTAAACAATAGTGTCCTCCGCGTAAATTTTACACATCATACACATCATATTGTTCAATTTTATGCTCATTTTTTGTTTTTTTGATGCCACAAATGTAATCACATTTTTTTAACGTGCAAGTTTTTTTTAAATAAAAAATCATTTTTTAGCATGTTATAATTTTTAGTTTTCCTAAATTTGCTGACTGAATTTCAGGAGGAAAAATTTGAACTGATTGCAACCTCGTTAAAAAATGCTAAAGCAGTAATTATTTACTTCTTTAGCGACCAACGCAACCAAACAACTTCCTCAATTTTAATTAATAATATAAGGCTAAGTTCTTTTTACAACAGTATTTGCGTTAGGGATTGCAGTGAAAATCCTTTTTTGATTTGCCATTTCGGCGAATTAAAAAAGATTGTAACGAAAAGCCCGACCCGCAGGGTAACGCCCAAAAAATTGCTGTTTTTATAAGATTAAACCTAAAATAACTAAAAAAATTATGTCATATTTATTTACGTCCGAATCTGTTTCAGAAGGACACCCAGATAAAGTTGCCGATCAAATTTCAGACGCTTTGGTCGATAATTTTTTGGCTTTTGACCGTGATTCGAAAGTTGCCTGTGAAACTTTGGTGACTACCGGACAGGTGGTTTTGGCGGGAGAAGTAAAATCGAAAACGTATTTGGACGTTCAAAAAATAGCCAGAGACGTCATCAATAAAATTGGATACACCAAAAGCGATTATATGTTCGACGGAAATTCGTGCGGCATATTTTCTGCCATCCACGAACAATCTCCGGATATTAATCAGGGCGTTGACCGGGCAATTAAGGAAGAACAAGGCGCCGGCGACCAGGGAATGATGTTTGGTTATGCCACCAATGAAACCGAAAATTATATGCCTTTGGCCTTGGATTTAAGCCATAAACTTTTATTGGAACTTGCTGAATTGCGCAGGGAAAATAAAGAAATCACGTATTTGCGTCCAGATGCTAAAAGTCAGGTGACCATTGAATATTCTGACGACAATGTTCCCGTTAGAATTAATACCATTGTGGTTTCCACGCAACACGACGACTTTGGCCCGAATGATGAAGCGATGCTGGCTAAAATTAAAAGTGACGTGATTGCTATTTTAATTCCGAGAATGGTTGCTAAATTACCGAAAGGCTTGCAAGCATTGTTTAATGATGACATTATTTATCACGTAAATCCAACCGGTAAGTTTGTGATTGGCGGACCGCACGGTGATACCGGATTAACGGGCAGAAAAATTATTGTGGACACTTATGGCGGAAAAGGTGCGCACGGCGGTGGCGCATTTTCAGGAAAAGATCCAAGTAAAGTGGACAGAAGCGGTGCATACGCCACACGTCATATTGCCAAAAATTTGGTTGCTGCAGGTGTTGCCGATGAAGTTTTGGTGCAGGTTTCTTATGCCATTGGCGTTGCAAAACCTATGGGAATTTATGTAAATACCTACGGAACATCCAAAGTGAAAAAATCGGATGGGGAAATTGCCGTTATTGTTGACCAGCTTTTTGATATGCGCCCAGCCTTTATTGAAGAACGCTTAAAACTGCGTGAACCTATTTATTTGGAAACTGCGGCTTACGGACATATGGGACGAAAAAACGAGGTTGTCAAAAAAACATTTCTGAATGTTGACGGCACCGAAATTACAATTGATGTGGAGCTTTTTACCTGGGAAAAATTAGATTTTGTTGCTCAAGTGAAAGCAGCTTTTGGGTTGTAAAAGACATTGAATTTATATTGAAAGTGGCTGTCTAAAAATGTTTAAAGCTGTCATTCTGAACTTGTTTCAGAATCTCATCATATTGGTTAACAATCATTGTGAGAACCTGAAATAAATTCAGGTTGACGTAAATTTTACTTTTAGACAGCTCCTTTATTTGTAAATATGCACAACAGCCAACTCACAATTTTCTGAACTTTGCAGCTTAATTTCTTCATTTCTTGGATGATGAATAACCATTAATTCTCCTTGATTTACATTTCTCTTTCCTGAGCTAAAATCTACTTGCAATTTGCCATCATACGCATAAAAAATAAGGAATTCACAAGTTGCATCCAGCTGAAAATTCAGGGTTTTATCCGCAGAAACAGCAATCGACGAAATTTTTCCCTTGGTTTGGCCTTTGGTCATCAGGTTAAAATCGACACAAGTTCCGACTGCGGAAGTTTCCCAACTGCCTTCAAATGAATCGATATCATTTTTACGCAATTGCACCACGTGATGATTTTTGTGCGACAGTTTAATGCTTCCCTTCAAAACCATCAATTGGCGGGAAACGCCGGGAAGTATTGTGAAGTCAGATTTCTCAATTTCCACGGTTGCGGAGCTGATTCTAAAACTAAAATTACCGGCGGCATAGGTTGCGGCGGAAGGATGAATGTACAATTCGGTGGTGGTTCCACCGGACCATTTGGTGGTTTTAAAATCTTCGGCTTTATAAATGTCGATGTTCATTTTTTGATCATAAATTATTTCACAAAAAATTGAATTAATTGCCGCGAATCATCGTCAGTACCATTTTAAATTTTTCGACTGCCTGTAAGGCGTGGCGAACATTGGCCGGCATAATAATGGTGTCTCCGGCTTCCAGAATATTTGATTTTCCGTCGATGATAATGTCAGCTTTCCCGTCGACCACAAAAACAACCGCATCAAACGGCGTGGTGTGTTCGCTCAATCCTTCACCTTTGTCAAATGCAAACAAGGTAATATTGCCGGTTTCTTTTTTTAGTATTTGTTTGCTTACCACGGCATTTTCCGCATAGGCAATGCTATCGTTGAAAGAGAATTTCAGCCCTTTGTCAAATTCGTTTTTTCCCATTTGTATATTTTTTTTAAATTAATTCCTTAATAGCTGTTTTTCGATCCTATTTTGTCGGAGTTTCAATGTGATTTAAATTCGTTTTATATTTCATCTGTTTAAATTACATTTTTTTATTTGGAACAGATGCTGTTCGCCAATAATCATTCCTTTGTGTGTCAAAATTTGTAATGCTCGTATCATTTTAAAACTTTTAAATTTAGCGATTAATAATCAAATTATCCGAATTTGTTTATATTTAGCAAAAATTAATGCTGATGGATTTTTAACCTTCAGCCACAAAAAAATTCAAAAAATGATTAAAAATTATTTCTCAGCGTTTATTGCCGCAATGCTAATTTTTACAGGCTATTCACAAGAAATCCCAAAAGAAACCCCAAAATGGGATGTGGCAAATCCTGGTTCGACTTTTAACTATAAAACCCATAATTTCAGCACCGATGAAGGAACCTGGATGAATTTGGACGTGAGTCCTGACGGAAAAACCATATTATTTGACCTCTTAGGCGATATTTACAGCCTGCCTATTTCCGGCGGAAAAGCAACCGCGCTTCGCACGGGAATTCCTTATGAATTGCAACCAAGATTCAGTGCTGACGGAAAACGCATTTCCTTTACCAGTGATGCCGGCGGAGGCGACAATATTTGGGTGATGAACGCAGACGGCAGCAATGCCAAACAGGTGACCAAAGAAGATTTCAAGCTGGTTAATAATGCAGCGTGGATGCCAAACGGGAACTATCTGGTGGCGCGAAAACACTTCACTTCTGAACGTTCTATAGGCGCAGGAGAAATTTGGCAATACCATATTTCCGGAGGAAGCGGCGTGCAATTGATCAAAAAAAGAAACGATCAAAAAGACATTAACGAACCTGTTATTTCACCTGACGGAAAGTATATGTATTACGCTGAAGACGCCACATCGGGAACTGTGTTTGAATACAATAAAGATGCAAACAAACAAATTTATGTGATAAAACGATACGATTTTGCAACAGGAGAAACTGAAAAAATCACAGGCGGACCAGGCGGTGCGGCGAGACCGCAACTGTCAAGAGACGGAAACCTGCTTGCTTTTGTAAAACGCGTGCGCACCAAAACTGTTTTATACATTCACGATTTAAAAACCGGAGAAGAATGGCCGGTTTATGATGATTTAAACAAAGACCAGCAAACATCATGGGCAGTTTTTGGCGTGTATCCAAATTTCAGTTGGATGCCAAATAACGAAGAAATAGTCATTTGGTCTAAAGGAAAAATTCAAAAAGCAAATATAAAAACCAATGCCATAACTGTGATTCCTTTTACTACGGATGTGGCGATTGACATTGCGGAAAGGGTTCATTTTGAAACCCCGGTTGACGACAATGAATTTACGGTAAAAATGATTCGGGATGCGGTGACTTCACCCGATGGAAAAACACTTGTTTTTAGGGCTTTGGGTTATTTATGGACAAAATATCTTCCCAATGGCACGCCAAAAAGACTGACTTCAGGTACCGATTTTGAGGCAGAACCCGCATTTTCGC
>CAZBGP010000161.1:4258-4542 GCA_964491495.1 uncultured Lutibacter sp. | reverse complement strand
TTTACCATCGGCAAGGGTGCTTAAGGCTGTAACATTTGTATTTATTATACTTGTCGTATCATCAACAAAAGTTTTAACCGCTTTCACACTTGGATATTTTGTGTCTGATGCACCATCTGTTGTTACGCTTACACTTTTATTAGAAAGATCTTCTTTTAACAAATCAGCATTGGTTCTGTTGGTTACTTCAGTTGCCAAATCTGTTCTTAAAATTCCTTCCGCATTAGTTGCTCTGGTTGTTTCATTTGCTAAATCTGTTCTTAAAACTCCTTCCGCATTAATGG
>CAZBGP010000161.1:0-4084 GCA_964491495.1 uncultured Lutibacter sp. | reverse complement strand
AAATCATCGGTCAATACTACATCAGCTGCTGCTCTGGTCGAAGCTTCTGATGTCAAATTTATTGTCAACGTCCCTTCTGCTGTTTGAGCTCTTCCTTTCTCTGTTAAGATTGCGTCTGTATTTACGCCTTCGGCTGTAGTTGCTCTAGAGATTTCTGTAGACAAATCAAAATTCAAAGAATTAGCAGAGGCATCAACGTATTCTTTAACAGATCTTACTGTTGGGTATTTTCCATTTGATGTGCCATCAGCAACAATACTTGTGCTTTTATTTACAATATTTTCTTTGGTATCTTCTGCAGCTTTAGCCCTTATTATTTCATTGTTTAAATCTGTAATAATTGAAGCATCCCTTATTACTCTTGTTGATTCTTCATTTGCCAAGTTTGTTGCAATCAAATTTTCTGCTGCTTTAGCTCTATCTATTTCTTCTGATAAAGCATTAGCACCAAAACTCATATTCGAGTCAACATAGGTTTTTACCGATTTTACGGTTGGATATTTAATGTCCGAAAGTGCATCGGCAGCAATGCTTGAACTTTTATTCACCAAATTTTCTTTAGTTGTTTCTGCTGCTATTGCGCGGCTAATTTCTGTATTTAACTGAGTTGACAATATTTGTTCTGCATTTGTAGCTCTGGTTACTTCTTCAGCCAAAGCAAAAGAACCAATTGAAGTGTTTGCGTCTACATAATTTTTAACCGATTTTACCGTAGGATATTTCGAGTCAGATGCGCCATCAAGAATTACACTGGTACTTTTATTATCAGTATTTTCTTTTAAGTTAAGTGCCGTTTGTGTAAGGTTGCTTACCGGCTTATTTAAATCGCTGGTATTGTCAACATTTTCAAGTTGTAAGTTGGTTTTCGCTTCGTTAATGGTTGTGCCACCGGTACCTCCATTGGCAATTTGCGCCACGCCGACTAAATTTTGTGCTTCTGCAGCAAATAAAGCGAATGGCACATAATTAAACAGTTGGTTGCTGATTTCTTCAAAGTTTGAGCAGTTGCCTTTAACATCCAACTCAACTTTTAAATATTTGTCAGTTATATCCCACGTTATGTCGTTAAAACCGTTGGCATAGCCATCAGTTTGTGTATTATTTCCAATCACCAAATTTACCATTCCAAAACTATCGGTGGTAATTTTTATTACTTCTTGATATTCTGTGCCTGAATCAAAATCCAAAAAATTAAATCTTAAACAAATATTTGTATTTACAAGTGGCGACAACATATTATTTGCCCCTGGTAATTCTTCACCTCCTGGTTTATAAATGACTGCCTGATAGGTAATTCCTGTGTTTTGCGCGTAAGATATACCGGCTATTAGCAGTAAAATGTATAAAAGTACTTTTCTTTTCATATCTTAAATTTTAAATTGTAATTTGAATTGTAATTGATTGGTTTGAAATTCTAATACTTCATCAGTACGAACACTAATTTTTAAGTTTTTTGAGTAATTATAACCAACGCCAATTATTGTTTTTTTGGTTACACCATATAAAAAATCTACTCCCGCCATAGATTGCAGAAAATATCCTTTAAACTCGGGCTCTTTGGTTAAATTAAACGCCAAACCATTTATTAGTTGCTCCCCTTTTATAATGGTATTCCCATTTAAACCAATGTTTAAAGCAATATTTAAACCCGATTTGGTGTTGATTACATCATAAGAAATGCCTGTTTTTAAACCCAAATAACTTGATTTCCAACTGTAAACACTCACCAAATTACCTCCAGTGGCATTAAATTCATTAAGCGCCACACCAGCAGCGTATTTAAACTTACTTGTTTTGGTAAATTTTCGTTGATAGGCCATTTCATAAAAATTACCGGTTCCTGGATTTACATTTTTGTTTGATTCTCCCAAAGAATTTTTATAAATATATTTGGTATAATTAATTCCGCTTGAGAACGAAATTTCTTGAGCATTTATATGAATAGTACCTATCCATAAAAAAAATAGTAAAAAGTATTTCATAAGTTAAATGGAGGATTTAGTGTTGTTTTAATATTATTTTTTGATGATTTTAGCATAATAAATTATGTTGTTATTTTTAAGTTGTATGAGGTATAAACCGGATGGTAGAAAATATAAATTAACCGACAGCCTATTGTTTGAAATGGTTGCATTTCGTGATGCCACCAATCTTCCCGCCGTATCAAAAGCATAAACTTCAAATTTACCTTCGATGGCTCCACTAAATTGAAAATTAATAACTTCAATAAAAGGATTTGGATAGGCTGTCACATTTTGAGTTTCAGGTAAAATACTTGAAGCAATTAGTTTTGCCCAAGCACTTTGTTGAAATCCTTGAGTGACATTGAAATTTTTTGAAGAACTGTTTCCTGTAATACTTTGCTGCCCTATTGTTTGCGTCACATAATGCCCGCTTTTTAGTTTTGATGCGTTGCCTTGAGAACTCAACATTTGATGGTGAAGGCTTTGGCCAAACATATTATAGTTATAGCAAAAAAATGACAAAAAAACAAATTTAATAAGTAGTGATTTATTCATTTTTGATATGGGGTTTTAAGTTGCACTTTTAAAAAATACAATCTTATTTTTTAGCTTTCAGAAAATATAAAAACAATCAATTTTCAGTTTAAAAACTAATTTTTGGAATTTATAATTTGATGCAAATAAACCTCCTTTTATTGTATGAAAATAACCGTTTATTCAAAATTTCAAGAAAATGGTAACTATTTTTAATTATTGATAAGTCTTTTTTGGTCTATCATAAATAGGTATCTTTACAAAAATATTGAACCTCATTTTAAACGAATATATGTTTGATCAAATTATAAATTTCACATCTATATTTACTGGTCTATTTGGTTTGTTTGTTATTGTAGTAATGTTACTTTCTTATAAATCAAATATATTCGTAAATGGCTATTTAATTATTATATTTTTAGCAGTTTCAGGGAGGTTTATTCATAAAGGCATTTATGGATTTCAATCATTTGAAGTTGATTTAAACTGGTTAAATTTTTTATTTTTATTTATTGTTCCTAATTTTTATTTGTATTTTAAATCTCTTTTTCAAGACAACAATATTTTTCAGTCTAAAGATTTGTATCATTTTATTTATCCGATTTTAAATTTGATTTTCATTGCTAGCCAACGAATTTTTCCTGGAATAGATTATGGTATATTTGGCCATATTGTGTTCATAGGATTTTTTATCTTTCTTATATATTATATTTTTAGGAACTTTTACTTATTGTTTTTTAAATTGTGGAGAGAGAATGAAACAATATTTACTTCAGAAGTTCATTTTAAAATGATAAAAAAATGGGTCTTGTTTTTTTATTCAATTTCATTGCTTTTATCTCTTAGGTTAATAGCTTCCGTAATTTATGAAAGTGATGCCGAAATTCCAATAACGGGTCATTCCTATTCAATTATAGCTAATTTGTTATGGTTAGTTGTTTTTGTAAAAATATTATTGAATCCAGAAATTCTCTATGGCTATCCAAAATTAGGTGAACGTTTATTAATTTTACAGAAACCAATATCAATTAATCAATCTATTTGGGAATTGTCTATTACTGAAATTAAAAATACTCAGGATTTAAAGTTAAATGAGAATATTCAAAACAGTTTAGAGCCATATTTTATTAATGTTGAAAATTTCATAAAGGAATCGCAGCCATTTAGAAAACCAGATTTCTCAATAATTGATTTATCCAAAAAAATAAGTGTACCGGCAAGTCACTTGGCATACATATTTAAATACCATTGTAAAATGTCTTTTGTGGAATTTAAAAATTATTGTAGAATTAAAGATGCTTTAAAATTGTTAGAAGAAGGCTATTTAAATTCAATGACTTTTGAGTCACTGGCATATAAAACGGGGTTTAATTCCTACAATTCATTTTTTATTGCTTTTAAAAAAGAAACTGGTTTTTCTCCAAAAGATTTTATTGCTATTGAAAAAAATTAAGTGTATCTGTGTCATTTAGTCGGTATATTCGAACTTAGAGAAGTTGGTTTTTTAGGTGATTTTTTGGATTAAATTTATCTCCTTTTAACCCTTATTTTCACAAAATGTTTGCAAGATGTTTGCAAGTCAAAAA
>CAZBGP010000160.1:0-4615 GCA_964491495.1 uncultured Lutibacter sp. | reverse complement strand
TTTTCAAGTTTGTCAATTTTAATGGTGATGGCGCCACCCGTTAAGGTTTGAACGCCCAAGGCGATCTGTTTTTCAAAAATAATGGTGTCAACAGCCTGAATGACATACTTTTTATTATCAAGCACCCAATACATATCATCACTAAAAACCTGGTACATTAAAGCATCAAAACCCCAATCAATTCCATAAGAAGCTCTATTGTCTATAGTTAACAATATTTGGCGGTGGTCAATTTTTGGGGCATCAAAACCAATTCTGAATTTTGGGCGAATATCGCTTTGTTGAGAAAAAGAAAGCGATCCAATTGCTAAAAGCACTAACAAAATAAATGTTGTTTTGGTCATGGCATTTCAATTTAGTATGAACCTAAAAACAAGATATAGCCAAATACATGTCACATTAAACGCAACAAGAATTATACAGAAAGTGAAGCTTTAATTTTTTAACTACTAAAGTGGAATCACCAGGGGTAAAAGTGTAATTCAGTGATGTGAGTGTTTAATTTCATGGTTAGTAAGATGTTTTTAATTATACCTCAAAGGTAATCATAAAATTCCTACAAAAATACTAAAAAACGATATATTTCACCATTTGTTGTAATTAACATACCGTTTATTGTTATTAAGATACCGCTTACAATAAATAAAGGGTTCGTAAAGCTTAAAACAATCTTAAATATTGGTTGTTTTTCTTTAATTTATTTGGAATTTCCGGAAAATTCTTGCTGAAATTTTGAGTTTCTTTAATTTTAATTTTTCGACGCTTTTTGGCGTCAAAAGTTTTATTATTTAGCTGATCTTTTTTGATCAATTTTAGCCCGAGTGTTAACCTCTCTATAACACTATGTACGGAATATCCTCCCCTTACCCTAACTTTTGCCTATTTGCAGCCCCTTATTTTATTGGGCTTTGACGATATCCTAAAATTATTTTTTTAACGATTTCACTTAATGATTTACGATTTTTAGACTTGCTTGTGGCGGGCATATTTTTTAATTTATAAAAATTAACCGCAAAGAGCGCCAATAAAAAACGCAAGGAACGCAAGTAAACAAATTAGTTTGCGTGCTTTGCGTAAATCTTTGCGCCATTTGCGGTTAAAAACACCATAATCGCGATATGACTTAGCTTTTAATTGAACTTTTGACTTTATGCTTCCGACTCTAACTTTTACTCCACAATCACTTTTTGAACCAATGGTCCGTTTTTGGTGTTTATTTGGACAATATAAGCGCCTGATGAAACTTTTATCGGCAGATAAACAGTTGGTTCATTTATCCTTGTATTCCAGGATATAACTAATTGACCTAAGTAATTGTAAACACCTATCGACACAACCTCTGAGGCAACAGGTTTGGTAATTTGCAGCTCACCAGTTGTATTATTCATAAAAATATAAAATTCATTGCTGTTCATATATGAGCCGACATTGTTTTGTTCGGACATATCATGATCATCATCATCGTCATCATTGTCATCATTGTCATTCTTTTTCTCTGCCTTAAATGTCACAGAAAATCTGTCGAGATATTCACCTGGTTCCAAATTAATTTCAAATGGATTTTTATCAATTAGATATGATTTTCCCGTAAATTTATCTTTGATGTAAACAGAAACTTTTTTATCCAAATTTTCTGAAGCGTCAATTTTTATGGTGACCAATCCGGCTTTAAATATCTTCAATCCCAATGGCAATTCCTGTTTTTTATCAAAATTGTCAACGCCCTGAATCACAAATTTGCTTCCGTCAAAAGTCCAGAACATATCTTCTTTGCCGATATCGGCGATTGGCGCATCATAACCTAAATCGAAATGGTTAGAGGCATTTTTATTAAGACCCACCAATAACTGACGGTGGTAACCTGTTGGGGAATCAAATTGCAGCCAAATCTTGGCGCCAGTTTCAGTCTTTTTTTTCTTATCAGAAGTTTCATTATCATTACTTGCGGTTTTGGCATTTACACCTTTCATAAATACAGAATTTCCTGAGGCTTCGGCATTAAAAACACGTTGGCTGTTTTTAAAAACAATATCGCCACCATCAATGGTGGTGGTTGTTCCCAATAAAGATGCGTCTAATACAGCGTTCACGAAAAAGCCCTGGCCAACAGGAATAAATTGTTGGGGTATTTTTGTTCCAACTGCATTGTTGGCATTAATTCTGTAATCGTTTGAAATTGCTTTGGCACCGCCAATTAAATTACGGGTTGCATAACCGCCTACATATTCACGTAAAATATGGGTATTTATTTCCCCAAAATGATCCCAAAAATACAAAGCGCCATTGAAAATATTTTTTGCATTTCTGCCAGCTTTACTGTTGATGGTTTCCTTTATGTTGTCTTTTATAAATTCGTCGGAATCAATTGCTGAGGCATAAGGATTCCCAATTAATCTGTCGTTACCAACCGAAATTGGCAATTTAATTTCTCCATTGTTTGGTTTTCCCTTAAACACATAATTTTGTTCATTTGCGATGCTCACATTGCCGGAAGTTCCTTTCATTGTGTAGCCTTCTCCTGCCAATATGAGTGTGTTTTGACTAACAGAATTCCAAGAACCATAATCGTTGCTGGTACCATTAAAAGTGTACAGCCAATAAGAGCTCAGAATAATTGGAGATGTAATTCCTGAATCTGCCGCCCAATGTGCCGGAAGAAAATTAATATTCCCCGGAGAAGCGGTATTTGTGCCATCTTTTAACACTCCGGAAATCGCATAATTTGCGTTGTTGCTTACAATTCCTGTTCCTCTTTGCCCTATTCCTGCTGCAGTAATTGGACTTACTGATGATGCCCAGTAATTGTAATTAAAACTGTTTGCGGTACCTTGCTGGTCGCGTTCAATATAACCGCCGCTGTCTTGGTCTAAAATTGATCCTTCATCTTGTAATAATTGAGATTCACCAACCAAATCAATGGCGCCGTCCAGTTCTAAATAATGGGTAACTCTTAAACTTTGGCCGCTATTATTTTCATTTAGGGCTTCTGAAGGTTTTGCAATTGTTAATATTCCCGATGTTGAAATTAACCCTAAAACTATAATATTTTTATCGCTTGAGGTAATATTATGGGAAGTTTGAACAATATTCCAATCAATTTTTGTTATTCCATTTATTCCAAAACTATTTGGTGAGTCCCAAACAGAAGAATTGGTCCAAGTGCTATCAGTTTCCCAACAGCCATTAGCTCCAGAAGTATAAGGAATTGGGGCTGAATCCGGTTCTTGAACATAAATACCTTTCAATTTACCATTTTTGGAATTGCCAGATTTATCCACTAAATATCCATTGCTGATATCACATGTTCTATTCATTTGATAATAACCTGCCAAATTAGCCCAACTTAAACCACTGATGTTTATGGGAACAATTACTCCTTTTACATTGCCACTGCCATCATTTGTTATTTCTTGATTCATCATTTGACGAATTTGTTCAACTGTTAAAGAGACATTCCACATACGAAGTTCATCGGTCCATCCATTATAATAATTATAGGGCGAATTGGTGTTTTGACTCATTGCACCTAAAATGCAATCGACACTATTTATTATTGGGTTTGCCCCTGATTTAGTTTTTTCTAATATTCCGTCAATATATAACTTATAGTTAGCGCCATCGAAAGTAACCGCAATATGATACCATCTGTTGGTGTCAATTGCATGATCGGCGGCTATGGAATTGTTGTTCCAATTGAATGAGATGAAATTGTTTACCAATCTTAAGTCATAGCCATCAGACGAACTTGGGCTAATGTGTTTTGACAATATTGATTGTGTATTACCATTTGCAGCGTTCGATTTTACCCAGGCTTCTATACTAAAATTACCACTGTTTAAATTAAAGCTATTTTTAAAGTTAATATGGTCATCAATTCCGTCAAAATTGACAACATTGCAGAGTGTAAAAGTAATTACAACATCATCTGTTGTGGCACAATTTGTAGTCCACCTTAAAGTGTACACGCCAAGATTAGGGCTGTAAAATGTTGAACTTGGGCTTGTGTTATTTGAAAAAATTTCTCCACCACCAGCAGGTCCGCTAACAATTTCCCATATTCCTGCAGTTCCTGTTGCAGCAGTTAGTGTAACAAATTCTCCTCCACAAGAAGTTATTTGATCTGGACCAGCCATACTTAAAAAGCAAGAACTTGCATCAATAGCCACTTTAATTGAGCCTTCAATAGGTAAATGACAAGAGGTGCCATCATATCCCTGAAAAAAATATTTTGTAAATGAAGATCCTGATATTGCACCTGTACCCGTTATTGTACCGGTTTCTAAAGAAATTTCTGGACTACAACCTGCATTTAATATAATGGCACAATCTGTTGTAACATCGAGAGTAAAACTTATATCGGCATATACATATTCGGGATGACCGGCAGTTATTGGCAATGTGCCCAAATCCCAAATAATTTTGTTTGTTCCCGAATCAAAAAAAGGAATATTGGTTGTGGTAAAATCTTTATAGGTGTGATATACAATTGTCCCCGTATGAAAAATTGCGGTTGCCGGAATGGGGATGGTAATTATGGTGTTATTCGTGGCTTCCGTTCCTTCATTCGTGATATTTAGAGAATAATTGATTGATTGCCCAGGCAACGCATTTAAAA
>CAZBGP010000159.1:0-4621 GCA_964491495.1 uncultured Lutibacter sp. | reverse complement strand
CCTGATGCAATCGCCATGCTGAAAACTTCAGCTGATTTAAATCAGAAGGTTTTACGCCCATAAATTCATTTTCTGCAAGATCCATCACCGTATTTTGGTACGGATAAATCACAAAAGTATCCGCAATGTACTTTGCCCGTTTTGGAATCGTTATTTTATCCAAATGCAAAAATTCCGACAAGTATTTATTCAGTTGCTGCAAAGCTTCATTATTTTTTGCCAGCATCACAAATTGTTGCTGCGCACCATTTCTGAAATCGACGCCCAAAACAGGTTTTATGTTGTATTTTGGAGCCAAACGCACAAAATCCAAGTTGGTCGAAGTGCTGTTAATATCAGTCAAGGCCATTGCCGTAATATTGTGCTGAAACGCCAGCTGCAACAAGGCTTCCGGTGCAATTGTACCGTATTTTAAACTATAATATGAATGGGTGTTCAAATACATTTTTTCAGAAAAAATTAGGCGGTAAACTTTTTTTTGCTAAATTAGCTCAAAATATTAGCAATTGTTGCTCATAAATTTAGCATTATGAATTATTTGTCACAAAATATCAAACACATGAGAACCTTAAAAGGTTTGACGCAGGAGCAATTTGCGGAGGATTTAAAAGTTTCCCGATCCAGAATAAGCTCTTATGAAGAAAACAGGGCCATTCCTCCTGTGGAATTTTTAATCGACTTGTCTGATTATTTTAAAATTCCCATCGATATTTTAATCAAAAATGATTTGTCGGGCGCAAAAGATGTTTCCTTTATTGAAATTGGAAACAGAAGGGTTTTATTTCCAATTACGGTTGATGGTGCCAATGAAGATTTGATAGAAATTATTCCTGTGGAAGCTTCCGCAGGTTATTTAAGAGGCTACGCCGACCCAGAATATATTGAGCATTTGGAGAAAATAAAACTGCCGTTTTTGCCAACAGGAACACACCGGGCATTTCCCATAAAAGGGGATTCTATGTTGCCCGTAAAAAGCGGTTCTTATATTGTGGCGCGCTTTGTTGAAGAAATTGGCAATCTAAAAGACGGTAAAACGTATATTGTGCTAACCTTAAACGATGGCATTGTTTACAAACGGGTTTTTAACAAAATTGAAGAACACAATATGTTGTTGCTGGTTTCCGACAATAAAAAATACGATCCTTATTATGTACCTGTTGATGAAGTTCTGGAGCTGTGGGAATTTACCTGTAGTATCAATACACAGGAATACGAAGAGCACGAATTAAAAATAAGCAGCATTGCCGTTATGCTAAATCAGTTGGGAATTGAGTTAAAGGCACTGGAAAAATCGATCAAATAAATGTATACAATCATTGACATAGAAACCACCGGACACAGTTCCAAAATAACAGAAATTTCCATTTTTGTGTATGATGGCGAAAAAGTAATTGACGAGTTTACGACACTCGTGAATCCGGAATGCAGCATCCCTCCTTTTATCACCAATTTAACGGGAATCACCAATGCGATGGTGAGCAATGCCCCAAAATTTTATGAAATTGCCAAAAAAGTGGCCGAAATTACCAAAGACACCATCTTTGTGGCGCACAACGTAAATTTCGATTACAACATCATACAAAAGGAATTTAAGGATTTGGGATTTGAATTTAAACGAAAAAAATTGTGCACTGTTCGGTTATCACGAAAATTGATTCCCAATTTAAGATCGTACAGTCTGGGCGCACTTTGCGTTACGCAAAATATTGTGATTAAAGACCGGCACCGGGCAAAAGGAGACGCGGAAGCCACGGTAATTTTATTCGAAAAATTGTTGCTGCTGGATACCGAAAATGTGTTCAATTCCTTTTTAAATCCGCGTTCAAAACAATCGACCTTGCCGCCTTTGTTGCCGAAAAAAACGGTTGATGAACTTTCGGAAAATTCGGGTGTTTATTATTTCAAAAATGAGAAAAATGAAGTCATTTATGTTGGAAAAGCCAAAAATATAAAACAACGCGTGCTGAGCCATTTTTACGACAAAGCCAAAAAAGAAATTACAATGTGCCTGGAAACAAGCCATGTTTCCTGTGTTGAAACCGGCAGTGAATTGCTGGCCTTGTTGTTGGAATCTTCGGAAATAAAAAGCATCTATCCCAAATACAATCGCGCACAAAGAAGGGCGCAGGAAAGCGTCGGATTGTTTGCTTACGAAGACAGAGACGGCATTATTCATTTGGCTTACAACCGATTAAAGTTGATTACATCTCCTTTGATGAAGTTCTCAAACATTACAGAATGCCGGATTTTTCTGGAGAAATTATGCGAAGATTTTGAACTGTGTCCAAAATATTGCCACCTGCAAACCAATGTTTCCACTTGTTTTCATTACCAGATAAAAAAATGTAAAGGTGTTTGTAAAGAAGAAGAATCTGTTGAATTGTACAATTTAAGAGTGCAAGAAGCTATTGATTCCTTAAAATTTAAAGCTGAAAACTTTATCATTAAAGAAACAGGCAGAACCAGCAGTGAATATGCTTATGTTTTGGTTTTAAACGGCATTTACAAAGGATTTGGGTACGCCAGCAAAAAACAAAAAATCACGTCCGCTGAAGATTATTTTGGAATGCTCAGCGCACAAAAAGAGAATAATGATGTTAGGCGAATTTTAAATTCTTATGTGAACAGAAATAGTGCAAGTATTGTTGCGTTAGATTACGTTAGCACGCCTTTCGAACTTAACTTTTCCTAAATTTAATTTGACGTTTTCTGCTTAAATGGTAAAAAATTTGCGGTAGTTAAAAGCTTTATTCAGCCATTAATTACCGCAAATTTTTTACTTTATTTTTTATTCCTAAAAATTATCTCGAATAATTTGGAGATTCTTTTGTGATGGTTACATTGTGCGGATGGCTTTCGCGCATTCCTGCAGCGGTAATTTTAACAAACTTTGCCCCTTTTTGGGCTTCAATATTTTTTGCGCCACAATAACCCATTCCGGCACGCAAACCGCCAATAAACTGAATCATTGTTTCATTTAATTCTCCTTTGTAAGGCACTCTTCCCACAATTCCTTCAGGAACCAGTTTTTTAATATCATCTTCAACATCCTGAAAATAGCGATCTTTTGAGCCATGTTCCATCGCTTCAATAGAACCCATTCCGCGGTACGATTTAAATTTTCGTCCCTCATAAATAATGGTTTCGCCCGGCGATTCTTTTGTGCCAGCCAATAACGAACCCAACATCACGCAATCAGCTCCTGCAGCAATGGCTTTTGGAATATCACCCGTATAGCGAATACCGCCATCGGCAATTACGGGAACGCCCGAGCCTTTAATGGCATTCGCCACTTCAATAATGGCCGAAAGTTGTGGAAAACCAACACCTGCAATAATACGGGTTGTGCAAATGGATCCAGGTCCGATACCAACTTTTACGGCATCGGCGCCAGCTTCAACCAAATATTTTGCAGCTTCGCCTGTTGCAATATTACCCACCACAACATCAATAGTAGGAAAAGAATTCTTAATTTGTTTCAAAACAGTCACCACGCCTTTTGTATGTCCGTGAGCCGTATCAATAATTAGCGCATCAACGCCTGCCGTTATTAAAGCCGAAGCCCTTTCAAGCGCATCAGCGGTAACACCTATTGCCGCCGCAACACGCAAACGACCATATTGGTCTTTATTGGCATGCGGATTTTCCAGCACTTTAATAATATCTCGATAAGTTATTAATCCGACCAATTTATAATTGGCATCAACAACCGGAAGTTTTTCAATTTTATTTTCCTGAAGAATTAATTCTGCCTGTTTTAAGGAAGTTCCTGCAGCGACGGTAATCAGGTTTTTAGAAGTCATTACTTCAGAAATTTTTCGCTTATTGTCACCTTCAAAACGCAAATCCCTATTGGTAATAATGCCTATTAATTTTCCATCTTGATCAATAACGGGAATTCCTCCAATGCCATATTCTTTCATCAAGCTTTTGGCAACAAAAACGGTTTCATCTTTGGTGATGGTAATGGGTTGTAAAATCATACCCGATTCTGACCGTTTCACTTTTTTCACTTCAGCAGCCTGTTTTTCAATAGACATATTTTTATGCAACACGCCAATTCCGCCTTCACGCGCCATGGCAATTGCCATATTCGATTCGGTAACGGTATCCATCGCTGCGGAAACGATTGGAACATTTAATGTGATGTTTTTTGTGAATTTTGTTTGTGTACTTACTTCGCGTGGCAAAACTTCTGAAAATGCCGGAACCAATAGTACGTCATCGTAGGTTAAACCTTCACCTACAAATTTTGAAGAATCTGAAATCATAGTGCAATCAACTTATAAATTAATTGCGTGCAAATTTAGACTATTTAAATTAAATAGCGCTATTTATGGCTTTTTTGAAAAATAAAATTTGATATCCTATTGCTAATGTGGCCGATACAAAACTAAAGGTCATTAATATTCCTGAAAATATTACCACGTATTTAAACCAGGTGATGCCGCTCCAAAGCAAATAAATACCGCCAAAAGTTAAAATGATGGATAAAAAAGGTTCAATCATTAAAAAATATTTAAACTTTTTATTGATGGAAGTTGTGGCGAGAATTAAGGAAAGCATAAAGAAAATGACCGACAAGGAAAGAATGTGGTTATGAACAATTGTCAAAATTTCA
>CAZBGP010000158.1:0-4714 GCA_964491495.1 uncultured Lutibacter sp. | reverse complement strand
TTTTGCCGCAGGTGGTGAAATCTGCCCGAGTGATGAAACGAGCAGTGGCGTACCTCCAACCTTACATTGAAGCCGCAAAAGGCCCCCTAGCCCCCGAAGGGGGAATTAAAACAACGCAATATTGGGAAACTGCCGATCCTTTGAATTATCGATTGTTAAAAGAGTTTGCCCTTAAAATGCGCAATGAACCAACCGATGCGGAAAGGCTTTTATGGAATGTTTTAAGCGGAAAAAAACTCGAAGGCCACAAAATAAGAAGGCAGCATATTATTGGAAATTATATTGCGGATTTTATTTGTCTAAAATCGAATTTAATTATTGAAATTGATGGATTGATACACCAATTGCCCGAAAATATGGCGAGTGACGCAGAACGTACACAATGGCTGGAAAAAGAGGGGTTTCGGGTGCTGCGTATTACAAATAATGAAGTTTTGTCCAATTTGGATGCCGTTTTGGATAAAATAATAAAAGCGTTGGCGGTTCCCCCTTTGGGGGTCAGGGGGCCGGGTGCTGGAAAGATATTACTCGCTACTGTAAAAGGCGATGTGCACGATATCGGAAAAAATATTGTGGGCGTGGTGTTGAATTGCAACAATTATGAGATTATCGATTTGGGCGTGATGGTTTCGGCTGAAAAAATAATTGAAACGGCCAAAAACGAAAACGTGGATGTGATTGGGTTGAGCGGACTCATAACGCCCTCATTGGATGAAATGGCTTATGTTGCCGAAGAAATGGAGCGCCAAAATTTTAAAGTGCCTTTGCTGATTGGCGGCGCCACCACCTCAAAAGCGCATACGGCGGTTAAAATTGATACCCAGTATTCCAATGCGGTTATTTATGTAAATGACGCTTCAAGGGCGGTTACGGTGGTCGGGAATTTAATTAACGACAACAATACGGCGGTTGATTATGTAAAAAGTATCAAGGACGATTATGTGATTGTTCGGGATGGATTTTATAACCGATCCGACAGAAAAGAATATTTATCCTTGGCCGATGCCCGGGAAAATAAGTTTAAAATAAATTGGGAAACTGCTCCTATTTCGGCGCCAAACTTTACCGGAATAAAAGTGATTGAAGCGTTAGATCTCAATAAACTGGTTGAATTTATCGACTGGGGCCCATTTTTCAGGACCTGGGAATTGCACGGAAAATTTCCTGAAATCTTAACCGATGCGGTGGTTGGAGAATCGGCAACCCATTTATTTAAGGATGCGAAAAAACTGCTGCAAAAAGTGGTGGATGAAAAGTTGCTGACGGCAAAAGCGGTCTTCGGAATTTTCCCGGCAAATTCGGTAAATGAGGATGATATTGAAGTGTATGCAAATGAAAGCAAATCTGAAGTTAAAGTCAAGTTTTTAACCTTGCGCCAGCAATTGAAAAAGAAAGAAGGAACGCCAAGTATGGCATTGGCCGATTTTATCGCGCCGAAAGAAACCAACAAAACCGATTATATGGGCGCTTTTTGTGTATCCACCGGATTTGGAACCGCAGAACTGGCAGCGGCGTTTGAAAAAGAACACGACGATTACAATTCGATTATGATCAAGGCCTTGGCCGACAGACTGGCAGAAGCTTTTGCGGAATATTTGCATAAAAAAGTGCGGACAGATGATTGGGGATATGCGGCCGCCGAAATGTTGACCAATGAAGAATTGATCAGAGAAGGCTATAAAGGCATTCGTCCGGCACCGGGTTATCCCGCTTGTCCGGATCATACCGAGAAAATCACCATTTGGGAACTGCTGAAAGTGAAAGAAAATATTGGGGTTGAACTCACTGAAAGTCTGGCGATGTGGCCGGCTGCATCGGTTTCTGGCTATTATTTTGGGAATGAAAATGCCAAATATTTTGGGGTCGGAAAAATAACCGAAGAACAGGTGAAGGATTTTGCCAGAAGAAAAAATATGGATGTTGAAACCGCCAAGAAATGGCTGCGGCCTAATCTTAACAATTGAGAATGAATGTTTTCAGAGAAAAAGGAAAAGAGAATAGAGAAAAAAGACCAAAAACACATTAAAATTAGGCATTTATAATTTTGTAAACCTGACATACCATCAGGCAAATTAAAAAATTCGTAATTCAAAAATCGCCATCCCGATAGCTATCGGAACGTAAATCGAATTTGCGTTAGCGATAGCAGCGGTATCCTTTTTTGAAATGCAATGAAAAAAAAGATTTAGTGAATAGCGCGACCTGAAAGGAAACGCGTAAAAAAGTTAAAAGTTAAAAGTTAAAAGTTGAAATGTTTAATCGTTTAGGAAAACCAGAAACGTGAAACCAGAAACAACAAACAAAAATAAAATGAAAGTAACAGATCACATTAAACAGGCAAAAGGGAAAACATTGTTTTCGTTTGAGATTGTGCCGCCGCAAAAAGGGCAAAACATACAGGAATTGTACGACAATATCAATCCGCTGATGGAATTTAAACCGCCATTTATTGATGTGACCACCTCTCGGGAAGAGTTTGTGTACATTCCTAAGGGCAAGGGGCTTCTGGAACAAAAAATTACCCGTATGCGGCCGGGAACGGTGGGGATTTGCGCCTCGTTAAAATACAAATACAATGTAGATGCGATTCCGCACGTGTTGTGTGGCGGATTTACGAAGGAAGAAACGGAATATTTGTTGGTGGATTGTCATTATTTGGGCCTGGACAATGTGATGGCCTTACGCGGTGATGCCATGAAACACGAAAAATATTTTGAGCAAACTGCGGGCGGACATCAGTATGCGCGTGAATTGGTGACGCAAATCAGCGATTTAAACAAGGTAAAATATTTGCACGAAATTATGGAAACCTTGTACAAACCCGATTTTTGCATTGGGGTTGCGGGGTATCCTGAAAAACATATGGAATCGCCAAGTTTGGATGCCGATTTAAGAAGGCTGAAAGAAAAAATTGATGCCGGTGCCGATTATGTGGTGACCCAAATGTTTTTTGACAACCATAAATTTTTCGAATTTGTGGATAAAGCACGGGCGATGGGCATCACGGTTCCCATCATTCCAGGGATAAAACCCATTGCCATAAAACGCCATTTACAGGTGCTTCCGCAAGTGTTTAAACTGGATTTGCCCGAAGCGCTGGTGTTGGAAATTGAAAAATGCAGCAACAATGAACAGGTGAGGCAAGTGGGCATTGAGTGGTCCATTGCGCAATCTAAAGAACTTTTGGCCAAAGGTGTTCCGGTGGTGCATTTTTATTCCATGGGGAAATCCGACAATATTAAAGCAATCGCTAAGGAAGTTTTTTAAAATGTTTAATCGTTGAATCGTTGATTTGTTGATATGTTTTCTTGAATCAAGCTCTGGGTGCCAAATTGTTTAATCTCAAATCCTTCATATAGGATACGCAACTGCCTATTTATAAGATGCCATAATAATTCTTACATTGTTTGATATCCCGAGGGAATTTATGATGCAATTATCCAATTATTAAATTTATTTTTTTTCCAAGTCCAAACTCAAAAATTCTGTAAAGTGTAGAAAGTTGAATATCACATTTCCCATTTTCAAGTCTTGAAATATAACTTTTTTTAGTTCCAATTTTTGTAGCAAGTTGTTCCTGTGTTAATTTTGCCTCATGACGCGCATTTTTCAACATTTCACTTATTACGAAATATTGTGCTTTTTTTTCGAAATCTTCTCTTTTTTCATTTCCGATTGGACCATATTCAATAGTTAATAACTCTTCGAAGTTTTTAGCGTTTCTAATTTTATCATCCTTATTCATTTTATTGCTTTTTTGAGTTAAAATATTCTTTTTTAAGTTTTATTGCCAATTCAATTTCTTTTTTAGGCGTTTTTTGTGTCTTTTTTTGAAAGCCATTAAAAAGTATGACTAAATTTCCTTTATCGAAACAGCAGAAAATTCTATAAATATTACTTTCAAATTCAATTCGTATTTCAAAAAGTCCCTCATTTCCTTCCAAATGTTTCAAAAATTTTTTGGGAATATTTTGAACGCTAATAATTACTTTAAAAACATAGGCTATTTTTTCCCGAACCTTTTCATTCTGTTCCAAGTAAAAGTCTTGAAAATATGTTTTATAAAAAATAATTTGCCTCTCATTATTCATTCAACAAAGTTAACTACAAAGTTATCATTTTTCAATTTAACTTCAAATTTTTTTTAAATTTCTTTTAACAGTTAAATTTTTTAATCATTAAATTTATAAATGACTTCATAAATAAAAGTAATGTGGGATAAATGATTATGGTAAAATATTTGTTTACTTTTGTAGCGCAAAGAGAAATTAATAATTAAAAAAATAGAATATGGCATTAGAAGTAACAGATGCAACTTTTGACGAAGTGGTATTAAAATCGGATAAACCGGTGATGGTTGATTTTTGGGCAGCCTGGTGTGGACCTTGTAGAATGGTGGCGCCAATTATGGATCAATTAACTGCAGAATACGCAGATAAAGCGTTAATTGTGAAAGTGGATGTGGATTCAAATCAAAAATTTGCTGCTGAATATGGCGTGCGAAATATCCCAACAGTGTTGGTGTTTAAAAATGGTGAAGTGGTTGAAAAACAAGTAGGTGTTGCGCCAAAAGCAACGTATGCACAAAAAATTGAGGCACATTTATAAGCGTTAATTTTAGGAAAATAAATAGAAATGGTCCGACAATTTGTCGGACCATTTCTATTTATATACTATATTTACAAGAATCAAATTTAGTATGATGGCAGGTATT
>CAZBGP010000157.1:0-4837 GCA_964491495.1 uncultured Lutibacter sp. | reverse complement strand
TTTCCTTGGTTCAAAGGAAGTAATTACCCAAATCGTTACATTACGCAACACATTGCAGCCGGATTTGGGCATTTAAAACAATTGAATGTTGCCATAAACGAAAAGGCTGCTTCAGAAGTGATTTCAAAAGCCATAAACTTTTTAGACGATGAAATCTTGGACGATTATAACAAACTTTTGGCAGAAGCCAAAAAATTAAGAGACAAAGAAAAATCCAAAGAAAAAGGACTGAAAGCGGAAACAGATTATCTGGCCAAAAATCATTTGGGGCACATTCAACTGCATTATTTGTATATGCGCAGTTTTTATAAAGACGCAAAATTTTCAGAAAATGTACAAAAAGCAGTAAATTATTATGCCAAGCAATCGGCCACTTATTGGAAAGAATTCAATTTGTATTCAAAAGGAATGATTGCTTTGGTGCAACACAGAGCACAAAATAAAACGGCGGCTTCAGCCATTTTAAAATCACTGCATGAAAACAGCATTATGAGCGAAGAATTGGGCATGTATTGGAAAGAAAATACAGCTAGTTGGTTTTGGCACCAAGCGCCGATTGAAACTCAGGCGTTGCTGATTGAAGCTTTTTCTGAAATTGAAAATAATACCGCAACGGTTGATGAACTAAAAGTTTGGTTGTTGAAAAATAAGCAAACAAATAGCTGGAAAACCACAAAAGCGACCACAGAAGCCGTATATGCATTGTTATTGCAAGGCAGCGATTGGCTGTCCGTTACTGAATCTGTTGAAGTGACTGTTGGAAACCAAAAAATTGAACCTTCAGTATTAGAAAATGTAAAAATTGAAGCGGGCACGGGCTACTTTAAAACTTCTTGGAATGGTGCTGAAATTACGCCAGAAATGGGTGTAGTTACCATTTCCAAAAAAGACAAAGGTATTGCCTGGGGCGGATTGTATTGGCAATATTTTGAGGATTTAGATAAAATAACTTCCGCAGAAACGCCGCTTAAACTGCATAAAAAACTGTTCTTGAAAACCAATTCTGATAAAGGAAAACTGTTAACTGAAATAACAAGTGACACCAAATTAAAAGTCGGTGATTTAATTACAGTGCGGATTGAATTAAAAGTGGACAGGCCGATGGAATTTGTTCATATGAAAGATATGCGCGCCAGTGGTTTGGAACCAATAAATGTGTTGTCTGCCTACAAATGGCAGGACGGATTGGGTTATTACGAAAGCACGAAAGACGCTTCAACAAATTTCTTTTTTGAGAATCTGCCAAAAGGCGTTTATGTTTTTGAATATGATTTGCGCATAAATAATGCAGGCAATTTCAGCAACGGAATCACGAACATACAAAGTATGTATGCGCCAGAATTCAGCAGCCATAGTGAAGGGGTTCGAATTAAAACAGATTGATAATTTTATTTTTTAGGGGGATATTTGCTTAATAATTTTTTAAATGCCTCAGCATAAAGTTGTTCTTTTTGGGTAATTTCAATATTGCTTTGAAAATTGCCTTCATAAAAACCGCGCCAAATCAATTTATCATTTTTTGCATCCACAAAATCAATGGTAAATTGTTTGGTTAACGTGTTGCTGTTAATTGGTATTTGCCCTCCAATATTGATGCCTGAATGCCTTCCGTAACTGCCAAAGCCTATGCCAACAGCGTTTCTTTGCGCCTCAAACTGATTTAATTGAACATCGACAAAAATGTCAGGATTTTCATGATATACCAAGGCTTTTTCAACCATTGCATTTTCCAATTGAGCAAAAATCCGTTTCGCATCTATCTCATTTACGGGAAGCTTAATATCTTCAAAAAAACGAAATGTTTTGTACTGATTAAAATCAACCTGATCATCATAATCATACACTGTTCTAGGGCCTGCGCAACCTAAAAAAACAAATAACAATAAAAATTTAAAATTTTTCATACCCTTAAATTTTAAAATATCCATCAATGTTTACCATAAAATTAAGAATAATTCTGTTTTAACAGGCTATATAAAATAGTATCTTTGAAAAAAATTTACAGATTATGAATTTAAATTTAGTTCCAAACATAAAACACACCAAAAGCAACAATTTCTTTTTGTTGGCTGGTCCTTGCGCCATTGAAGGTGAAGAAATGGCCTTGAGAATTGCAGAACACATTTTAAAAGTGACCGATAAATTAGAAATTCCTTTTATTTTTAAAGGAAGTTTTAAAAAAGCAAACCGGTCCAGAATTGACAGTTTTAGTGGAATTGGTGATGAAAAAGCACTAAAAATATTGAAGAAAGTTTCCGATACTTTTAACATTCCAACGGTAACAGATATTCATGAAGTTACAGATGCTACAATGGCGGCTGAATATGTTGATGTATTGCAAATTCCTGCTTTTTTGGTGCGCCAAACCGATTTGGTGGTTGCAGCCGCGAAAACAGGAAAAGTTATCAATCTGAAAAAAGGACAATTTATGAGTCCGGGTGCTATGAAACACGCCGTACAAAAAGTATTGGACTGCGGCAACGAAAAAGTTTGGATTACCGATAGAGGAACCATGTTCGGTTATCAGGATATGATTGTTGATTTTAGGGGAATCCCGGAAATGCAACAATTTGCACCAACTATTTTAGACATCACACACTCTTTACAACAACCAAACCAGAGCAGCGGTGTGACCGGAGGAAAACCTGAATTAATAGAAACCATTGCCAGAGCAGGAATCGCAGTTGGCGTTGACGGATTATTTTTAGAAACCCATTTTGACCCAGCAAATGCAAAAAGCGATGGCGCCAATATGTTGGATATGATATATTTAGAAAATTTATTGACCCGTTTGGTGGCTATTAGAAAAACGATAAATTCATTTAAATAAGTTGTCAAATTTATTTAGCTCATAAAAAAAGCGACAAAATTTAAAATTTTGTCGCTTTTTTAGTTTTTCAATATTGTATTATCCGCATTTGGTATGTCCGCAATTTTTACATTTCAAACAACCTTCTTCATAAATTAATCCGTCAGGATCACCGCATTCAGGGCATTTTTTATCAACTGCCTGAGTTCCGTCTGCCACAAATTGTTTTAATGCACGCGCAATTCCGTTTTTCCATGTATTGATATTTTCATCGTACATGTTTAAATTATTGATTAAATCAACAGCATAAGGAATTGGCATTCCATGACGCAAAACGCCGGAAATTAGTTTGGCATAATTCCAATATTCTTTGTCAAAAGTTCGGGAAAGTCCTTCAAAAGTCACTTTATAGCCGTCTTTATCCAAAAATTGAAAATCGTAACGGGATTCCCCGTTTTTATCTCTGTTTTTTATAACCCAGCCTTCTTCCAACCAAGCAGGTAAAAGAAACGCATCTTCAATTTTTCCTGTAAATATTTCATAAGGTCTGTTGTTTATTAAACCAACAACGGCAACCCATTTTTCATAATCATTTTGGAAACGTACTACTTTTGCCGCAATTTTTTTAGGACGCTTTGGAAAAACAGTTTCTGCATAGCAGTCTGCTTTTTTTTCTGCTTTTTTGGTGTCGTTTGCAATTAAAATTCCGCTTCGCGAACCATCTCTGTAAACTGTAATTCCTTTTAATCCTTTTCTCCAAGATTCAATATAAATATCGCCAACCAAATCAACAGGAACATCACTGGCCAAATTTATGGTTGAACTGATGGAATGCGTGGTATATTTTTGAACCAAAGACTGCATTTCAATCCGTTTTTTCCAATCGATTTCAGGAGCAGTAGAACCACTATAAGGACTTTCCTTAATGTCGGTTTTTCCTGTAACTTCCATCCATTGTTTTAATTTTGGATGATAAACTTCAAATTCCTCAAACGCGTCGCCCATATCATCAACATAAGCAACTTTGGCATTTGTATCATCTTGATTTACTTTTCTTCTTCGTTTGTACGACAATAAATAAACCGGTTCAATACCCGATGATGTTTGTGCCAGCATACTTAAACTACCGGTTGGCGCCACAGTACTGATGGAAATATTTCTTCTTCCGTATTTCATCATTCGTGTATAAACATCCGGAAATTCTTTTTCCATCATTTGAACAAACTCAGAAAAATTTTCAATTTCAGGGCTAAATGCTTCGAATTTTCCTCGGGTAATTGCCATATCAATACTGCTGTCAAATTCACCGCGCAATTTGGTTTTCATAATATCGTCAACAACAGCAATCGCTTCATCGGTATCAAACTTTTTGCCCAAAGCGGCCATGGCATCAGCCAAAGCTGTAAATCCCAATCCGGTTCTTCTGCCCTTTTTACCTGTTTTATATAATAATTTCCAGGTATCTATTTCAACCTGTTTAATTTCATCAGGCTCTTTATCGTGCATTATTTTATTGAAAATTTTATTTACGGCTTCCAATTCCAAATCCACCAAATCATCCATTAAACGTTGTGATTCATACACAACTTCATAGAATTTTTTAAAGTCGAATTTTGCTTTTTCTGTAAACGGATCTTTCACAAAACTATACAAATTAACCGCAATTAAACGACAACTGTCGCCGCCTTGCATGGCAATTTCAGAACAAGGATTTGTGGAACTGTTTTTAAATCCTGGATAAATAGAAGATGTTGAATAAAAATGTTGACGATCCCAAAATATCAAACCTGGTTCGGCTGTATTGTGGGCGCAAGAAATTATGACATCCCAAAGTGAACGTGCTTTAATTACTTTTTTATAAGTAGGAGTTTTGCTTTCAATTGGCCAACGCAAGGTAAAATCGTCATCATTTACTACGGCTACCATAAATTCATCGGACAAGCGAATAGAAATATTGGCTCCGGTTACTTTTGTCAAATCTTGTTTGATGGTTACGAAATCTTCAATATCAGGATGCGCAATGTCCAT
>CAZBGP010000156.1:0-4844 GCA_964491495.1 uncultured Lutibacter sp. | reverse complement strand
TCCTTTTTTAATGTTTGAGCGAGAAGTATTGATATTCGCTTTTTGTGTTTGCGCAAAAGAATTAGAAATAATAAAAATTGCAAATAATAGTGTAAATAAGTATTTCATAGTATGTAGAATTTGATTCAAATGAAATTATTAATAATTACTGCTTTTCTCAGAAAATTCATAATTAAGATCCTATATTTCTGAATTATGAAATTTGTCAAATATATTTAATTTTTTCAATTATTGACTTTTTTTGGATAATTAAAGAAAAATTTTTGAATATGGTAGAATTAAAAAAGTGAAATTATTTTTTATTATTGGTTACTATCAAAGAAAAAAAATGCCGCTATATTTAGTAAAATATAGCGGCATAAATTATTGTAAAAAGTAATTTAAATGCTTTTCTAGTTTATTTTGATGGTTTTCATAATCGCTTCCAATTCAAACATATAATCACGTTTGTTGATAGAAGGCGCATAGGTTAAACCCTCAACCACCACCAACCTGTTTTTTGCCTTGTCAATAATGGAATAACTTAAAAATGGCCCGGCCATATATACGCCTTTCACTTCCCATTTTCCTTTGGCTTCAAGGGCTTTTTTGCCGTCGAGTATTACCTCAAAAATATGTGGTGTGTAGGCCTCTTCTGTAATCATATACGACCCTTCAAGTTGTCCTGGAATGTATTTTTTGCCGATGGTATCTCTAATGGCCACAAGGTTATTGCCGTTTTCGTCATCAATGGATTGAATTGGAACCGTGTAGGAAAACAATTCCATACTGTTTCCGCCATCCAGACGCATACGGTACCACACAAAATCTCCGGTATCATCAACTTTGCTGAAGGTTTTCGGAATTTTAAAAGAATAGCCGTTTTTAGTAAAGGTTTCCATTTTTGTAGGATCCCAATAATTCTTATAAATTGACCTTTGAACGGTGAGCAAATCAGCATTCTTAAATCCGGTAATAAGCGCTTTTGCATTTTTTTGAATTTCAAGAATAAGCGCTTCTTTGTCTTTTCCTATGATGGTAATTATTTGTTGTGGCTCGGCATACACATTTGATATGGCCGAAAAAGAATTTTCAGCACCAATGCCAACATGTAAAATACTTCTGCTGGCTTTAAACATACTTCCAAAGCTTTCTGGCGGCACTTGTGTCACTTCAAATTGCGCTTCAGGCTGTGGCAATCCTAGCACTGGTTCAGCAATAATTTTTCGCAATTCATCGCCAATTTCGCCTTGCCATTCGCTATTTTTCATAACGATAAGCAAATTGTTCATACGGCCGTTAGCTTCTTTTAATATTTTTTGATTGCCACCTGTGTCACACGAAATAAGTAGTGAGATAAATGCCAATAATAGTCCGATCTTTTTCATTTATGGATATTTATTGTTTTTGTTTGTAATTGCAAATAGCATAGCAATATTTTGGTTTAACCCATGATTTGTTATGCGATTTTCATTAATTAAATATTTTTAACTTGAGTCCGGGTTTTAGAGTATTTACACTCCAAATATTATTCCATTCTTTTATATTTTGCACAGAAACATTCGAATATTTTTTTGCGATAGACCATAATGAATCTCCCAATTTCACGATATAATAGGAATGTTCCTTGCTGTCATTATTGGCTGGAGCCACTTTTGCGGCAACAACCGGATTGCTGTTTTTTGGATAAACCACCAAGTTTTGACCCACCAATATTCTTGAGCTTTTTAAATTGTTCCATTTTTTAAGGCTGCTTTCAGCAACGCCATGTTTGGCGGCAATTTTCCCTAAATTATCGCCACTTTTAACCTTGTGCGTAATCTTCTCATCCAATTTTATAAGTTGTTGTAGTGGTTTTTCTTCTTTTTCATCTTCTAAATCAGCGTAGGCATAAATTAATCGCTCATTGCTCACAAAATTTCCGATATCTTTTCTAGGCAAAGTCAGTACATAATTTTTACCTTTTACATAGGGTATAATATCCAATTTATATTGCGGATTCAAAAATTTAAGCACCTCAATATCAACATTTAAAGTTTCGTTTATTTGCGTAAAACTCAAATGTCTTTTTACATGGACAGTATCCGTAGCATAGTACGAAATTGCATTTTCCTTTGATTTTAAATTGTGCTCCTTTGCGTATTCAAAAAGATACAAAGTGGCGTAAAATGCCGGTACATATGCAGCGGTTTCCTTAGGTAAATATTTACGGATATTCCAATAATTGGTGCTTCCTCCAGATCGTCGGATTGCTTTAGAAACGTTCCCCGGACCGTAATTATAGGCAGCCAAAACCATGCTCCAATCTCCGTACATTTTATACAAACTTTCTAAATATTTGCAGGCCGCTTCCGTAGCCCTGTATGGATCTGAACGTTCATCAATATATGAACTTACCTCTAAATTGTAAAATTTCCCTGTTGGATACATAAATTGCCACAAACCTGTTGCGCCTACGCGAGATCGCGCATTTGGATTTAAAGCAGATTCAATAACCGCTAAATACTTTAATTCCATAGGAATATTATATTTTGCCAAATGTTCTTCAAACATGGGGAAAAAATAACGCGCCCGTTCCATAATGGTAGAAATGGACGATTTTCTTTTTTGTAAATAGGTTCTTATTACTTGCTCCAAGGCTGGATTGTATTCAATTTTAAAAGGCGTTTTGCTGTTTAAATGCTTCAAGCGTGATTTTAGCAATTCGGTTGACAATTCTTCAAGGTCGGCAACAAACATCTCATCATCACCCAAAATATAAAGTTCCTTATCATACAAAGGTGATTTTATTAATTTATTCATCCATAAGCTATCTATTAGTGAAGCTTTTGGATGAACCTGAAGAATTAAAGAATCTGTATTTGTAAAAAATAATACAGGGCTGTCTTTAAATTGCACTTTGGTATTTTCGTTAGGCTGAATCTTTAATGGATCCGCTTTCTTTTGAGAAAATGCAAAAGTAATAGTTAGTAAAAAACCAATGTATATTAAATTTTTCATAGGAGATTAGTTGTTTAAAAGTTTTGAAATTTCGTCTAAATTAGGCGCTAAAATAATTTCAATTCTTCTGTTTTTTGCTTTTCCTTCCTGTGTTGCATTGGAACCGACCATGACATATTCACTTCTTCCCGCCGCAGTAATTTGCGTAGGGTTTACGCCTTTGTTTTGTAAAATTCTAACAATGGCCGTTGCACGTTTAACTGATAAATCCCAGTTGTCTATAATTGTTGCTCCAGTGTACGGAACATTGTCTGTATGCCCTTCAATGAGCACATTGATATCCGGATTTTTCGACAACACGCTTGCCAATTGTTCTACGGCATTTTTTCCTTCACTGCCAACAGCCCAGCTTCCCGAATCGAAAAGTAGTTTGTTTTCCATGGAAACATATATTTTTCCGTTTTTTTGAACCACAGTCAAACCTTTTCCTTCAAAATTAAGCAATGCGCTTGAAATGGCATTTTTTAACTGTTGCATTTGGGCTTCCTTTGCATTTATCAAGCCTTGAAGCTCGTTAATTTGATTGGAACGTTGTGCCAATTCGTTTTGAAGTTTTTCCAATCGGTCGCTTTCAAGCGCCAATTTTCTTTCCTTTTCTTCCAACTGAACCAATAATTCCTGATTTTTTTGAGATTGCTCGGCCAGTTTTTTTGAACTTTGCGCGGAAAGCGCATTGTAAGATTCGTCTAAATTTTTATATTTATTTTGAAGTGAAACCAACTCATCAGCCAAAATTTCCTTTTCGGTATTAAGCGTGCTGTAATCGTTGTTCAATTTTTCTAAATCGGTTTCCAATGCCTTTTTTACAGCCAATAAATTATCCTTTTCTTCTACCAATGCTGCATTTGAAGAACGTAAATTATTGAATTTTGTTTCTAGTTCCTGATATACTTTTTTTGATACACACGAATTTAACGTGATTGCTATAATGAATAGAATTGCTGTTTTTTTGAACATTGTATTGCTTTTATTTATTTTTATGAATCAATTTCAATAACTATAGGACAATGGTCGGAATGTTTTGCTTCCGGTAAAATATAGGCTCTTTTAATGTTGTCTTTCATTTCGTTGCTTACCATATGATAATCTATGCGCCAGCCTTTGTTGTTGTTTCTTGCATTTGCCCTGTAACTCCACCAACTGTAATGATGCGGATCTTTGTTTAAATGACGAAACGAATCTGTAAAACCACTGTCTATAAAATTCCCCAGCCAGTTTCGCTCAACGGGCAAAAATCCCGAGGTGTCTTTATTCTGTACCGGATTATGAATGTCTATTTCTGTATGGCAAATGTTATAATCACCACAAATAATGAGATTGGGAAGTTCTTTTTTGAGGTTGTTTACATACTCTTGAAATTGAGCCATGTAAGATAGTTTGAACTCCAATCGATTGTCATTGGTTCCGGACGGTAAATATAAGCTCATTATGGATACGTTCGCAAAATCTACCCTTAAATTTCTTCCTTCGTAGTCCATTGTTTCAATTCCGGTACCATAAACAACCTTGTCGGGCCTTGTTTTTGATAAAACAGCTACGCCGCTATACCCTTTTTTTTCTGCCGAAAACCAATAGTGATAATTATAGCCGGCATTTTCAAACAAACTTAAATCGAGCTGTTCTTTATTTGCTTTTATTTCCTGCAAACAAATAACGTCTGGATTTGCGGCAACCAACCAATCAATAAAACCTTTGTTTAAGGCAGCCCTGATTCCGTTAACATTGTATGATATAATCTTCATTTGGATTTTTTAAAACTTCATCTCCGGAATTTCGCCTTCAACAATTAAAGTTCCTTCTGTAGCGGCTATAATTTCTTCAACAGAAACGCCCGGCGCTCTTTCTATCAAATAAAACGCATTGTT
>CAZBGP010000155.1:0-4848 GCA_964491495.1 uncultured Lutibacter sp. | reverse complement strand
AACAAAGAACATTTTGTACACATTTCTGGATTAATCGACGAAGTACGCGAAGGTGACGAAGTTGAATTCGATTTACAGGAAGGTAAAAAAGGATTAAACGCAGTAAATGTAAAAGTTATTTAATATATACTTACCTTTTTACAATCTAAAGCCTGTCATTTTTGACAGGCTTTTTTTTAAACTAAAATCGCCAAAAAAATTAAACTATTTATACTCATTTTCAATGTCTTAGATATAAAACAACGTATATCCAAACAATTCACCTACCTTTGCAGCCGTTAAATAAAATACATGACATTTAAAGATCTAAACATTATTGAGCCTATCCTTAAAGCGCTAAGTGCTGAAGGCTATACCCACCCAACTCCAATTCAAGAACAATCAATTCCAATTCTGCTAAACCGAAATGACCTTTTAGGTTGTGCGCAAACCGGAACAGGAAAAACGGCCGCATTTGCCATACCTATTTTACAACACTTATTTGTTGACCATAAGAGCACCAGTAACAATCAGCGCAAAATTAGAGCGCTCATTATTACGCCAACACGAGAATTGGCCATCCAAATCTCCGACAGTTTTACGGCTTACGGAAAATTTACCGGAATTAAAAACACCGTTATTTTTGGCGGCGTGAAACAAGGCCAACAAACAGATGCGCTTCGCAGAGGCGTTGATGTGCTTGTTGCAACACCGGGAAGATTGCTCGACCTGATGAATCAAGGCTATATTTCATTAAAAGATGTTGAATACTTTGTGCTGGATGAAGCGGATCATATGTTAGATATGGGTTTCATTCACGACATTAAAAAGATTATCGCCAAATTGCCGGGAAAACGACAATCGTTGTTCTTTTCTGCAACAATGCCGGCAGATATTGTGGATTTATCCAGAAAAATATTGGGCAACCCGCAAAGAGTAACCGTAAAACCTGAGCAGGCAACTGCCGAAAAAGTAGAACAGGCAGTTTATTTTGTCAGCAAAAAAAGCAAACCTAAATTATTGGTTCATTTGTTGGAAACCGAAGCAGTGGAATCTACCCTTATCTTTTCGAGAACAAAACACGGCGCCGATAAAATTGTGCGATTTTTAGAAAAAGCTGATATTAGCGCTGCTGCCATTCACGGCAATAAATCACAAGGAGCTCGCCAACGTGCGCTGGGCGATTTTAAAAGTGGCGAAACAAGCGTTTTGGTTGCGACTGATATTGCCGCACGCGGTATAGATATTGATGAATTATCGCTGGTAATCAACTACGATTTGCCAAATATTCCTGAAACCTACGTTCACCGAATTGGAAGAACCGGACGTGCAAGCGCCAGCGGAATTGCCATTTCGTTTTGCGATGCAGAGGAAAGAGCATTTTTACGAGATATTCAAAAATTAATCGACCAAAAAATTCCTGTGGTCACAGAACACCCTTTTTTGATTGATGGCGTTGATGATAAACCGCTGGATGAGGAAAAACCAAAAAATTCGCGTTCTCAAAAATCAGGCAACGGTGGCGGAAGAAATAATGGTTGGAAAAACCGCAAACCGGCAGCAAACAAACAACGCTAATAAAATACAACAAATATAAAAACAAAAAAGGCTATCAGAAATGATAGCCTTTTTCGTTTTTTGGATTGTATTAAAGATTAAAATCTTTTTTTTCCACCAAATTTGTTGTCACGCTTTGGTGCATCAGTTTTTGGTTTTGCTTTACTCACAACAATAGTGCTGTTGTCGTATTGGCACTCATCAAGCTCTTCAATTGCTTTTAACGCTTCCTCTGCGTTCTTCATTTCAACAAAGCCAAATCTTTTAGATTCTCCTGTTTCTTTGTCAGTAATAACTTTTGCAGAAACTACTTCACCATACTCTTCAAATAATCCTTGTAAGTCCTCACTCGTGGTAGAAGAACTTAATTTTGCTACGAAAATGTTCATGTTTTAAATAAAATGTTTTATAATTTAAGTTTAAAAAAATTGAAGCAAGCAAAATCGACATAATAACTGCAATACTAGAATTTTTATTGAATCCGCAAATGTAAAAAAATTAATCCGAACTTTTTTATAAATGCCTAACTATCTTACTCAATATTAAAATAATAAGTATGTTATATTGCTGGTATTTTGAATTTTAGATTTTAGTCTAAACAAATACATTTTTAAACAATTAAACGCCTCAACGATTAAACAATTTATTTTGGGCCTGCCCGCATTTTTTTGTGGGCGTTCCCTTTCAGGTCGCGCTTTCTGTTTTATCTTTTTCAGCGTTTCACGCCAAAAAAGTATACCACTTCAATCGCTAACGCAAATTGAATTACTTCCCGATAGCTATCGGGATTTTGATTTACGATTTACGAATTTTTAATTTTTGATTTTCAAACCAAATAAACAGTTACACAACTAAACGATTCAACAATTATCAATTCCCCCTTCAAAAACTATAGGGCTTTTTCAATGGTAATTGCCCTTACAACCGCCTTATCGCCGTAACGTTCACGCATTTTATCCATGGCGTGGTACAAATTCACCATTTTGGCATTGTCTTCAAACAAATTAATCTGCTGTCCGCCACTCACCAAATCGCTAAACTTCACGCCTATCAACCTAACCAGCAACCGTTTTTGATACAAGCTGTTGTAAAGTTCCATCACAATCGGCAAAATAGTGTGGTCGGCCGAGCTGTACGTAATTTTCTTTTGTTTTGTATACGTTTGAAAATCGGAATAGCGAATTTTAAAAGTAATACACGCGGTTAATTTATTGCTTTTTCTCAGTTGAAAAATCAAACTTTCTGTCATGGCAACAATAGTACTTTTCAGTTTTTCAAGATCTGTGGTGTCTTTATCAAAAGTGTTTTCTGTTGAAATGGATTTTCGTTCGTGGTATTTTACAACGGGCGAATTGTCTATACCATTCGCTTTTTTCCAAATACCGCTGCCGTGTTTTCCAAAAACTTTGGTCATCATACCAATCGGCATTTCCTGAACGGTTTGTATGCGTTTAATGCCCAAGTCGCATAATATGTTGTAGGTTTTTTCGCCCACCATCGGAATTTTACGGACAGATAACGGCGCAAGAAAAAACTTCTCGGTGCCGCTGTTTATTTTCATTTCGTTGTTGGGTTTCGCTTCTCCCGTGGCAATTTTTGAAACGGTTTTATTAACGGACAAGCCAAATGAAATGGGCAATCCGGTTTCTTTTATGATTTTGGCTCTTAATTCCGAAGCCAATTGATGGCAGCCAAAAAACTTGTCCGTTCCCGTTAAATCGATATAAAATTCATCGATGGAAGCTTTTTCATATAAAGGAACCGATTCATTGATTACCTCCGTCACCAACTTTGAAAAATTGGTGTAAATTCCCGAATTTCCTCGCAACACAATGGCTTCCGGACATAGTTGTTTTGCCATACGCATAGGCATTGCCGAATGAACGCCATATTTACGGGCTTCATAACTGCACGAAGCCACCACGCCTCTATCGGAAATTCCGCCGATTAAAATGGGTTTTCCTTCCAGTTTACTGTCGATTCTTCGTTCGCAGGAAACAAAAAAAGTATCCAAGTCCATATGTACAATAGAACGTTCTAAAGTGCTCATATCATTGCTTTTTTAGGGATATCGGCATATCTCGGATCCTGGATAATCGCCAGTTTTTCCATTTTTTCTATTTCAACAGTGATACAGTCAAATTCTTCAGTCACTTTTCCTGTTAATTCATAAACGCCTCTTCCTTTAAATGGGTGTTTTTTGGCGACCAGAGGAAAATGCACGGTATCCAAATGATCTCCTTTTACATCCAAAAAATTACCGAAATACATCAATTCGCCTTTGGAAGTGTTGACTCTTTTTGCCGTAATATAATAGCCATAAACGGTTACCGTTTTTCCAATACAATGTACCAAATTACTTGCAACCAATTGTTGATGAATGGGTTGCGTCAATAAATCAAACGGACTGCACAACGGAAAACCAAGATATTGAATTTCATCAAAAGCATCTTCAAAGTTGCTGCAACTGAGTTGTGGCGTGTTGTAAACAATTTTTTCCGATTTAAAAAGTGTGGAAACATGGGTTTCCAAACACACTTTATTCACTTTCATATAAGCTTCCCATAACAATTCACGTTTATTTCTTCCCGTAAACTGAAAAGCATTTATTTTTATGAGAATGGAAAGCTGTTCCAATGAAATGGCAACGCGCTCAATAAAATCATCCAAATCCAAAAACAAGCCGTTTCTATCTCTTTCATTTACAATTTTTGTGGCATTTTTCAATTCAAAACTTTCCAGCATCATAAAACCCAAATAAATGTGGTTCCTTTCAATACAATTCTGGTAACCAGATTTGTTAATGGTTGGCGGATGAATAACTGCGCCGTTCATTCTTGCCTCGTGCACATAATATTCCGGCTGGTAAAATCCGCCGAAATTGTTGAGTGTTGCCACCAAATATTCCAGCGGATAATAGGCTTTTAAAAACAGACTTTGATAGCTTTCAACCGCATAAGAAGCCGAATGGCCTTTGGCAAAAGCGTAACCGGCAAAACTCTCAATTTGCCGCCAAATTTCTGAAGTCAGCTCATAACTATGCCCCTGATTTTTGCAATTTTCAAAAAACTGGTCATGCACTTTTGAAAATTCTTCTCTCGACCTGAATTTTCCGCTCATTCCGCGCCGCAACATATCCGCTTCGCCCAAAGTTAATCCGCCAAAATGGTGCGCCACTTTGATCACATCTTCCTGATAAACCATCACGCCAAAAGTTTCCGGCATAATTTTAAGCAATATCGGATTTGCTTCTTTTCTGCGTTCGGGGTTTCTATAGCGCAAAATATATTCCCGCATCATCCCCGATTTTGC
>CAZBGP010000154.1:0-4901 GCA_964491495.1 uncultured Lutibacter sp. | reverse complement strand
AAAAAAGCTTTGGAACTAAATAATATATAAAGTTTGTGAAAAATAGGGCTCCCTTTAGGGCTGGGGTAAAAACCCTAGCTAGCGCGAGCGTCCCGCTCGTGTTTAAACTGAACAACTATAGTGAATTGAAGGATCTTTGCGCTAAGTTGTTGCGTAAGATGCTTCACTGCCGTTCAGCATGACAGAATCAATGATTAAAACGTTTTAACTTTTAGTTCCGGCACGAGCGTGACGCTCGCACCAGCCGAGATTGTTGGTATTTAATGTTGGGCTTCATACGGCCAAATTTTTTTAGTTTTAAATAATAATCCAATTTTTTTGTAACTTTGATAAAAGAAATAGTAAATATGAATACTCAAACTTCTAAAATAAAGTTGGTGAAAATGATTCTCAATATTGAGAATGACAAATTCATTGAAAAAATCACAGAATTTATTCAAAAGGAAAAAGTTGATTTTTGGAATGAATTAAGTTTGTCTGATCAAAATGAAATTGAAAAAGGAATTAAAGAGTTGAATAAAGGAAAAAGAATTGAATTCAATGACTTTTTGAAAAAGATTTCTTAATGAAAGTATTTTTATCAGAATTAGCTGAAAATAAACTTTTAAAATTGAGCGATTTTCTATTAGAAAATTGGAATTTAAAGTTAGGAATGATTTTATTAAAAAACTAACATCTAAAATTGGCCAGATTTCTGATCAACCTGAAAGTTGCCCACAATCCTCTGAATGTAAAGGACTTTTTAAATGTGTTGTAACAAAACAGACAACTTTCTACTATAGAATAAACCTTGACAGAAAAGAAATTGAAATTATTACTGTTTTCGACACAAGACAAAATCCTGACAAATTAGAAAAAGACATAAAATAAGTATGAAAGCCCAGCTAGCGCGAGCGTCACGCTGCATTAGCGTGGTGATCTTTAAAACTTGTTGTAACGTGAGATGCTTCACTGCCGTTCAGCATGACAGAATCAATGTTTTCTTAATTTGTCATCCTGAAAGCAGCGCTAGTGCATTAAAGGATCTTTAGGAGTTTTATTGTGTGAGACGCTTCACTACCGTTCAGCAGACAGTTTGCGCAACTTTTCTGAATTCTTTCCTTATTGTTTAAATTTTCAACACCTTTTATTAATACCAGCGTTTTTTATTCTTTTTGGAAGCATCGGATTTTCTGCCCTTTTTTGGTTTAACGCCCAGTTTTCTGTAGATTTCAGGTTTTGCGTTGGGATCTAATGGATACGGATGGTCTTCCATTACAGGAATTGTGATGTTAATTAGTTTTTGAATGCCCTGAATGTATATTTTTTCATCAGCGGCACAAAATGAATAGGAAGCGCCCGTATTTCCTGCCCTGCCGGTTCTGCCAATGCGATGCACATAAGATTCCGGGATGTTTGGAATATCAAAATTAATAACGGCATCTAAATTATCGATGTCAATGCCGCGTGAAGCCACATCGGTGGCAATTAAAACGGAAACCGCTTTATTTTTAAATCTGTTTAAAGCTTCTTCTCGGGCATCTTGGGTTTTGTCGCCGTGTATGCTGGTTACTTTAAAATCATTTTTGCGCAACATTTTTTCCAATTTATCCACACCAAATTTGGTGCGTCTAAAAATAAGAATGTCACCTTTAATAGTGTTCCTTAATAAATGGAGACACAATTCCATTTTTTTTGTTTTGGGAACATAATACAACACCTGGTTTACGCCTTGTGCGGTGGCATATAATGGGGTTACATCAATTTTTTCAGGATTTTTTAAAATGGTTTTTGCCAATTCAACCACTTTGTGTGGCATCGTAGCAGAAAACAAGGCTATTTGTTTGCTTTTTGGACACAAGCGTTCAATTTTTTTCACATCATCAATAAAGCCCATATCCAGCATAAGATCAGCTTCATCCAATACCAATGTTTCAATAAAAGACAAGTTCACAAGTTCTTGTTTGTGCAAATCCAATAACCTTCCCGGTGTGGCAATTAAAATGTCAACGCCATTTTTAAGCAATGCTATTTGTGGGTCAATGGAGGTTCCTCCAAAAACAACAGCAGTTTTTAAATTGGTGTATTTGCCGTAGCCCTTAAAACTTTCTTCAATTTGGATGGCCAATTCACGGGTTGGACTTACCACCAACGCCCGTATTTTTTTACCTTTTTTTGAAGGATCTTGTTTATCGAATAATCCTTGCAAAATAGGCAACGCAAACGCAGCAGTTTTACCGGTTCCCGTTTGGGCAGAAGCAATCACATCCTTTTTGGCCAATAGCAGCGGAATGGTTTGCACCTGAACAGCTGTAGGAATTTCGTATCCTTTTTCTGAAATGGCCCTTAAAATATGTTTGTTTAACTGTAAGTCTTTAAATTGCATCTGCGTTAGTTTGATGCAAAGATAGGCAAAAGCCCACTAGCACCAGATGAGAGAAGTTTAATATTAGAAGTTAGATATTAGATATTAAATATTAAAAGTTAGATATTAGAAGTTAAATATGGGAAGTTGTAAAGTTGAAAAACGGTTTTCAAAAAATACAAAATTATTTTTTAGCTATAAAAATTAATAACTTAAAGGATCCCTGCTTGTATGTCTAATGCGAATAACACGAATTTCATTTGAAACAATTTTAACTTGATAAGTTACCCTGTAACTAAAAATAACAAATGCTCTGAATTCTTTATTTGGAGCGTATTTAAGTTTGTCAATTTCAAAAATTAGAGGATTTTTTTTACGTCGTCTAAACGCGACAAGATACCTTCTTTTACTATTTTGGGAGCCTGGGAACTTTGTTTCGATAAAAAATCTAAAATATCTTTGAAGTGGTCTAATGCAACTCTATCCCAAATAATTGTATAAGATTTTTGATTTACCATTTAGACAACTCTTTTAGAGCATCTTCATGTTTTATAAAATTTCCCTTTTCAATGCGGGTAACGGCTTCCTTTATTTCTAAATTATATTGTTTGCGAGTAATACGTTTTACATCTTTATCAACGTTTAAAAAGCTCTTAACTATTTCTAAAAGCAAAGTTTGTTGCTTGATAGTTAATAAGGGTAAATATCCGTCAATTTTTTTTTTAAGTGTATTTGCTGTCATTGTGTAATATTTCAATAATCAAATTTACAGAAAAATAGATTAATTACAAAATGAAGGAGAAAATTGATAATTAAAAAGGCATTTGGCTACCCATTACTAGCGTGAGCGCTACGCACATGGCGGTGAAAACATGGCAGTTACGAGCTGGAAGCTCACATCAGCAACAATTCAAAAACTCAACAAATAACATTTAACAAATAACCTATAACATAATGTTTTACAAAGCTTTCGGCAATTCTTTAAAACCCATATTATACAAGGTAAAGCCAAAAATATCGGCATATTGTTCAATGGTTTTGGAAACAGGCGTTCCTGCTCCGTGTCCGGCTTTGGTTTCAATTCGGATCAATGTTGGATTGGTTCCGGTTTGCTTTTCCTGCAATTAAGCGGCAAATTTAAACGAGTGTGCCGGAACTACCCTGTCATCGTGATCTCCTGTTGTAATTAAAGTTGCTGGATATGCAACGCCTGCTTTTACATTGTGAACTGGCGAATAGCCTTTTAAATAGGCAAACATTTCTTTTGAATCTTCCGATGTGCCATAATCATACGCCCAGCCTGCGCCTGCGGTAAACGTGTGATAACGCAGCATATCCAAAACACCCACTGCCGGTAAAGCCACTTTCATCAAATCGGGCCGTTGTGTCATTGTTGCGCCTACTAAAAGTCCGCCATTGGAGCCGCCGCTTATGGCCAAATAATTAGATGAGGTATAGTTGTTAGCAATTAAATATTCGGCAGCCGCAATAAAATCGTCGAACACATTTTGTTTTTTGAATTTTGTCCCTGCATCATGCCAGGTTTTTCCATATTCGCCGCCGCCTCGTAAATTTGGAACGGCGTAAATACCGCCTTGTTCCATCCAAACCGCGTTTGTAATGCTGAAACCTGGAGTTAGGCTGATGTTAAAGCCACCATATCCGTATAAAATAGTCGGATTTTTACCGTTTAAGACAGTTCCTTTTTTATAGGAAATAATCATCGGAATTTTAGTACCGTCTTTTGAAGTATAAAAAACCTGTTTCGTTTCATAAAGATCCGGATTAAAATCGATGGATGGTTTGTTGTACAATGTTGAAATTCCGGTTGAAGGCACGAATGCATAAATGGAACCCGGATTGATATAATTTGAAAAGGAATAATAAATAGTGCCTGCTTCTTTTTTATCACTAAATCCGCCTGCAGTACCAACACCCGGCAATGCGATTTCCCGAATTAATTTTCCTTTGTAATCATATTGTTTTACCTGCGAAACAGCATCAACCATATATTTTGCGAATAAATAGCCGCTGGCGGTTGATGGCGTAAGCACATTTTTGGTTTCGGGAATCACATCGACCCAATTTTGTGGTTTGGCATTGGTTGCGTTCACTTTCACCACACGTTTGTTTGGCGCGTTTAAATTGGTGACAAAAAACAAAGTTTCATTTTGGTTGTCCAACAAGGTGGTTTCCGAATCGAAATTATCCAGAATTGCTACAATCGGACTGTTTTGTTTTGACAAATCTTTCAGATACAATTCGTTTCCAGATGTTGATATGGAGGCGCTTATCAGCAAATAGTTGCCGTCTTCGGTCACAGTTCCTGTGATATACCTGCGTTTTTGCGTGTCGCCAAATACAATTGCATCATTTTTTTGTGAAGTTTTCAGTTGATGATAAAATAATCGGTGTTGGTCGGTTTTTGCAGAAAGTTCACTTCCTTTAGGTTTTTCATAGCTCGAATAATAAAATCCTTCATTTTCTTTCCAGGAAATGCCGCTAAATTTTACATCAATAATGGTATCTTCTTTAATTTCTTTGGATAAGGCATCCA
>CAZBGP010000153.1:2934-4909 GCA_964491495.1 uncultured Lutibacter sp. | reverse complement strand
TCTTCGTTTTTTAATTCTGCTTTCTTTATTATAATTTGTTTACCGCTATTTTCTGCGGAATTAACTCCAAAATTTCCTTCAATAACTTTACTTAATTCATTTGAAAGATAGTTGGCTTCACCTGAAAATTCCGAATCTGATTGAATGTTCACATTCTTATCCAGCACAAAATTTCCTGGATTTTCTTTGAAGAATTTTGGAGAAGGGAAAATTTTAGGCAAATTTTCAAGGGAAATGTCTTCGATTATTTTGTTGTTGTTATATGTGGTTTCGGCGGTAATAAAATTTACGGTAGCATCCGAAATTGGCTTCAAAATATAATTTTTTATGGAATATCCTTTTTCAGGATTGGCATCCCAAACAATATAAAATCCTGCTGGAGCATAGGTGTGATTAAGAATCTTTCCATTTGATATAAATGAAAAATCAACGCTTTGATTTGGCTTTAATCCTTTGAAACTTTTCGTAGGTTTCAGCTGGCTAATGTCTCCATTTATGTGTGTTATAACAAAATCTTTTGAGCTTGGCGTTGGGGAAGTATTGCGGCTGTAACTAAAATAAATTGTCCATCCCGAAGCTGGAAAATTTGTTTTTCCCGTATTTGTAAACTTCAAAGAAGTGAGTACTTTTTCTTCTTTATTATAATTATTGGTAGTCAATTCCCAATTGATTTGCAATTTATTTTCATCAAACAAAGGCTTCTTCTGAGAATAGGCTGAAATTGAATTAAGAAATACTAAAAATAAAATAATTAGGAAACGTTTCATAAAATTGATTTTTTGTAATTTACAAAGGAGAATAACAGGCTCCCAATTCATTATTGTTGCTGTTTATATATGGATTGTATAAATTCAAAGACCATTTTTTTCCAGTCACCATATCTGCTAAATATAAATCATATTGCCCGATTCCCCCTATTTTTGTGCTTGAAATTATAACGGTATGGCTATTCACCGGATAAGCATCAGAGAAATTGGCATCAGACTCATTAAATGGCAACCTTTTAGGAGTTGTATTATTGAAATAACCCAAATAAACCTGGTCATTTTTGTTGTTTAAACCTTCCCAACGGGTGAATAAAAATGTGGCATTGTCAATTACAATAGGATAATATTCTTCCAATTTTTCTAATGCCGACAAGGCTGATGTGGTGTTATTGGTAATGGAATAAAGATAAATATTCAAGGTATTGTTGTTTGGTTCATTTCCTGCATACACAATACTGTTTTCATCGGAAGTGTAATAAGGCATTGAGGCTTCGCTGTTGCCAACAGAAAAAGTTCTTATGATGTTTCCTGACAGATCCATTTCTTTGAGAACGCCATTTTGTTTGAATATAATTTTAGTGCCATCGGGAGAAAATTTAGGATCTTCATCACGGCCGCTTGAATTTGGGGTTAAATTAATTGGCTGGGAATTTGCTCCTAATGTAAAAATATAAAGGTCCCAACTGTTGTTGATTTCTGAAATTCCCATAAACACTATTTTCTTTCCATCGGGTGAAAAATGGGCATTCATAGAATTTATAATAGGCCAATTTTGGCTTAAAACTGTTTTTTCATTCGTTTTAAAATCATACAGAAACAAAACGGAATCATTGCAATTATAACAAGAATAGCTATGATACACTATTTTGCCTGAAAGGATTGGCTGCTGTGTGTCATTGTCTTCCGGGAATTCAGGTAAATCATTATTTTGGCTTGAACCTGAGCAGGAAAATAAAATTAAAAAAAGTAAAGAAGCTGCTTTCATTGGTGTAATTTAACTTATTAATGGTTTAAAAGATGAATACTCCGAAGAAAAGACTCCGAAGTATTCAAATTTTAAAAAAAACTCAATTAAACAAAATAATTAATGAAAAACTAATATCCAGGGTTTTGGGTTAAATTAGGATTTGTGTCTCTTTCCAATTGTGGTATTGGGCACAATAATTTATCCTCTGTTGCATTGTAATTAATAGCGATTGGAGCGCTTA
>CAZBGP010000153.1:0-2834 GCA_964491495.1 uncultured Lutibacter sp. | reverse complement strand
GGGCACAATAATTTATCCTCTGTTGCATTGTAATTAATAGCGATTGGAGCGCTTAAAGTTCCGCCACCACAAGTATATTTTTTCTCATTCAAAGAATTCATTACTTGCACAGCAACTCCTGCACGAATTAAATCATACCAACGTTCGCCTTCAAAAGCCAACTCCAATCTTCTTTCGCTTAAAATTTTGGTTTTCATATCCGCTTTAGAAGATGCGGTAAGAATTGGTAAATTAACCCTGTCACGAATTTTTTTTATGGTTAGCAGTGATCCTGACAAATCCCCTAATTCGTTTTGAGCTTCTGCTTTCAGCAGAATGATGTCATCCAAACGCAATAAGTAAGGATGGTCTCCACTATTCCATCCATTGGCATGTTTTTCTTTATATGGAAACGGAACTGCAACCGATTTGTCACCGCAAGGATTCCAGTTTTCGTCGGCCCAGTCTAGGTTATTCCAAAAAACAACACTGGCATTTTTACGAACGACATCACCTTGGGCATCGTAAGCGGCAATTAAATTTTTAGTTGGAGTAGCGTATTTTTGCCATCCGTCTTCAGGCGCCAAAAACAATTGAACGCCCCAGTTAGATACATCCCAGTTACCTCCTAAAAAAGAGATTTCAAGAATAGACTCTGAATTAAAATAATGATCACCATCAAAAAGGTGGGCATAGTTACCTACCAAACTGTATCCGGCAGGACTGTTGATAACATCATTACAATATTTCAACACTTTTGTATAATCTCTGTCGCTTCTTTGCGCCCATATTTTTGCTAATAAAGCATTGGCGGCTCCTTTGGTAGCCTTCACTTTATTTTCGCTTGGTCCGCCAGTATAAGCATCAGGCAAGTTTGCCAATGCTATTTGCAAATCTGCATCAATTTGATCGTAAACTTCTTTTTCGGTTGAACGAGGCAAATTAATTTTGGCTGGGTCAGATGAATTGGAATTAAGTTCCAAAGGGACACCTCCATAATTTTTCACCAATTGAAAATAATGGAAAGCCCTTAAAAAACTAGCCTGTCCAATAATATTTTCCCTTAAATTATTTTTATCTAAAGCGGGATCATTAACACTTTTTATTTTTTCCAAAATAATGTTGGCACGTGCAATTCCCCTATACAACTGCACCCAGTTATCCATCATCCTATTATTGCTTGTACTGATATCAAGTTTATCATAAGCATCAATTGGAGAATCACCATTGGCATTATAAGAATTATCGGAACGAACATCTCCTAAAAGAACATTGTCCCATTGATAATATTCATCATAAAAAGATCTGTATGCACCATTTAGCGCATTGCTAAGGTCTTGAGCTGAGTTATAAGCATTTCCTGTTGTAAGTGCAGAAGTAGGAGCTACATCTAAGAAGTCGTCAGTACACGAAGAAAGTGCAAGAACTATCAAAGAGCAACCTAATATCCTTAATTTATTATATATATATTTCATAATATTTTATTTTATGTGATTAAAAAGAAAGGTTTAAACCAAAAATAATATCTCTAGTTTGTGGATAGGTTCCATAATCTATACCTGGAGCAATATTTTTTAAAGAGTTATCGCCACTTCTTCCATAAATACTAACCTCTGGATCTAAGCCTGAATATTTTGTCCAAGTAACTAGATTTTCGGCAGTTAAATAGAAACGTACCTTACTCAAATTAAGTTTACTAACTAAATCTGCAGGAATTGTATAACCTAAACTTAATGATTTCAATCTAACGTAAGAACCATCCTCTACATATCTGGAAGAAACCAAAACATTGTTAGTTCCTGCAAAATCAGCTCTTGGCATATCAGTAATTTGACCTGGTGCTGTCCAACGATCTAACACGGTTGTTAATTGATTGTTTGCATTATACATACCTTCTGTATCAATTCTGGTGGCGTTAAAAATATCATTTCCTTGAACTCCTTGTAAGAAGACATTGAAGGACCAGTTTTTATATTTTAATTCATTGGCCAATCCCCAAGAGAAATCAGGATTTGCATTTCCAATTATAGTTTTGTCACCGTCACTTAAAGTACCACTTTCATCTATATCTTTATATTTAATATTTCCTGTGGCAGGATCAACACCTTCAGAAACATATCCATAAAAAGTACCTAAAGGTTGTCCTTCTTCTGCAATGGCAACCAATCCCCTGCCATCATTATTAAGTTGTCCTAATTGTATGCTTCCTCCAGGAAGACTTGTGATTTTGCTTTTATTAAATGAAATATTAAAATCAGTGTTCCATTTTAATTCATTTACCATATTTTTTGTCCCTACGGTAAATTCAAAACCACTGTTTTCCATTGCTCCAACATTTAATAATGCTGTGGTAAAACCTGTACTGGCAGGAATTCTTTTATTAAGCAACATATCTTCTGTTTTCTTAATATAATAATCACTGGTTATAGACAAACGATTTTTCAATAATGAAACATCAATACCAATATTGGTTTGTTTGGTAGTTTCCCATTTAAGATCTGAACTTTCAAGTGTTGTAGGGTTTGAACCTGGAACAACTGTACCACCCGCTACATAAGGAGCTCCCGGACTTACCAAGCCATAATGAGAAAACGGACCAACCTGACCATTTCCTACTTCACCCCACCCTGCTCTAATTTTCAAATCATTTATTTCCTCAACATTGCTAAAAAAGGCTTCTTTTGAAATTCTCCAACCTCCTGAAAATGATGGAAAATAACCCCATCTATTATTTTCTCCAAAACCTGAATAGGCATCAGCCCGAAAATTAGCTGTCAATAAGTATTTTTCTTCAAAGCTGTAGTTTAATCTTCCAATGATGGCTTCATTTCTTCCTTTAGCTTCACTATACCCAG
>CAZBGP010000152.1:0-4930 GCA_964491495.1 uncultured Lutibacter sp. | reverse complement strand
CTGAATTTATAATTTTAAAAATATATTAAATTTAAAACCAGTTCGCTTTGATAAACTGACTTTTAAGCTGTTACCTAAATTGTTTAATTCGCATTACTTCCACTGGCTTGTTCAAAAACTGTTTGTTTGATGGCGGCGTTTTTAACGTTCGCGATTTTATAAGAAATGGCGCGAGCGATGAAGAATTAAAGCAACTGTTTATTGATACCGTTCACCACAAACCTGAGAATGGTTTTATAGCGGAAGATTCCCGAGGAAATGCTGTTTCAGAAAGTATGTCTACCATTGGCGGTTAAATGAAAAAAACGCACATTAAAATTTGCTGTATCAGCAGTCTGGAAGAAGCTAAATTTGCCATAAATGCCGGCGCTTCCGCTTTGGGTTTGGTGGGCCATATGCCTAGTGGCCCCGGAATTATAAGTGATGAATTAATTGCAGAAATTGCGGCTTCCGTTCCAAAATACATCGATACTTTTTTACTGACAAGCGAAACAAGTGCGGTAAAAATAATTGAGCATTATTTAAAAGTAAACACAACAACCATTCAATTGGTTGATGCGCTTTCGCAAGGTTCCCACGCGCAAATTAAAGAGGCATTACCCCAAGTTAAAATTGTCCAGGTTTTACACGTTTTAGATGAAAGCTCCATTGACGAAGCGATTAAAATTTCAAATTTTGTAGATATGATTCTATTGGATAGCGGAAATCCAAACTTAGCCACAAAAGAATTGGGCGGCACCGGCAGAATCCATAATTGGGAAATTAGCAGAGAGATTGTGAAAAAAGTAACGATTCCGGTTTTTTTAGCCGGCGGATTAACGCCTAAAAATGCGTTGCAGGCAATTAAACAAGTGAATCCTTACGGATTGGATTTATGCAGTGGCGTGAGAACAGACAGGCTTTTGGATGTTGATAAATTAGCCGCTTTTTTCAGCGCCATCAATCAAAATTAGGCTTACTGATTTTAGCATTTCTTCTCTTTATCAAATCAACTTTACGATTAGGATATATAATAATATGTTTAATTATTTTTTTAAAGCATTAATCATAAAATATTAATAGTTGCTTCATAGATCTTATTATTTACAAATATTTAAAATCTATAAATATATTTTGTTTAATATATTTTGTTTAACATTAAACATTCCGTATCTTTGTGCTCAAATATTTATATGATGAAAGCAAAAAAGAAACTCACTGCCAATATGTTATTTTCGAACTATATGAATTATGTTTTGGAAAATAATTCGAATCCGCCATCGGTCTATTCTTTCGCGAAGGCAAATGATTTTGAAGAAGCCGATTTTTATAAATTTTATGGCTCTTTTGAAGCCTTGGAAAAGGCCGTTTTTGCCACATTTTTCGACAATACTTTAGAAATGTTGGCCAAAAGCGAAGAGTTCCAATCATTTGATGCCCGCAACAAGCTGCTTAGTTTTTATTTCACTTTTTTCGAAAACCTGACGGCCAACAGAAGTTACGTGGTTTATGCGCTAAAAATGCATAAAAATAACATGAAAGCTTTGGGAAAATTGTCGGAATTAAAACACCGTTTTACGCAATTCATCAGCGAGCTGGAAATAGAAATGATTGATGTTAAACAAGATAAATTAAAGAAAATTCAGGATAAAACGCTTGAGGAAACGGCCTGGATTCAATTGTTGGTTACCCTGAAATTTTGGTTGGATGACACCTCTGCTTCCTTCGAAAAAACAGATATTTTTATTGAAAAATCCTTAAACGCAAGTTTCGATTTGTTAAATGTTCAACCGCTAAAAAGCATCATCGATTTGGGTAAATTTTTATTCAAAGAAAAAATGAATCCCAAACTTTAAGCATATGAAGACCATAGATTATATTCCAACCTCAAAAATTTCACGGGCTTCAAAATTGATGCAAACAGGCGCCAAAGTGGGCGTTAATTACCTTAAATTTTACGGCGACAAAATGATTAATTCTGAAGTTGACGCCAAAGAAAGATTGAACAAATCAAATGCAGCCGATATTTATGACGGACTTAAAAATCTGAAAGGAAGTGCTTTAAAAGTTGCACAAATGCTGAGTATGGAAAAAAACATTTTGCCAAGCGCTTATGTTGAAAAGTTTTCACTGGCGCAGTTTTCAGTTCCGCCATTGTCTCCAGCTTTGGTTTTAAAAACCTTTAAACGGTATTTTGGAAAGTCGCCCAACGAAATATATGATACTTTTGATGCAGCTTCGGTAAATGCCGCAAGTATCGGACAGGTTCACCGGGCCGAAAAAGACGGCAAAAAACTGGCGGTAAAAATTCAATATCCTGGCATAGCGGGAAGTATTTCTTCCGATTTGGCGATGGTGAAACCTATTGCGATGAGTATGTTCAACATCAAAGGAAAAGGATCCGACCGCTATTTTAAGGAAGTGGAAGACAAATTGATTGAAGAAACAAATTATTTATTGGAAATTAAGCAAAGCAAAGAAATTTCAAAAGCTTGCGAACACATCCCAAATTTGCTTTTTCCAACCTATTATGAAGCGCTTTCAACCGAGCAAATCATCACGATGGATTGGATGACCGGATTGCATCTTTCTGAGTTTACGAAAGAAAATACCAATCAGGAAAAGTCCGATAAATTGGGCCAGGCCTTGTGGGATTTTTTCATGTATCAAATTCATGTGCTTAAAAAAGTGCACGCAGATCCGCATCCGGGAAATTTTCTGATCACAAAAAATACAGAATTGATTGCCCTCGATTTTGGTTGTATCAAAGAAATACCAAACGATTTTTATGTGCCTTATTTTGAATTGGTGAATCCTGAAATGATTAACAATCCGACTATTTTCAGAGAAAAACTCTTCGAATTGGAAATTTTACGGGAAGATGATTCAAAAGAAGAAATTGTGTTTTTTACTGGAATGTTTCACGAAATGCTGACCTTGTTTACGCAACCTTTTCAGCAGGAAGAATTTGATTTTTCTGATGCAGTTTTCTTTCAAAAAATTGCCTCGTTGGCTGAAAGTTATGCAAAAAGCACCGAGTTAAAGAATATGAACGGAAACCGTGGTTCCAAGCATTTCATTTACATCAACAGAACGTTTTTCGGACTGTATAATTTAATGTACGATTTAAAAGCGCAGCACGTAATGATCAATAGCTATAAAACGCTTTAAAATTGCGAAATGACTGCCGTTGATTACATTGCCGACAAAGAGTTAAACGCCTTTGCAATTGACCGAATTATTGAAATGGCCTGGGAAGACAGAACACCTTTCGAGGCCATTCAATTTCAGTTTGGTCTGGCAGAAAATGAGGTGATAAAACTGATGCGAAATGAATTAAAATTGTCCAGTTTTAATTTGTGGCGCAAAAGGGTCAACAGCAAAATTAGCCAGAAACATCTAAAAAAGAGAAGCGAAGAAATTACCCGTTTTAAATGTTCCAGACAACGGACTATCAGCCTGAATAAAATTTCAAAACGTTAGAGAAACCCAATAATTTAACACAAATGCACTTCACACAAAACGACATCAAAAATCTGGAACGCGTTAAAAGGCTCAATTTAATCAATTCAATTACCGGCATAAAACCCGCAAATTTGATTGCCACAATTTCGTCAAAACAAGAGACAAATTTGGCCATTTTTAGTTCGGTGATGCATTTGGGAAGCGACCCCGCACTATTGGGTTTTATTTTACGTCCGGCCCAGGATGTGCCCAGACATACATTTGAAAACATTATGGAAAATGGGTTTTACACCATCAACCACGTGCAAACTTCTTTTATTGAAAAAGCGCATTACACCTCCACAAAATTTAAAAAAGAAGACTCTGAATTTGAAAAATGCCAGTTGACCGAAGAATATATTGCCGATTTTAAAGCGCCGTTTGTGAAAGAAAGCACCATAAAATTGGGGATGAAGTTTGTGGAAAGCATTCCGATAAAATTGAACAATACCCTTTTAATCATTGGGAAAATAGTGCATTTAATTATTCCAAACACGGCTATAGATGCCAATGGTTATATGGATCTTGGACTGTTGGACAATGTTGGGATTTCCGGACTCAACAGTTACTATAAATTGGAAAAAATATCCGACTTTCCTTTTGCGCGCCCAAATGAATTGCCTAACTTTTCTGAATAAAAACCCTTTAAACTAGCCTTTCTCCTTTTTTAGTGTGATGTTTGTGTCCTGTGTTTTGCGATAAAACGCCTATATTTGTTGCTTATAATTTTACACCAAATGGACTTAATCAACGTAAAAGAAGCTTTAGAAATCGTTTTAAAGAATTCCGAAAATTTTGGCATTGAAGAAGTGGATTTTTTGAAATCGTCAAACCGCGTTTTAAAGGAATCCGTTTTTGCCGATCGCGATTTTCCCCCATTTGACAGGGTAAGTATGGACGGAATCGCCATTTCCTCAGAAGCTTTTAACAACGGACAAAGAACATTTAAAATTGAAGGAATTCAAGCTGCCGGAAGTCCGCAGTTAACGCTTCAAAATACGTCAAATTGTATGGAAGCGATGACCGGCGCCGTGCTTCCAAAAAACACCGATGCAGTTATTCAATATGAATTGTTAACGATTGAAAACGGAATTGCCAAAGTAAATTCAGAAGCTGTAAAAAGTTTTCAAAATATCCATTTAAAAGGAACAGATAAAAAACAAGGCGACTTGCTGATAAATGAAAACACGCTCATTTCTCCTGCCGAAATTGGGATTTTTGCCACCGTTGGCAAAACCAAGGTGAAAGTTGCAAAACAGCCAAAAGTGATGGTGGTTTCAACAGGCAATGAATTGGTTGAAGTTGGCGAAATTCCGGCTGACCATCAAATTAGGAGAAGCAATGTTTTTACCTTGGTTTCCCTGTTGGAAAATCTGAAAATAAACGCAGAAACCTTGCATATTTTGGATGATAAACAAGTGCTGTTGACCAAAATTGAATCGTTATT
>CAZBGP010000151.1:0-4938 GCA_964491495.1 uncultured Lutibacter sp. | reverse complement strand
TATTCGATTTTCTTTGGTTTGAAATTTATTCACACCTACCAAAATATCTTGTCCCGAATCCAATCGTGCTTGTTTTCTTGCAGAAGCTTCTTCAATGCGCATTTTAGGCACACCAGTTTCAATGGCTTTTGCCATACCGCCCAATTCTTCAACCTCTTCAATTAACTGCCAGGCTTTTTTGGCAATTTCCTGGGTAAGATATTCCACATAATAGGAACCTGCCCAAGGATCTACCGCTTTGGTGATTTGTGTTTCTTCCTGAATAAAAATTTGGGTGTTTCGCGCAATTCTTGCAGAAAAATCGGTTGGCAAAGCAATGGCTTCATCCAGCGCATTTGTGTGCAAAGACTGTGTTCCGCCCAAACCTGCCGCCATCGCTTCAACGCAAGTTCTGGCAACATTGTTAAAAGGATCCTGCTCGCTCAAACTCCAACCCGATGTTTGGCTGTGCGTGCGTAAGGCCATCGATTTCGGATTTTGCGGATTGAATTGTTTGATGATTTTTGCCCATAGCATTCGTGCAGCGCGCATTTTGGCGATTTCCATAAAGTGGTTCATTCCCACAGCCCAGAAAAAGGACAATCGCGGAGCGAATTCATCAATTTTTAAGCCCGATTTTAATCCGGTTCTGATGTATTCCATTCCGTCGGCAAGTGTGTACGCCAATTCAATATCGGCTGTTGCGCCGGCTTCTTGCATATGATAGCCGCTGATGGAAATTGAATTAAATTTTGGCATGTTGTGCGTGGTGTATTCAAAAATATCACCAATAATTTTCATCGAAGGCAATGGCGGATAAATGTAGGTGTTCCGCACCATAAATTCTTTCAAAATATCATTTTGGATGGTGCCGCTTAACTGATTTAAGGCAACGCCCTGTTTTTTTGCGGCCGCAATGTAAAAGGCCATAATAGGCAACACAGCGCCGTTCATGGTCATTGAAACCGACATTTTATCCAAAGGAATTTGGTCGAAAAGGATTTCCATATCTAAAATGGAATCGATGGCAACACCGGCTTTTCCAACATCGCCCGTTACGCGAGGATGGTCGGAATCGTAGCCGCGGTGTGTGGCCAAATCAAAAGCAACGGACAAACCTTTTTGGCCCGCCGCCAAATTTCTTCTGTAAAAGGCGTTCGATTCTTCGGCAGTTGAAAATCCGGCATATTGGCGAATTGTCCACGGCTGCATCACATACATCGTACTGTAAGGGCCTCTTGTGAATGGCGGCAATCCTGCTGCAAAATGTAAGTGTTCTGCATCTTTGATGTCCGCTGCAGTAAAATGTTTTTTTACGGGAATTCCTTCGGGAGTATGCCAAATCTCTTGATTCTCCTCAGCAACTGCTTGTTGTTTCACAGCGGTATTTAATGTTAAATCTGAAAAATCTGGTCTCATGCTTCTAAGGATTTTATGGTTTTCTGAATCTTGCGCTGAACACTTGCAATGGTGGCGATAATGTCCGATTTTAAATGGATGTATCCGTCCAAACCGGCTTCTGTCAACTCACCGATTAAATGGATTGGGTTTCCAGCAAGCAAAAGTACTTTGTCGCGGTTTAATTTCCTGAATGCTTTTACAAAAGCCAAAGCACCCTCATCATAATCTTGGTCGGAACTGCAAATAACCACCACGTGTGATTTGGATTTTGCGCTTTCTTTAGCTGCCTTCAAAGCACTTTCGTAACTTTTTTCGGGCCATAGCTCAAATCCGCTCACGCCTAAAAAATCGTAGGCAAAAGCAGCCCTCGCTTTCCGCATCGTCAAATTTCCAAAACTTGAAAGTTCAACAATCGGACGCTTGTAAAAGTTTTTTACCAGTATTTCCGTGGTTTTTCTTATGGCTTCTATTTCCAAAGAAGCCCTTCTTGGTTTCAATAATTTTGGATTGGGATTCATTTCGCCTGCAGAAAGAATTTCTGAAGGGATTTTTTCCATTAAATTGGGATACTTGTTAACGCCCACCATCGACAACCTGCGCTGGCTCAATAATTTTATTTTTTCAAAACGGATTTTTGCAATTTGTTGTTGTATAAATTCGCTTTCAAAGGCATCATAAAATCCGCCTTTCGCCTCAATTTCTTTGAAAAGTTCCGAGGCTTTGCCGGCTATTTTTGCACTGATTTCTTCAATGTAATAACAACCGTCGACCGGATTGGCAACTTTGCCAAAGTAGGATTCTTCTTTTAAAATGGTGTAAATATTTCCCGCAATTCTGCTCGAAAAATCTGATGCTTCATTAAATTCGTTGTCGTAAGGATCGATTAAAACACCATCAACATTTCCCAGGATTGCCGACATCGTTTCGGTGGTGGCACGCAATAAATTGGTGTGCGCATCTGTCACCGATTTGCTCCAGATGGAAGTTTTTCCGGTGAGTGAATGTGAAAATTCAGCAATCCCGTATTTTTTCGCAATTTCCTGAAGCAAACTGTTGAAGGCTCTGAATTTCCCTATTTCGATAAAATATTCCGAACCAATGGCCAATTGAAAATGCAGGTTGTTGAAAATTGTTTCTAACGAAATCCCGCGGTCTGAATATCTTTCTATAAAGCAAACCAAAGAATTCAGCGTATAGGCAACCTCCTGAACCTGGTTGGCACCCGAATCTAAATAGGCCGTTCCCGAAATGGTGATCGCTTTAAAATTTGGAAATTCCGACGCCAATTCTGCAATAGCCGCGGCTTTGTTGCATTGGCCGGGATTCATTTTTCCTTTTGTGATATAATTGGGGATCAGCTCCATATCAAAATAGCCTCTAAGGTTTTTTTGATTGATTTTTTGTGCCGTCACAAAATCAAAGAAATCAATGGCAAATGCATTTTCATGCGCTCTTAAAATGAAAGCCACCGCAATTTTATTCAGATTGATACCTGCAAGCAATCTGGAAACAAGCGTGCTTTCTTTGATGTCGAAAAGCAAGCCGTTGATACCTTCTTCAATCGCCTTTAACGCCAGTTTGTTTGCACTTTCTTCCGTTGGGCCGTCAATGTATCTGTAATTGATTAAAGATTGCGAATTTACTCCGGTATTCTTTAAATAGTCTTTTTTGTCTTCTGAAGTAAAAAAAGGAGGAATGTCAATGTTACTTTGGTTTTTCCAGAACAGTTTTTTGTTAAAGTCTTCCCCTTTTAAATCAGTTTTCGCCTTTTCTGTCCATTCTTGCTTTGAAACTGGATTGAAATCTGAAAAAAGCGATTTATTTTTATTGTCCATCATATTTTGTATTAATTGTGAGCCAAGCAATTGCCGATTGTTGAAATATTTTCAAAGTATCGGCAATTATAAATTAAATGAATGTCACACCAAACTGCTGCCGAATCTTTCAAAAATGGTTCTGTCAAGATCTTCCCTGCAATCGGGATGTGCAATGTCTCTAAGCGCTTGTGAGCGTTGTTTCAGGGTTTTTCCAAAAAGATTGGCGACACCAAATTCGGTTACCACATATCTTGCATGCGCTCTTGTGGTTACCACACCGGCACCAACTTTTAGTGCAGGAACTATTTTTGAAACTCCTTTTAGTGTTGTGGAAGTAATGGCAATAATTGGTTTTCCTCCTTTTGATAAGGCGGCGCCACGCATAAAATCCATTTGTCCGCCAACCCCGGAGAACATTCTCAATCCGATAGAATCTGCGCAAACCTGACCGGTAATGTCAATTTCTATGGCCGAGTTAATGGCGGTTACTTTTGGGTTCTGACGAATGATGGCCGTGTCATTCACATAGGTGATGTCCAGCATTTCAATTTCGGGATTGTCGTCCATAAAATCATACAAGCGACGTGTTCCCATGGCAAATCCGGAAACTATTTTGTACGGATTTACTTTCTTTTTTGAGCCGTTTATGACGCCATTCAGCACCAAATCAACAATGCCTTCGGAAAACATTTCAGTGTGAATGCCAAGATTTTTATGGTTGTTCAAATAGGTGAGCACTGCATTTGGAATACCGCCGATGCCCATTTGCAGGGTAGCGCCGTCATCAATGATGCCCGCGATATTTTTCCCGATTTGCTCTTCGGCTTTGGATGGTGCAGCCATATGCATTTCCTGAATTTCTTCAACCACTTCAACACAGGCGGCGAAGTTTCTTAAATGAACCAGGGCATCGCCAAAAGTACGCGGCATACGTGGATTTATTTGTGCGATGACCTTTTTTCCCATTTCAATGGCAGCAATCACAATGTCTACCGAAACGCCCAGAGAACAAAATCCGTGCTTGTCGGGTGGCGCAACATTGACCAAAACAATGTCTAATTCCATATAGCCCAAACGGAACAAGCTTGGAATGTCACTTAAGAAAATTGGAATATAATCGACCGTAAGTCCAACCATATTCCGGATATTTCCGCCGATAAAAAATGCGTGGGTATGAAAACTTTTGCTTAATTCAGGTGCCGTATAACCGCATTCGCCTTCGGTATGTAAGTGCACAACTTCAACGCCCCGTAATTCAGGCGCACGGGCAACCATGGCTTTTATCAATGCTTGAGGAGTTGCGGAACCGCCCTGAATTAATACCCTGTCACCAGATTTGATGAGTTTTACGGCTTCTTCAGCCGTCATTTTGTTTGGTAAGTTCATTTTATTAAATTTTAAATTAACAGTTAATAAAGTTTTTTGTACCTAAAAGTGTTTTTTATTTTCTTCTAACTTTAAGTACTCAAACCTTTAGGCACTTTAGTACTTCTAAGTTATTTTTAATTTAACGACTGACAAATTATCCCAAAAAACTCAATAAAATACCTGCGGCAATGGCTGAGCCAATTACACCGGCAACGTTAGGGGCCATAGCGTGCATTAAAAGATAATTGTGAGGATCCGATTTTAATCCTTCAATATGTGCAACCCTTGCGCTGTCCGGAACCGCTGAAACGCCTGCGGCACCAATAAGCGGGTTGATTTTGTCATCTCCTTTAAGAAATAAGTTCATAAATTT
>CAZBGP010000150.1:0-5178 GCA_964491495.1 uncultured Lutibacter sp. | reverse complement strand
AAAATCGTTTTTCAACAAATTCGGGAATGGTATACAATCCTTTTTCAATAAAAATGGGCAAAAAGAATTTCCCCACAATAATTAAGGTGATGGCAGCCATCCATTCATAAGAGGCAATTGCCAATCCCAAAGCAAAACCTGATCCCGACATTCCGATAAACTGTTCTGCCGAAATGTTTGCCGCAATTAATGAAGCTCCAATCGCCCACCAAGGCAATGATTTACTGGCCAAAAAATAATCCTCGGCAGTTTTTTGATGTCCCTTTTTGTCTCTGGACACCCATAAACCTACCCCTAAAATTAATATAGCATACGCTGCAAAAACGAAATAATCCCAAAATCCGAAATGTGTTGTCATCAATTTTTAAATGTTTTATTTATAATTCTGTTTTATTGTGTGATCAAATTGGTACTAAATCTCTTATCATTTTTGCTGCTATTTCAGCTGTTATATCTCTTTGCGGAGAGCCAAACATTTCATAACCTACCATAAATTTCTTTACCGTTGCACTTCTTAATAATGGTGGATAAAAACTCATATGCCAGTGCCAATGAGAATTAGCTGAATTATTTGTTGGTGCTTGATGAATGCCACTGGAATAAGGAAACGAGCAATCAAATAATTTATCATATGCTTTCGTAAGTACGGAAATTGCTTCTGCAAATTGAATTCCTTCTTCTTTAGTTAAAGCGCTAATATTTTTTTGTGCTTTTTTAGGAAGAATCATCGCTTCAAATGGCCAAACAGCCCAAAAAGGAATCAAAACCACAAAAGATTCGTTTTCAAAAATGATGCGTTCATTTATAGCCAATTCTTGTTTGACATAATCTTCCAATATCGTTCTATTGTTTTTTTGATAATACGCAAATTGGTTTAAGTCTTTCTTATAAACTTCATTAGGCAGGGAAGACTGGGACCATATTTGCCCATGAGGATGTGGATTGCTGCATCCCATCACAGCACCTTTATTTTCAAAAATCTGTACGTAATTTATGTTTTCTTCACTGCCTAAAAATTCATATTCTTCTTTCCAGGTAATCACTACTTTTTCAATAGCTTCTACAGACATTTCTGCCAAGCTTTTAGAGTGGTCCGGGCTAAAACAAATTACTTTACAAATACCTGTTTCACTTTGTGCCTGCAGTAAACCGTCATTGACAGAAAATGATGGAGAATCTTTTTGAAGGGCTGCAAAATCGTTTGTAAATACAAAAGTTCCTTTATAGTCCGGGTTTATTTCTCCGTTCATTCTTGCGTTTCCAGCGCATAAATAACAGTTTTCATCATAAGAATGTATCACTTCTTTTGAGACTGTTTCATTTTGCCCTTGCCAAGGGCGTTTTGCCCTGTGAGGTGAAACCAACACCCATTCGCCGGTTAATACATTAAGTCTCTTATGAGAATAATCCTGTAAATCTGTATTCATATCATTATACTATCTTATGAGTCCCTTCTGAAATATTAACCGAATATGGGGAACACTCTTTATTAAATTTTTCTTTATATAATGGCGCTACTTTTTCAATAAAAGCAGTTGCTTTTCCTTTTTTAACGATGTTAATGGTACAACCACCAAAACCACCACCCATCATTCTAGAACCGATAACATCATCACAATCTTTTGCCAAGTCAACTAAAAAGTCTAATTCATCACAACTTACTTTGTATTGATGTTGTAACCCATTGTGAGAGTCAAATACCAACTCGCCTAATTTTTCAATATCATTTGCTGCCATAGCTTCAGAAGCTGCCAGGGCTCTGTTATTTTCTTGAACTACAAATAATGCTTTTTGATAATCTTCTTCCGAAATTTGATCTTTTATTGTCAATAAATCTTCTTCATTCACATCTCTCAATGCTTTAACATTTAATAATGAGGCCGTATTTTCACAAACAGCTCTTCTATTATTATATGCACTGTCTGCTAAGCTGTGTTTTACGTTTGTGTTGAGTAACAACAACTCAAAATCTTTAAAATCTATTAAAAAAGGAGTTGCAACTGTTGTTCTGCAATCCAATAACAACGCATGGTCTTTTATCCCAAACATACTGGCATATTGATCCATAATACCACAATTAACTCCCACATAATTATGCTCAGCTTTTTGTGAAATAAAAATCATTTCTTCCTTGGTTAAGCCTAATTTGAACAATTCATTCAATCCAAAAACAACACTATTTTCTAATGCGGCTGATGATGACATTCCTGAACCTTCTGGAATATCTCCTCCAAAAACTAAATTAAAATTACCTACTTGCAATCCTTTCTTTTGAATTTCTCCAACAACACCTAAAATGTAATTTCTCCAATTTCCTCCTATTAAAGGCTTAACACCTTTAACTGAAAATTCGAATTTTTCATTTAGATCACTCGCAATAGTTACACTTTCTGTTTGTGAACTTTTACTAATTGCTGCAATAATTCCTTTATCAACAGCTGCCGGAAATACAAATCCATCGTTATAATCAGTGTGTTCTCCAATTATATTTATTCTTCCTGGCGAAAAAATAAGTATTGGCTCTTCAGTGAAATTTTTTGCAAACTCCTTGGAGATTTTACTTTTTAGTTCAATGTTCATTACTTATTTTTTTGATATTTTATAGTGAATTTCTTAAAATTAATGAATTAGAATTTTCAATTTTCTGATATTCATGATTCACAATCATTTGCGCTAATTTTTCACCCATTTGTTTAAAATCGGTTGAAATGGTTGTTATGCCACCTTCTAAGATCTCTTTCAAAAGGGTATCATTATACGAAATAATACCAACATTATTTCCTAGAAATAATGCTTGTTCTTTAATTTTTTTCATAATTATTATTAAGTTTCTATCATCAGGTATGATGTAAACTTCCCCTTTTTTAGGAGTTATTTCCTCTAATGAATTTACTATATCATATTCAAAAGCATTGTCTTTACAAAATTTTGTAAAACCGATACGCATACCAACGGGCTGTTTTTCTTGAAATAGTAGGATAAGTTTTCTATATTTTTTTAATGAAGGGATTCCTAATGTTAAATTTGAATACATGTCTTTTTCAAAATTTTGATAAATTGCAGCATAATCTGTCAATTCATCATGTATTTGATCTAGTATGTAAACTTTTTCTTTCGGAAGTTTTTCAATAATTAAATTGGTGTTTTTTAAGTTGGCCGGCATAATAACATAACTGTTATAATTCCCAATACTCTCAATAATCAATTTACTAAAAACATCGTAATTAAAATGATGAAAATAAATATCTACTTCAGACTTTTCGCTTATATTTTTCAAAAAAGAATTGTATAAATCTTCTTTAAAGGCATTTAATTCATCGAATAAAACAAATATTTTTTGTTCCAGCTCTAGATTTACACTTCTAACATAATAACCTTTACCAGATATTGCTTGTATAATACCGCGCGTTTTTAACTGGTTATATGCAACAAAAACAGTATCTCTTGAAATTGCGTATTTTTTACAAATGCTATTAATGGAAGGTAATTTTGAACCTTTAACCAAATCTTGTTTCACAATAGCATTTTCAATAGAATCTACTATTTGTTTGTATTTGGGTATCCCAATGTTATCTTTAATTAAAATGTGATTCATACAGCAAATATAATAAAATTATCTAACTAGTAGGTACTGGTATGTTTTATTTAAAATATTTTAATTTCCTAAAGATTTACTTTGGAAATACTTGTTTGAATACTATAAGGCATTATTTTATTTAAAAATTGATTGAAGGTGATTTATAATAAGGCCTGATAAACAAGCGCGGCGATGTCAAGTCAGTTTTAATGCCAAAGTGTGGTGAAAAATGCCAAGAAAAATTTGAATTTTCAAAAGTATGCGTATAAAACCCCTTTTATAATTCAAAAAGATTAATTTAGAGGAAAAATTGTAAATACCCGCTATGGCATTGTTTCAAAGTTCTGTTATCACCAAACACCTGCAAAATCAAAATAAAGCACACATTGCCCTAAAGTGGGAAAACTTCAAAAACCATTTTCACAATCCAAGGGTTCAGGAAGAAATAAAAAGTTTAAAGGAAGAACAATATCAAAGTGAATTTTTAGAAGATTTCTTTGTTAAAATTTCAGGTTACACCAAGCCTGCATCTTCATCAGAAACAAAATTCAATTTAACTACAGAATATAAAAACATAAAAGACAGCAAAAAAGCTGATGGCGCCATTATAGTGAACGATGCCGTAAAAGCTGTTATTGAATTAAAAGGCACCAATACTACAGATTTAGGTAAAATAGAAGTCCAGGCTTTTGGTTACAAAAACAACCAGCCTGAGTGTACTTATGTCATCACTTCAAATTTTGAAAAACTACGGTTTTATATAGACAATGCCATTGAACACATAGAGTTTAATTTATTCACACTTACAGAAAAGGATTTTAATTTGTTGTATTTGTGTTTGGCCTATGAAAATATTGAAAAGGACATTCCTAAAAAAATAAAGGACCAGTCTATCAGTCAGGAAGATGCCATCACAAAAAAATTATACCACGACTATTCATTATTTAAACGTGAACTGCACCAAAGTCTGGTTATATTAAACCCACAATTTGATGCTTTGGAACTCTTTCAAAAATCACAAAAATTGTTAGATCGCTTTTTGTTTTTGTTCTTTGCCGAAGACCGACAATTGTTGCCGCCAAATTCGGTGAGAATGATTCTTGAACAATGGAAAAAATTACAAGAATTAGATGAGCCCATTCTGCTATACAACAGGTTCAAAAAGTACTTTGACTACTTAAATACCGGTTTTAAAGGGAAACAATATGATGTCTATGCCTATAATGGCGGTTTATTTTTACCTGATGAAGTTTTAGACAACATCATTATTGATGATGATTTGTTGTACCTGCATACTTTAAAACTATCTGAGTATGATTTTATAAGTGAAGTTGACGTTAATATTTTAGGCCATATTTTTGAAAATTCCTTAAATGAACTGGATGAAATAAAAGCGCAACTGGCGGGAGAAACCGTTGACAAAACCAAATCAAAACGAAAAAAAGACGGGGTGTTTTACACGCCCAAATATATCACAAAATACATTGTTGAAAATACGGTTGGCAAACTTTGCGATGAAAAGAAATCTGAACTTGAAATTACAGAAGATGATTATATTACTGATCAAAAAAGGCAAAAGAAAACAATAAAAATATTACTTG
>CAZBGP010000149.1:0-5361 GCA_964491495.1 uncultured Lutibacter sp. | reverse complement strand
TCAACAATTTCAATTTCGTAGTTTTCAAATTGGAATTTATCGCCAACATTGGGCAAAGAATTATTGGTGTGTATAAGCAATCCTGCAATAGTGGTAAATTTATACTGTTTGCTTATCGCAATGTTTAAGTCAAAATGTTTAAGAAATTCAATAAATGAATATTGTCCATCAACCAGCCAACTATTTTCATCTCTTTGAATTATTTGAAACTCATATTGGTCGTTTTCAGTCATATCGCCCACCAAAGCATCAACAACATCATCCATTGTTACCATACCTACGGTAGATCCATATTCATCCACAACAATTCCATAGTGCATCTTTTCCTTTTTAAAAATCTCAAGCACTTTATAGGCATAGGAATTTTCATTTAAAAACACCGGCTTTTTTATGAAATTTTTAATATCAAAATTGTCATTTGTGGTAGGCGTAAACAAGTCCTTTAATAACACTACACCAATGATATCGTCCAAATTGCTATTTTCGCAAACCGGGTAAGCAGAGTGTTTTTCTTCATTAATTTTACTTTTAACAGTTTCCCAGGAATCATTTGTGTCAATAAAAACAATTTGGCTACGATGCGTATAAAGTGAGTTTACTTTTCTGTCGCCCAATTCAAACACACGTTCCACAATATCCTGTTCAATATCTTGTATTTCTCCTCCAGCGGCACTTTCTTTTATGATGGATTTAATCTCTTCTTCAGATACTTTACTGTCGGTTGTTTTCTTAATTCCCAGAATTTTTAAAAGCAAATTGTTGGATGTTGTCAGTAGCCAAACAAACGGTGAAGTAATCACAGATAAAATTTTCATTGGTTTTGCCAATAAAATAGCAATTGGCTCGGGAAAAGTCATTCCCAATCGCTTTGGCAATAATTCACCCAAAACAATGGTTAAATAAGTGACAAAAACAACAATAACACCTACCGCAACATTGTGTGAAAAGGGTGCTAAAAATTCGAATTTATTGATGAAACCCTCCACGTCATTGGTCAAATTTTCACCGCTGTAAACCCCCAATAAAATTCCGATGAGCGTAATTCCAATTTGAACGGTCGACAAAAATTTGGTAGGATTTTCAGAAAGTTCCAATGCAATTTTAGCGCCATTGCTTCCTTTTTTTCTGGCACTCTCCAATTTGAATTTTCGAGAGGAAACCAACGACATTTCCGACATCGAAAAAACGCCATTAATTAGAACAAGTCCGATAATTATTAATATTTCCATAATTTATTTCAATTTTAACTTGTTAAACCAAGTTTCAAAGCCTGTTGGTTACTATTTGGTGACTTATATAGCCAACGGCAAATTTATTAATTAATCATAAACGAAACTATGTTAATAATTTAAAAAATTATGGTGCTATTTATTTATTCTGAAGTGTATTCGTTAATTTTAATTCATCGTCGTTCACTCGGCTAAAATACTTTTGGCCAATAGCCATACCACCGTAATTTTGCCATTGGAACACGTTGTTTTAAAACTAGTTAAGAAGGTTTTAAAACGATTCTTTTATTAACGCTCTATAAAAATTTGGGTTACATAGTAACTTCCATTTGAGTTATATTTTGCTGAAATTCCAAAATCAGTGTACCTATTTTCCTCAATTTTTCGGCGATGTGCCGCACTATTAAGCCAGGCATTTAATAATTCTTCAGCATTTTGATACCCATAGGCCACATTCTCAGCTATACTTATTGCGGCAGCGTTATTCATCAGATTTTGGGTTCTGACAGCAAAGTTATCATGACTTAAAGTTTCCTTATTTAGCATATAAACAGAATGTGTTTCTGCTTCTTTTGATACCAAATTTAATCGGGATAACTTAGCCAAACCTATGGAACTTCTGTAATTATTTACCTGATTCATGACTTCTGTTTCAAAATCATTGTACTGAACGGAAGCATCATCAACTATTGGCTGTTCCTCTTTAACACATGCAATCATTGTTGAAATTAAAAATACCATCAATAGCATTTTGCCTAACAATTTTGACATACTTTAGGGCTGTTCATTAAATTTATAATTTATTTTACTTTACCTTTTTTTCATAGAAAATGATGAAATATTGTCAGGAAGTTGTGGCAAATGACAAATTGCATTTTAAGGCTTTTTAAAAAACCTTCAAAAATTCGATTGCAAATATAGCTAAAATTCTGACTTACAGAAACTCAAGCAATATTTGTTGAAAAAAATTTGAACATAAAAAAGGCGGTCCAGTTTACAGACCACCTTTTCTAATTAATAAATGTGTTAAAAAAATTCATTTAAAAGACCTTGCAGCCTAAAAAATGAAACTTAAATTATGCCAGATCATAACGATCCATGTTCATCACTTTGGTCCATGCAGCTACAAAATCGCGCACAAACTTCTCTTTGTTATCATCTTGTGCATAAACTTCAGCATAAGCTCTCAATATGGAATTTGAACCAAAAACCAAGTCAACACGTGTGGCAGTCCATTTGGTTACTCCTGATTTTCTGTCCACTATATTGTAAAGATTGTTGGCAACAGGCTTCCACGAGTAATTCATATCCGTAAGGTTCACAAAGAAATCATTGCTTAATATGCCTTCTTTTTGAGTGAATACTCCGTGTTTGGAGCCTCCGTAATTGGCACCTAAAACGCGCATTCCGCCTATAAGCACTGTCATTTCCGGAGCTGTTAACCCCATCAATTGTGTTCGGTCAAGCATCAGTTCTTCAGGTTTCACTTCATAGTCCTTTTTCACCCAGTTTCTATAAGCATCGTGCAATGGTTCAAGATCTGCAAATGAATCAGCATCGGTCATTTCAGCTGTGGCATCACCTCGTCCTGCGCTAAAAGGCACTGTTATGTTTACGCCCGCAGCTTGAGCTGCTTTTTCAACCGCAGCAGATCCTCCCAAGACAATCAAATCGGCGATACTTACTTTTTTATGCAAGCTGGATTGAATTTCAGTAAGCTTATTCAATACTTTTTGTAAACGCTCAGGCTCATTTCCAGCCCAGTCTTTTTGAGGTGCCAAACGAATTCTGGCTCCGTTTGCTCCGCCTCTGTAGTCTGATCCTCTAAACGTTCTTGCACTGTCCCAAGCAGTATTAATAAGTTCTGTTTTGGACAATCCGCTGTTTAATAAGGTTTGTTTTAAATCGTCAATTTCCGATTCGGTTAATGTATAATCAACTGCAGGTACAGGATCTTGCCATATTAAATCTTCTTGAGGTGCATCTGGACCTAGATAACGCATTTTAGAGCCAAGGTCGCGGTGGGTCAATTTGAACCAGGCTCTGGCGAAAACTTCCGTAAAATATTCTTGATCTTTGTGAAAACGCTCTGAAATTTTACGGTATTCAGGATCCATTTTCAAGGCCATATCAGCATCGGTCATAATTGGGTTACGGCGAACGTTTGGAATGTGGGCATCAAATGGTTTATCCTCTTCCGCAATATTAACAGGTTCCCATTGCCACGCACCTGCCGGACTTTTCTTTAGTTCCCAATCATATTTTAACAATAAATTAAAAAATTCATTGTCCCATCGGGTAGGATTTGTGGTCCATGAACCTTCAAGTCCACTTGAAACAGTATCTTCGGCATTACCTTTCCCTTTAGGATTCAACCATCCAAAACCTTGATCTTCCAAATTAGCTCCCTCAGGGCTTTGGCCTAAAATTGTAGCATCACCATTACCATGACATTTACCTACCGTATGTCCTCCAGCAGTAAGTGCAACAGTTTCCTCATCATTCATCGCCATACGTTTAAAAGTAGTGCGCACATCTTGGGCAGTTCTCAAAGGATTAGGAATACCATCGACTCCTTCAGGATTTACGTAGATGAGTCCCATTTGAACAGCGGCCAAAGGATTTTCTAGCGTATCACGATTTTCATCATTGTCATAACGATTTTTAGTTTCTGCCAGCCATTCTTTTTCTGATCCCCAGTAAATATCTTTTTCGGGATGCCAAATATCTTCACGTCCTCCAGCAAATCCAAATGTTTTTAAACCCATAGATTCATAGGCCATATTACCGGCTAAAATGAATAAATCGGCCCACGAAAGTTTATTGCCGTATTTTTTCTTGATTGGCCATAACAATCTGCGGGATTTGTCAAGGTTCACGTTATCGGGCCAGCTGTTAAGCGGTGCAAAACGCTGATTTCCGGTATTGCTTCCGCCACGTCCATCAGAAATTCTATAGGTTCCTGCAACGTGCCAGGCCATACGTATCATCAAGCCACCATAGTGTCCCCAATCTGCCGGCCACCAGTCCTGGCTGTCTGTCATTAATACTTTTAAGTCCTTTTTTACTGCCTCTAAATCCAGCTTTTTAAATTCTTCAGCATAGTTAAAATCGGCACCAAAAGGATTTGTTTTGGTGTCATGTTGGTGTAAGATGTCTAAATTTAGTGCTTTTGGCCACCAATCCATTACGGTGTTACTTACCTCAGTGTTGGCTCCGTGAACAAACGGGCACTTACCGCCTCCATTAGTTGCTTTGCTATTTTCCATATTTTTCTTATTTAAAATTTTGATCTTTACAAATTAACATATTTGAAATCATATTTTCATATAAATTTAAACTATAAAATCTATATAATTATAAGATAAACTTATAATCATCACAGTAATATATTTCTATTAAGCGAAGCAAAAAAGACGCTATTTAACAACAAACAAGACCATCGTTTTTTAACAAGACCCTATATATACTCAAAGAAATGTTTAAATCTGTGAGAAATTCCCAAATATTTTTCTCATAAATTTACGTAATATTTTGGGAATTAAGTGCGAAAATTTATAAAAAACATTTGTAACGCTTCAAAAAAGCAGCTTTAAAAAACGATTAACAATTTTCATTTAACCGCAAAAAAACGCAAAGAAAATACGCAAAGTACGCAAAATGAATTTTGAATGATGAATGATGGATTCTAAATTATCATATTACAATTTTTAATTGTTAATTGAAGCTCCGTTAGGGATTGCGCGACCTGTTTGAGCACATTTTTAGTTGTTTTCACAACTAAAAAATGCGAGTAGCAAAAGCCCGACCCGCAGGGGAACGCCTAATTATTTAAAATTAAAAAGCAACGGAAAAAGAAACGTTACCAAAGCTGTCCAAATGCCGTAAATGGGTATAAATACAGCAATTACATTTTCAATTTTTTGCACTTCGGATTTTCCTCTTAAGATCAAAAATAATTTATGGGCCACTAAAATGAGGTTGATGAATATCAGCAAATTGGCGCCTAAAACTGCGATTCTATTAGGTGTTATACCAAATTCCACCAAGCGGAATGCAATGGCCGAAAGCGCGATGCCATTTAAAATAATGGTGAGTGCGGAAAGTCCGAATAAAAACAACAGGTTCAGTT
>CAZBGP010000148.1:2358-5376 GCA_964491495.1 uncultured Lutibacter sp. | reverse complement strand
AATAGGTAAGAAAAGCCACCGTCTATGGGCAATCCAACCGGTGGCGGTTGATTTTCTGGCGGTGGAGGATCTTTCTCAGCAAAAACAGAGACACTTGATAACAGCATAACCGCACAACATAAATATGTCAAAATTTTACTTCTCATCTATTTTAAATGTGATTTCATAATAAAATCACTATCTTAATAATTGTAATCAGAACTATTCTTTGTATCGCCCAGAACTCCGTATAGCAAAATTAAAGATTATCTCTATTTAATAATAATTCTTTTTGAAATTATTCCATTTATGGTATTTATTTGAACCATATAAACACCTGTTGCCAGTTTTACAGGTAATGAGATGATTCTTCTGTTAAGTTCTTTGTTCCAAGTAATCATGGTTTGTCCTAATATATTGAAAAGGGTGATGCTTCGTATTTCATCGGTGCCATTGTTTTTTATTTGCAATTCGGCTATGGTATTGTTCATAAAGACTTGATAATTATGGTCTTCAATATCTGGTGCTACTTCCAACACGCCCGATGTAACATCAGTTGCCACCAATTTAATCATTTTGAAAACCAAAGCAAACCTGTCTAAATATTCTCCCGATTCCAATTCAATCTCAAAAGGTTGATGGGTAATATTGTGCGTTTTCCCCGTAAATTTATCTTTAATATGTACAGTTATATTTTCATCCATATTTTCGAGAGCAATTACAGATATTTTAACATAACCTTTAGTAGTTAAGAATATACCTATAGGATACTTTTTAGTCTCATCGAATGCCCCAACTCCCTGAATCACAAATTTTTCATTATCAATCATAAACAGAATATCATTAGGCAAGGTTTCAAAAACTTTAGCGTCATAACCATAATCAAATCCATCTGACGCTGAATTGTCAGGTGTAAATGCTAACAACAAATGTCTTCTAGTACCTTCAGGAGTTTTAATTTGAAGCCTTAGACGTTTAATAGCAGTTTCATCAATAGTTGGCGTTGAACTACTTTTCGTATTTTTAGTATTACTAGATTTCAAAAATTGCGATCCATCAGAAGAATTATCAGTGGTTTCTCTTTGGAAAACTCTTTGGTTATTCTGAAATTTAATTTGATCAGATAATCTATACGTATCTGCAGAATGCACAAAAAACCCTTGAGCCACTGGGATATAATTCCCAGGTATTAAAATGGAAGAGCCTGTACCACTTATTTCATAACCATCTGTTGTGGTTAATTTTGATATTGCAGGTGGAACACCACCTCCTAAATTATAAGTGGCGTATCCACCTTGATAATCTCTTAAAATATGAGTGAAATTTGAGGTATAATGAATCCAGAAATAAAGTGTTCCGTCAATACTTCCTGTAGTTCCTACATTGGCAGGAGATTCGGATCCATCAGTGTCTTTTAATGGTATATTATCTTTAATAAACTCTCGGGCATCAATTGCAGATGGATATGGGTTTCCAATTAAAGCATCATTACCAATGTTTATAGGGCTAGTAATAGTATTGTTGTTTGGTTTACCTGTAAATGTATAGTTTTGATAAGATTTAGCACTACCGCTTCCTTTCATGCTATAGCCTAGCCCTACATTAATTTGTGTGTTTTTATATAATTTAACCCATTTTGAATAGGTATTTGATACAAAGTTTTCATAAGACCATAACCAATATTCTGGAATGGATATTGGATTTGAAGGCGATGCATTGTAGCCGCTAGCCAGCCAATTTATTGTTTTAGGTGCAGATGTTGTTGTGCCGTCAAATTTATTATTTAATAAAGTAAATGGCATATTATTGGCAGTTATGTTTTGGGCTCCTACGGGAGAACTCCAATAATTATAATTATACAAATTAGAAGTTCCTTGCTGATCACGTTCTATATATCCGGAACTGGCTGCATCAAAAATACTTTCGTTTACTTGAGATGAGTAGAATATGTCTTCAGTCAAAGGTTTGTTATCATGATCAATGTAAAAACCATATCTTTTCTGTACCAACTGTGATTCGCCCACCAAATCTATAATGCCATTTAATTTTAGGTAATGGGTAATCCATAAACCATGACCAGGAATGTTTTCATCTTGCGTTCCTGCGCTTGTAATTGTTAATTTGTTGGCATCAACAAGCAAACCTAATAATGTAACATCTTGCGTATTGGATATAACATTATGTCCAGTTCTTACAATATTCCAATCTATTGGCGCTCCATTTACACCGTTGCTATTTGGCACGTCCCAGACATATTTGGTAGTCCATATAGTTTTATTATTCCATGTGTCCTTATTATCCCAAACACCGGTAATTGTTGAAGTATAAGGTATTGGCGCCGATTGCTCCTGGCTAGAAGTGATATTTCTAAGTCTGCCATTTACGCCTTTTTTGTATGGTGACATATCGCCACAAACAATATTCATTCGGTAATATCCTTGTAAGTTATTCCAAAACAAAGGGTTATCTTCAACACCATTATTATCATTGTCAGGACCATAAATTTTGTTAGGTATTATAACACCGCCAACATCTGCTCCCAGTTCGTCAATTTCTTGATTCATCATTTGTCTTATATGCTCTACTGAAAGTGCCTTATTCCATATTTTTAATTCATCAACCCATCCATAATAATAATTTGTAGGTTCTTTTGGTAACACTTGATACATAGCACCCAAAAGTGCTTCAATATTATTTCCCGTAAGAGCTGGTGCGGAAGTACTGCCAGAAATTGTACCCACATCAATTCCGTCTATATAAAGTTTATACGAACCGTTAAAAGTTACTGCTAAATGATACCATCTATTTATTCCAATATTATTACTGGCGCTGATTGAGCCATTGCTCGCACCAGCATACCAATTAAACCGAACTTGTCCGTTTACAATACTTAAATCATAGCCATTGGTATTATCATCAGCATCTTTTCTTGAAAAAACAGTTTGCGTGCCAGTTACGGAATTTGGTTTTACCCAAGTTTCAATGCTGAAATCTCCATTTAAATTATAATTATTTTTGAAAGTAACGTAGTCATTTCCG
>CAZBGP010000148.1:494-2348 GCA_964491495.1 uncultured Lutibacter sp. | reverse complement strand
CAAAACATCCGTTGGTAAGGGTCCATCTTAATTTATAAGTACCCGGATTTCCCGTAAAAATGGCATCTGGATCTGTATTACTGGAAAAAGTTGCAAGACTGCCGCATGTCGAAGTTAGAACAGAGCTTACAATAGACCATACTCCGGTAACACCTGTTCCAACAAAATCTTCACTTGCATTTGCAGGCACCACATAAAGGTTATTTTTCCATGCGCCTTTAGCATAATTTTCAAGTGCTTTTTTTGTATTGTCGTAGGCGTTTAATTTTAACGTGGCTTCACCGCAATTACCGGAAACGGGCAAATAATCTTCACCTGCATAGGCTAAACTTGTTCTTATATTAATAAAATTTGTTCCAGTATCATCATCCGTTCTGCATCCATTAATAAGGGTAGTTACGCCATATCTTCTAATTCCTGGAGTTACAGGTGTTACGGTTGCAGTAGTACCAACTTGTATAACAGTACCATTTTCATCTGTCCATTCTAATTCATCATCTACTTGGGAAAAGGCAAAACCAACATCATCAATAGACCATCCACTCGCAAGAATTCTTGTTTTATTACTATTTACATTGTTAGGGTTAGGAAAAGTTGTTTTTGTAATATTTCCACAATGAGTTGAGCCTCCGTAAAAAGTAAATTTAACTCTTAAACCAGATAACCCTACATATTGTCCTAAATTTATTGTTGCAGGAACCATTACATCATTAGTAGTGCCCATATAAGCATTTCCGGGCGCTCCTGTTGTTAAAATTACAGATGTTGCATTACCTGAAGTAAAGTTTAATCCCTCTAGTGTAGTTAATGTTTGAGTATAAGTTTTTCCAGAATCAAAAGATAATTTAATATCTCCATAACCTCCATTACAAAAGTAGAAACTTGTGGCAAAACTAAGAATTGCTTCGGCTGAAGTCATTCCTATAGTGCTAAAGACTGGTGTCTCAAGAGTTGTCGAATAACCTACTCCATGTGCAATAGCACGTTTTGTACCATCACTAGAGCCATAATCGATTCCGCTATACGCTTTTCCATTATCGGTTGCTTCACCCCATCGACCTTGAGCTCCACTACTACTAGCTGCGGGGAAATTATTATCTATACCATCTACACGCCATCCGTCAGGCTGGGCACTATTAAATTTACCTCCTTCTCCAAATTGACCGCTCGGCTGATCAAAAAAGCTTTCGGCAACTATAGCTACAGATTCACCTAGACACATATTAAATGGATCAAGATCATTAGTATCATCAGGATTATAAGAGTCAACAATAATTGGTGGCTCATCTGGCGGCAAGAATCTTACAAAAGCTGTTGCAGATGATTGTATGATTAAAGGTTCGTCAGCATCCTTAATACTGAGACGCACAAAAGTGTTTTTTATTATGTTATTTAGTATATAGGTTAATGTTCCTGAAGTACCTGGTATTACAGTCCATGTTTCACCATTATCTTCAGAATACTCCCAATGTAAAACATCCGAAGCTTGTAAGTTATAAGTGCCTATAGCATTTAATGTAAATTCAACGTCTTTTGGATCAAATAAACTACCTGGACAAGCCGTTGCTTCTATAAGCGCACTTGGTGGCTGAGGGTTCGTTGGAACAGGGTCTATAATGACGCCTGTTAAATAAGTATTCTGGTTAACCGGTGGCTCAATTGTTATATTCACGACGCAAGTGCTCGTATTACCATTAACGTCAACCGCAGTTAATGTGGCAGTTGTTGTGTAAACATCGCCATTGGGGTCTTCTGCAAATACACTTGGTGATACTGTTAAAGATGCAATTCCACAAACATCATTTGATCCATTATCAACATTCCCAACATTAAAAGGATTTTTGGTTTTTATGG
>CAZBGP010000148.1:0-484 GCA_964491495.1 uncultured Lutibacter sp. | reverse complement strand
CAACATCAGAAGTGTTTATTGTAGCTACCCTGGTAATAGGGTCAACAACAACAACATAATTATTACACAGCATTATTGGCGGCGTATTGTCAACAACTGTGACTATCGCAGTACAACTATCGCTATTGCCTGCATCATCAAATACCGTCAATATAACAGTATTTGTACCTACATTACTACAATTAAACGAATTAGGAAATACAGTCCTTTGGGCAATTCCACAATTATCATGTGATCCATTATCTAAATCTATAGCATTAATATTAACGGTTCCAGATGGACTTAAATTAACGATAATATTTTTACAGACAGCAGTTGGTGGTTGATTGTCCGTAGGAATAACTTCAAAAGTACATGTACTCTTATTATTTGAACTGTCAGTAGCCGTTAAAGTTATCGTTGTTTGACCGGTAATTGGAGTGCCAGCAGCAGGGCTTTGTGTAATTATAGGGGTGCTGCAATTATCTGAAGCAATGGCCAAAGC
>CAZBGP010000147.1:0-5384 GCA_964491495.1 uncultured Lutibacter sp. | reverse complement strand
TATCGCATCCATTATTTAGCGCTTCCTGAATTAAATATTCAAGTTTTCTGGTTTTGTTTCCTCCAGAAGCAAGTCCGGTTTGGTCATCTCGTTTGATAAAAATATGATATGGCGCATATTTTTTCGAAAGATTTTTTAGGTGATGCAGGGGAGTGGGGAAAAATCCCAAATTAAATTTATGGTCGAGAATCATTTTTTATTTCTTTTTAAAAGATTGAATTGAGGTATTTGTGGAATCGTCATTGGAGTTTTTCAAAATTTAAAACCCTTTACATCAATATTGATATTTTTCAATTTTTCTTTCAATTCTTCATATTCTTTTTCGGTAATTACATTGCGTTCTTTCAGAAAATTTAAGTTTTCAATTTGTTTTTCAACAGGCAAATCGATATCGATAACGGCATACTTTTCTTTCAGATAAGCGAAGGTTTTTGATTTAAGTGTTTCCAGGAATACCGACATAACTTCCTTATTCGGATTTTTATCATAAAAATCTATTAAATACCCGCTTAATGTGGTGATGTACAACATGTATTTTCTGCTGAAAATTGTGAGCAATAAAAAAATTGCGAAAAGCAATCCAGAAAAGAACACCACAACCATATAAACGGCAAAGGGAATTTTAAAAATATCCCATAAAGCTAAGCTCAAAATTAATCCTGAAGCTATTGTAATCCATAGAAAAAGCCTGCTGGTTTTAGTTTCCCTTGTAATGGCATCAGGGAGAATGTCGTCAAAAGGAATAAAAATTTCTTTGGCGTTTAAAAAATTTCCCGAATAAAAAGTGATCCCGTCGATTTCAAATTCAACTCTTTTTGAATTAAAGAATCTTTTTTGCTTAAATTCCTCCATTTTATGTTGTTTTGGTTGCTAATTTTCTTCTAAAAGTCAGTTTTCATAAATCCGTAACCTATTTTTTATGGTGTTCAATTCATTTTCCAGTTCATCTATTTTTTGCAATAAATTAAAAGCGATATCAATTCCTTCAATATTTATTTCCAAATCCAAATGCATCCGAATCATTTTTTCAATATCGGTTATTTTATCCTGATGGATGTAGTATGATTCTTCAATATTGGTAATTTGGATTAAGCCAATTTCATTTAAACTGCTGAAGAATGACATTTCAATCTTGTATAATTCGCATAATTTTTGAAGCGGTATAAATTTTTCTTTGCTCATGGCGTTCTTAATTTAGCAAGTTCGGCAAACAACTGTTTTTCTTTTTCCGTAAGGTTTTTGGGCATTTTTATTTGGTAAGTAATGTATAAATCGCCAAAAGAGCCTTCTTTTTTATAAACGGGAAATCCCTTTCCTTTCAATTTAACTTTTGTGCCATTTTGTGTTTCCGGCGCAATTTTTAGTTTTGCTTTTCCGTCAAAAGTATCCACGGTAATTTCTCCGCCCAAGATGGCTTTATACAAATCCAAGTCGACTGTTGTGTGTAAATTGTCGCCGTCCAATTTGAATTTGGTGTTATTTTCGATGGAAAATGTAATGTTCAAATCGCCTTTCGGACCGCCATTGATGCCTTCGCCGCCGTGCCCTTTAATTTTTATGATCTGTCCATTTTTAACTCCGGCGGGAATGGTTAGCCTGATATTTTTCCCGTTAATCGTTAAAGTTCGTTTGTGGGTTTCGTAAACCTCGGTCAGGTTAAGGTGCAATTCAGCGTTGAGGTCTTGTCCCCTATATTTTACACCACCGCTGGCGCCTCTTGATGAAGATCGTCCGCCAAACATCGATTCAAAAAAGTCGGAGTAATCGCCGCCGCCAAAATCACCAAACGGACTTTGTCTTCCGCTTCCCTGGTACTGTCGCTGCTGTTGTTTTGCTTTTTCAAATTCCTCGGCGTGTTTCCAGTCTTTTCCGTGTTCATCATATTTTTTTCGATTTTCGGGATCGCTCAGCACTTCGTTGGCTTCATTAATTTCTTTGAATTTCCGCTCGGCTTCCTTATCAGAAGGATTTAAATCGGGGTGGTATTTTCTGGCCAATTTTCGATAGGCTTTTTTAATATCACCAGCGGAAGCACTTTTATCAATGCCTAATATTTTATAATAATCTATAAAAGCCATTTTTCTTTGTTTGCGGAAATCTACCTAAATTTACGAAAAATATGCTTAACTATTTATTTGTTTAAAGTTTATTTGCTTATATATGCACAATACAGTTTCAACTAAAAGACAACTGCCTTATTGTCACCTAAAATATTTTGGCGTGATATTGGTTTAAAAAAATGTTATGAGCAAAACAAAAGTTTCTTACAAATGGGCCTTTAATGAATTTATTTGGCCTCGGAAAAAAATTATATTATTGGGGATTGTTTTAATCATTGTCAAAAGTTTGGCGGCTTTGGTGCTTCCTTATGCCAGTAAAACCTTGATTGATGATGTAATTCCTTCACGCGATGTTTCGACTTTAACAATATTGCTGGTGGTTGTTTGTGTTTCTATCCTTATTCAGGCGGTGAGCTCTTTCTCTTTAACGCGTTTGTTAAGTGTTGAAGCCCAGCATTTAATTTCTGTTTTACGAGCAAAAGTGCAAAAGAAACTCCTTACGCTACCCATCAGTTTTTTTGACAATAACAAATCGGGCGCACTTGTTTCCCGTGTAATGAATGATGTTGAAGGCGTGCGAAATTTGGTGGGAACCGGTTTGGTGCAATTGGTTGGCGGATCGATTACCGCCGTAATCTCTTTGGTGATTTTAATAAAAATCAATGCTTTAATGACCTTTTTTGTGTTGGTGCCAGTTGCCATTTTTGCAATTGTGGCCTTAAAAGCGTTTGGTTATATCCGTCCTATTTTTAGGGATCGCGGAAAAATTAATGCTGAAGTTACGGGCAGGTTAACCGAAACCTTAAACGGTGTTCGGGTTATAAAAGGTTTTAATGCTGAAAATCAGGAAAATAAAACTTTTGAAGAAGGCGTAGAGCGTTTGTTTTTGAATGTGAAAAAGAGCTTGACGGCCACAGCGTTAATTACAAGTTCTTCCACTTTTTTGCTCGGATTGGCTTCTGCAGGCATTATGGGAATTGGCGGTTATTTTATTATGAATAACACCATGACCATTGGTGAATTTGTGTCGTTTACGCTGTTTTTGGGCTTTATGATTGCCCCAATTGTGCAAATGAGCAATATTGGCAGCCAGTTAACGGAAGCGATGGCGGGACTTGATCGTACCCAGGAATTGATGGAAATGACCGAAGAAGACAATCCGGAAACCAGAACGGTGGTTTTGGATGATATTGTTGGTGATATGGTTTTTAAAGATGTGTCTTTCAGCTACGAAAAAAGCAAGGAAGTGCTGCACCATATTTCATTTAAAGCGCCATCAGGAAGTGTCACGGCTTTGGTGGGCTCTTCAGGTTCAGGAAAAACTACGATTGCCGGATTGGCGGCCTCCTTTTTAAATCCTTCGGAAGGAAAAGTTACCGTTGATGGCATCGATTTGTCCACCGTAAATTTGAGCAGTTTCAGAAGTCATTTGGGTGTGGTGCTTCAGGACGATTTTTTGTATGAAGGCACCATTCGCGAAAATATTTTGTTTCCAAGGCCAAATGCCACGGAAGCACAGTTGCTGGCAGCCGTAAAAGGTGCTTATGTGAACGAATTTACGGACCGTTTTGAAGACGGGTTGGATACCGTAATTGGCGAACGTGGCGTTAAATTATCGGGTGGCCAACGTCAGCGAATTACCATTGCAAGGGCTTTGCTTGCAGATCCTAAAATCATTATTTTAGATGAAGCCACTTCAAATTTGGATACGGAAAGTGAATCTTTTATCCAGAAAAGTTTACATATTTTGATGAAAGACAGAACCACTTTTGTAATTGCGCACAGGCTAAGTACCATTCAAAAAGCGGATCAAATTTTGGTGATTGAAAACGGATATATTGTTGAGCAGGGTGGCCACGAAGAATTGATCGCCAAACAAGGCAGGTATTATGATTTATATACGTACCAAAGCAGGATTTAAAAACCTCATAAAAATAACTTAAATAAACACTTGTACTTTTTTAGAAGCACAAGTGCTTATTTTATTTTCACTTGTGCTTATTTTATTTTCTAAAGTGCTTTTTTAATTTTCTAAGGTTGAATAGTAATTTAATAAACTACCCCCAATAATTGTTTGAGGGCAGTTTTTTTCTTTTTCTTTTGTTTAATTGCAATCTTCCATCGTCGATTTTCATAGTCTTTTTTTATTTTAAGCGAACCTTTAAATGTTGCTAAAAACGGTGTACATCAAATAAAGGCTAGAAATCATTACAAAAAGAATCAGTAAACCAATGATTGCAATTTGGGTGTTTTTCTGTCGAATTTGGTTAATGGTAATAAGTAAAATCTTTTTCATAAATTTAAATGTTTTAAAACCAATTGAATAATGCGAATTTAAAAACATCGTTTCGTTAAAACACAATCTCGCATTATAATGAGATGATTATTTTTTTTATCTCACAAACTTTATTTTTTTTGTATATTTGACTTACTATGCTAAAGAAAAGGATTTTAACCGCAATTTTTATTTTATTTTCAACGCTGATTTTTGCGCAATCGGTTTATATTGGTAAACTTCAAGAAATATCCCACACGTCGCTGGACAGCGTGAACAATACCATCTATGTTTTTTTTAAGGATTACTACAAAAAAATTGATCTGGAAACTTTTGAAATGGACAGCGTAAAAATGGTTGTTGACCCGCAATTTGAATTTATGGGCGCTAAACCGGTGTTGGTGAATTCAAACTATTATTTTGTACATAATCATGGAGGAATTGTTTACAAATTGCAGAATGATACGATTAAGCGAATAGACAATTCTTTTAACCACAAAATGCAAATCAGTTCTAACATCTTTGTTTATGATGATAAAATTGTAAGGTATGGCGGTTATGGTTTTTGGAGTGCAAGAAATTTTTTCACCTATTTTGATACCGATTTATTGGAGTGGGAAACCATCGGTCCGGTTAATTCTAAAGAAGTTCCCAAGGGAACTTTTGACGGATTGTATATTTTAGACAACGATAACGCCTATTTTTTTAACGGTAAAAGCATTGACGATTTTAACAAGACGGAAATGTATTTTAACAATGAAGTATGGAAATACAATTTTAAATTGAAAACTTGGAGTTATTTAGGGACTAGTGACCTAATTAATTTGGTCAATTTTCCAAACCCAATAATTTATAAAAAATCTTTATTAGTGAACGGCACCAATGATATTACAGCCATTGACTTGGTAAATAACAAACTGACAAAATTTAAACACGGAAAATATTCCCATAATATTATTAATTCATTAAATCATTATTTTTTGAATGACCGCTTTTATTTTTTCTATTTCAAAGAAAACTATAAAATTTATTTAAAAAGTGTCAGCGAA
>CAZBGP010000146.1:0-5430 GCA_964491495.1 uncultured Lutibacter sp. | reverse complement strand
GCATCTTTTGAATGGAAGTTCAAATTATAATGCGCTGTATTATTCAACATATTTTACACACCCCTAGCCCCTCTCTAGAGGGGAGTTAATCGCGGTTAACTTATATTTTTAACTTTAGCCTTTAAACTTTTAACTTTATATACATGCGCTCTGGTGCTCGTCTGCGACGAGTACCTAATAAATTAGCCTATAAATTGTAGCGTTTGTAACGCGGATAGCGCCTTTGATAACGGGTTTCTTAAGAGATTTCGTTAGTTCAGAACAGGTTTTTTAGGGACATTTCGATAGTTCACAACAGGTTGCCGCGTTGTTCTCTCGCTAGCGCTCAATAACGCCTCGCAATGACTCGGTTCTACAGGTGTTTCTGAGTTGGTTGTTTTGAAAGGGAGTTCAAATTATAATTTGAAGCAGTATTGGCAGATCCTGAACAAAGTTCAGGATAAATTTATAGTTTCTTTAACAGTTGCCTAGAAAAGTAAATCGTATTATTGTAGCATAGGCAATTAGAAAATAATCAAGGTGTAAAAAAGTAAAATATCCTTGGTTTTAAAAATATATTATTGATTGATTGATTGATTTGTTTTATTGTTCTTAAAGGGTTTCTGAAAAGTTAAACTAAGAAATGGAATTGAAGCTGTAGTTGGCAATTAAATTCATCTCAATAAAATTAACTTCTTAGAAACCCTTCTTTGTTAGCTGATGTTTGCCCACAGCGTGCTGTCTTTGCTTAATTCCATATACGCAACCCTGATAAATCTATTTTCCGGCGCATTTAAATCGGGATCTTTGTCGAGTAATTCTATCGCCATCGTTCTTGCCGTTTTTAACAAGCCGGCATCTTTCACCAAATCGGCGATTTTCAGGTTCAGGATGCCGCTTTGTTGCGTGCCCATCAAATTCCCGGGTCCCCTCAGTTTTAAATCCACTTCCGCAATTTTAAATCCGTCACTGGTATCGACCATCGTTTTTAGTCGCACTTTTGCATCGTCGGACAATTTAAAGCTTGACATTAAAATGCAATAGCTTTGTTCTGCCCCGCGGCCGACCCTTCCTCGCAATTGATGCAGTTGCGACAGGCCAAAACGCTCGGCGCTTTCTATCACCATTACGCTCGAATTGGGAATGTCTACCCCCACCTCAATCACCGTGGTAGCCACCATAATCTGGGTTTCGCCCTTTTGGAAACGCTGCATTTCATAGGCCTTGTCCTCGGCCCTCATTTGTCCGTGCACAATGCTGATCTGATAATGTGGTTTTGGAAATTCGCGCGTAATGCTTTCATAGCCATCCATCAAATCTTTGTAGTCCATCGCTTCTGATTCGTTAATCAGCGGATACACCACATATACCTGCCGGCCTTTGGCAATTTCTTCCTTCATAAATTTAAATACCGACAGCCGGTTTGCATCATAACGGTGGGCAGTGACCACCTCTTTTCGGTTGGGCGGCAGTTCGTCGATCACCGAAATATCCAGATCACCATAGAGGCTCATCGCTAACGTGCGGGGTATCGGGGTGGCCGTCATCACCAGCACATGTGGCGGCAATAAGTTCTTTTTCCAAAGCCTGGAGCGCTGTTCCACCCCAAAACGGTGCTGCTCATCAATAATGGCAATGCCCAGGTTTTTAAACTTCACCTTGTCTTCAATCAGCGCGTGCGTTCCTATTAATATGTGCAGTTCGCCCGATTCCAGCTGTTCGTGCAGTATTTTTCGTTCTTTGGTTTTGGTGGAGCCCGTGAGCAGTTTTACGTTCACGTTCATCCCCTGCAACAAATTGGTCAGGGCATTGTAATGCTGGGTGGCCAAAATTTCGGTGGGTGCCATAAAGGCGGCCTGGAATCCGTTGTCCAGCGCAATCAAAATGGTGAGCAGTGCCACAATGGTCTTTCCCGATCCCACATCGCCCTGAAGCAATCGGTTCATCTGGGCATTGGAGCCCATATCTTTCCTTATTTCCTTCAGCACGCGTTTCTGCGCGTTGGTCAGTTCGAAAGGCAGGTTGTTTTTGTAAAAATGATTGAAATAATCCCCCACTTTCAGAAAAGGATAGCCTTTAAATTTGGATTTTCTGATCAATTTCTTCCGAAGCAATTGCAACTGAATAAAAAAGAACTCCTCAAATTTAAGTCGGTGCTGTGCCCTGGTCAGCAGTTCCTGATTTCCTGGGAAATGAATGTTCAGCAAGGCTTCATTTTTTGAAATGAGTTTTAATTTTTCAATGACATCCGCAGAAAGCGTTTCCTTAAAATTCGCGTGTAACTCTTCAAATAAGCTTTGTATCATTTTGGAAATCACCCTGTTGGTCACGCCTTTGTTCACGAGTTTTTCTGTAGAAGGATATACGGGCTGCATGGCAGTGCGCAGGCTTTTGTTGTAATCGGCCAGCAATTCCATTTCGGGATGCGGCATCGAAAACAAGCCCTTAAAATAATTTGTTTTTCCAAAGATCACATACGGCGTGTTTATTTTTATGGACTCTTTAATCCATTTTACGCCCCTGAACCACACCAGTTCCATCGTGCCGGTTTCATCGGCAAAAGTAGCCACCAACCGACTTCCCTTTGCCTGCTGCACGGTTCGAAGTTCGGTTATTTTTCCCAACACCTGAATTTCCGAGCTGTTTTGCTGCAGCTGGCTGATCATCATAAACTGGGAACGGTCGATGTACCTGTTCGGGAAAAAATTCAACAAATCACCAAATGTGCGGATGCCCAGTTCCGATTTCAGCAAATCGGCCCTTGAAGGACCCACGCCTTTTAAATAGGATATTGATGTGTTTAAATTGTTGATCGACATTTGGTTTTTTGAAAAGACGAAGGTAAGGATTTTTTGATTTATGATTTTGGATTTACGATGTACGATGTACGATTTGTGATTGCTGGATGTTGGATTGCTAGACTTGATTTAACACCGCGTCATGCTGAACTTGGTTCAGCATCTGTAAGTGCCGTACTTTAAAGCATCATTTGTAGTTCTGTTCAGCATCTTTTGAAAGGGAGTTCAAATCTTGATTAGTACATCACCACAACAGATCCCGAAACAAGTTCGGGATGACGTATGATTCGAAGGCTCCCGAAACAAGTTCAAATCAAGATTTGTTGTTCTCTTCAACATATTTTACACACCCCTAGCCCCTCTCCAGAGGGGAGTTAATTGCGATTAATTTGTGTTTTTAACTTTGAACTTTAGCCTTTAGCCTTTAAACTTTTAACTTTCAACTTTTAACTTTCAACTTTTCCCTATCTTTGCGGCCATAATTTTTTATAATGAGATTACATCGAAATTTAGTATTTACGGTTATCGACTCTGTGAAGTCGATATTCAATGAAGGAGAATATGCCGACAAGGCGGTTGAAAAAGCGTTGAAACGCGATGCCCGCTGGGGTGCAAGGGACCGAAAGTTTGTTGCGGAAACCATTTATGAAATGGTGCGCTGGAAACGATTGTACAACGAGATTGCAGGAACAAAAGAACATTATACCACCGAAAATGTATGGAAAAACTTTTCGGTATGGGCCATCTTAAAAGGCGTTAAATTGCCTGAGTGGAATCAGCTGCAGGGCGTTCCGGAAAGACGGATCAAAGGAAAATTCGACGAACTTCAGAAAGTACGCGTTTTTAAAGAATCCATTCCTGACTGGCTGGATGAGATGGGCGTGAAAGAATTGGGCGAAGCGCAGTGGACCAAAGAAATTCATCAGTTGAATGAGCAGGCCGACGTTATTTTGCGCACCAATACCCTCAAAACCACCAAAGCCAACCTTCAAAAAAAATTGATGGATGAAGGCATTGAAACGGAATTTATCCAAGGCTATACCAATGCCTTAAAACTGGTTGAACGTGCCAATGTTTTTAAAACAGAGGTCTTTAAACTGGGCTTTTTTGAAGTGCAGGATGCCTCTTCGCAACTGGTTGCGGAATACTTAGACGTAAAACCGGGAATGCGGGTGATTGACACCTGTGCCGGTGCCGGCGGAAAATCGCTGCACATTGCCGCTATTATGGAAAATAAAGGACAGATCATCGCCACCGATATTTATGAAAGCAAACTGCGCAAGCTAAAAATAAGAACCCGCAGGGCCGGTGTGTTTAACATTACCACCAAAGAAATTGATTCGCCTAAAGTGATGAAGAAAATGAAAGGCACCGCCGACCGCGTTCTGATCGATGCGCCTTGCAGCGGTATCGGGGTATTGCGCAGGAATCCGGACAGCAAGTGGAAACTGGAACCTGAATTTGTGGAGAACATCATTAAAACACAGGCCGAGATATTGGAGAATTATTCACAATTGGTGAAACCGGGCGGTAAATTGGTGTATGCCACCTGCTCTATTTTTCCATCTGAAAATGAAAAACAGGTGCATGGGTTTTTGAAAAATCATCCTGAATTTGAATTTGAGAAGGAACATAAAGTTTCTCCTGCAAAATCTGGGTTTGATGGGTTTTATATGGCGTTGATGAAGCGGGTGGAGTAGGTTTTTATTTTTGATTTACGTCCCGATAGCTATCGGGATTACGATTTTGGATTTTTGCCTGGAATACTTAATGAATGATTATAAGTTCAATTATTATTTCTTTTCTTTTTCCATTGATGAAAAAGAAACAAAAAATCTAGTCTACTGATCTTTTTCTGTAAAATGAATTGAATTTTTACCAACGCGCCGGCTGGCTCATTCGCTAAAAACAGCTACCAGCTGTTTTCTTTACGCTCCGCCCCACCCAGACCGCCTTTCCAGCCGCTTCATCCGGCGCTTGGCTCTTTGGGTTGCTACGTCAGCCACCGCTAAAAAATTAAATATTTTACTACGAAAAAAATCATATGACCGGTCTTCTTTGATTTGTTGTTATTACCATGTTTGAATTTTCTTTTCACAAAATTAAAAATCAAATTTCTGAATGAACCCCATGATAACTCCCCTCTAGAGAGGGGTTAGGGGTGTGTATTTTGAAATTCCATTCATATTTTTGTTCATTTTCTTTGCTTGCCCAAAGAAAACGAACCAAAAGAAAAGGCACTTTCTCGTCAGGTATTTTTTAAAGATCGGTTGAAAAAACCGCTCTTTAAAAACCATATTTCAAAAGCTAAATTTTCTCCAAGGCTTCAAAAATTTTTAACGCTTTTGAAATATTATACTTACGATAAAGGTTTTTTTATTTACAATATAATATTGATGATTTTAAATATTTAATGAAGGATTTTTGCTTTGCAAACGAAACTATTTTCAACTCACAACTGACAACACTTTAACCTTTAGCCTTTAAACTTTAAACTTTAAACTTTTTTATTGGCTCAATTATCTTCCCAATCTCCTCCTCAAATTTCTCCATCGTAAACTGCCTTGACCAATCCATGGCCATTGTGGCTTGCTGATTATATTTATCGGGATGTTGCAGGTAGTTTTCCACCACCGTTACAATTTCATCGGCA
>CAZBGP010000145.1:0-5449 GCA_964491495.1 uncultured Lutibacter sp. | reverse complement strand
GAAATTAAAGACAACTTAGCCAATAAAAAGTATTTGGTGATTGATACCAGAACTGAAAGTTGGTTTACCTACGGACATATAAAAAATTCCGTAAATGTTGCTCCAGCTGAATTGCTGAATTATTTCGAAAAAAAAATCACACCGGCAAATTTTGACAAAATAACAATTGTATGTTATTCAGGCCAAGCTGCAGCTTATTACACAAGTTTATTGAGACTTGCAGGCTATAACAATGCTTATAGCTTGAAATGGGGAATGAGTTCTTGGTCCGATGAATTTGCTGAAAAAATGTGGGTTAAAAATTCGACAAATCTTTATGCCGGCAAATTGCAGACAACACCAAATGAAATGCCTGCTATTGGCCAGGTGCCGATACTTAAAACCGGGAAAACCGACCCAAAAGAAATCTTAAATGAACGTTTAAGAGGTGCTTTTGCAAAACCTTACAGCGAATTTATCGTTAAAACAGACTCGGTATTTAAAAATCCTACTGCATTTTACATTGTCAACTATGTAAATGAAGAAAAATATAATTTTGGACACATAGAGGGCGCTGTAAGATACGAGCCTAAAGCTTCACTTTCATCTGCAACAAGCCTTTATACAATTTCTACAAATAAAAAAGTTCTGATTAATTGTGCCACTGGACAAGCTGCAGCTTACGTAGTTGCGTATTTGCACCTATTGGGCTATGATGTTTCTAACTTGGCTTATGGCTCCAACAGCTTTATGAATGCAATATTGGTTGAAAAAGGGTGGGATGGTTTTTCAGCTAAAGAAATTAAAAATTTCCCAATCGTAGAATAATTAACACCAAATAATATCATTATAAACAAAACAAACAAATTATGAAAAAACTATCATTAATACTAATAGGACTTTTATTAATTCCGACACTTTTTTTAACATCTTGTGACAAAGGTGATGATGCTGCCGTAAATACAACACCGGCATTTACCCTAATGAAAGATCATATGTTAGCCAATAATCTTGACATTGATAAAATCGTAACATCGCCAGATGGGGTAAGCTTTGTTCAGGGAGCGCCTCTAGAAGCAGATTTACCAGCATTTTTAGCTAAATACTACATCGTTGACATAAGAAGTGCCGCAGACTTTGCAGCAAAACATATCACAGGTGCTAAAAACGTTGCTTTCGCGAATATCTTGGCAGAAGGCGCATTGGCAGGAACAAAACCAATTTTAATGGTATGTTACACCGGACAAACAGCTTGTTATGGAACGGCATTGTTGCGTATGTATGGCTTTAGAAATACACAAGCCTTAAAATGGGGAATGTCTGGTTGGAATGCAACAACCGCTGGGGCATGGAACGGAAAAATTGGTGCCGAAGAAGCTAAAGGTCACGCAAATTGGTCTTATGATACAGCTCCAACAAATTTGGTATTCACAAATCCTGTAATTTCAACTTTATCAACAGATGGAGCAGCAATTTATAAAAGTCGTATTGAAGCAGTTGTTGCCGAAGGTTTTAAAACAGTTACCGGAACAGAAGTATTGAATACACCGGCCAATTATTTTGTGCACAACTATTTCTCTGCTGCAGATTATGCCGCCTTTGGACATATTAAAAATGCTTACAGAATTAGTCCATTATTGTTGGCTGACAACAGTTATTTAAACCTTGACCCAAATCCGACTACAAAAATAGTTAACTATTGCTACACAGGACAAACCTCAGCAATTGTTACAGCTTGTTTAAGAGTTATGGGCTATAATGCTTACAGCTTGAGTTTTGGAATGAACGGATTGTACAATACAAATCCAGCCTGGACATCAAACCGATGGGGAGTTGCGCCTAACGTGCCAAAAAATTTACCTTTTGCAACAAACTAATATTTAACAAACTCATTAAAAAAATTGGCCCTAAAAAAGTGCTAACACCCTATTGAAATTATTATGAATAGCAATAGGTATAAAAAATTTTTAGGGCTTTTAATTAAAATCCAGATAACATGAAAACAAAAATAATTATCTTATTTACCGTATTGTTCCTATTTCAATTTAATTCAGTTTTTGCGCAAGGATGCGAAGGCGATTTACCGGTTGCAGGTGGCGATGGCGTACCTAAAACAAGCAGCACAACCTTCTTTGGATATTTCCAGCCTCAGTATGATACTTATTTTACTGACCCGGGTGAAAATACTTTTAAATTTAAAAGAGCCCGTTTTGGTGTTCGCGGTAGGGTAAATCGTTCATTTTCATACTACGCAATGATTGAAACCAGCGATTTTATTTCATCCGACGGAAATGTTTATTTGATGGATGCGTTTATCACCTATGACAAATACGAATGGGCAAAATTCTCAGTAGGGTCTTTTAAACAACCGTTTGGTTTGGAAGTTAGCACCGCGTGTAACAACTTAACTACCATTGATCGCGCTATTGTATCGGATCAAATAGTGGCGCCGCAAAGAGATATGGGTATAATGATGTTGGGCGGAAGCGACAAAACAAATTTCCGCTATTCAGTTGCTTTAATGAATGGCCGCGGATTGGGCGTTAAAGACAACAACACCAAAAAAGACATTATTGGTCGTGCTTCCTATAAATTATTTGATTTTATGACAGTTGGCGGTAGCTTCAGATACGGCTATCCAAATAACAATGATCTTGATCGTACTACTTATGGTGCAGAAGTGGTTTTTAATTACAGCAATTTTAAAGTACAAGGAGAATATATTCACGATGAAGGCGATTATAACAGAGCTGCCGATGGCGGTTGCGGTTCAACTCCTTTGGAATTAGGGGCAGAAAGAGCGGGCGCTTACGTTATGGCTTCTTATGATATCAACAAGCAAATACAACCTGTTATTAAATATGAATATTTTGACCAGGATTTAGATATTAAAAAAATTGGCTACCAAGAAATGATGACCTTGGGCGTAAATTATTTCTTTAATGACAATACAAGGTTGCAGGTAAATTACCAAAATAAAATTGAAACAGGGCTTAGCGTTGACAATGATGCTTTATTAGTACAATTGCAAGTTAAATTCTAGTTTAATATATAAGTGTTTGAATTTTAAAAACTCCTGATTTAAATCAGGAGTTTTTTTTTTTTATAGCCTATATTTGTCTTATTAATTTCATTAATACCTTTTACCATGAATACTGATAAAACACTGTTAAGGGCAAAATTAGATGACTATTTTACGGAAATTTTTGAAAAAGAATTGATCGATGAAATTGTTGATATAGGAATATATAGAACTATTGCGAGTGGCGAAACCTTAATTGACATTGGCGATAATATGACGCATGTGCCATTGATTTTAAAAGGTGCCGTAAAAATTATTCGCGAAGATAAAAACGGCGAAGATATCGCTTTATACTTCTTGGAAAGAGGCGATACCTGCGCTATTTCTTTTATAAATTGCATTAACAAAAGCAGAAGCATGTTCCGCGGAATTGCGGAAAAAGAAACCGAAGGCATATTTGTGCCTGTTTCTAGAATAGACGATTGGTTGGTTAAGTACAAATCCTGGCGCCATTTTATCATCGACAGTTACCATATGCGGTTAATTGAAATGGTAGAAGCTATAGACAGCTTGGCATTTATGAAATTGGATGAACGGTTGCACAAGTATTTAACTGATAAAGTTAAAATAATGCAGGACAATACGTTGATTATCACCCACCAGGAAATAGCCGATGACATAAACACCTCACGCGTGGTGGTTTCGCGATTGCTTAAAATTCTTGAAAACGAAGGAAAAATTATCATCCGCCGCAACAGAATTATTATAGAAAATATTTAAAATTTTGTTTAAAACATCAAATTTCTGATAAAGAAACATACTTCATCTTATTATTTGGGCATTCCCGCTAAAAAAAGCGGTCGTTGCGAGCGGAGCGCGGCAATCTGTTGAACATATTCCGTAACAACCTCGCAACGCTGGGATAAATTTAACCTGAGCGGAGCCGAAGGGCTGCAATCCCTAATGCATTTTAGCTGCTCTAATATTGAAATCAACCAATCATTTTCAAATAATCGGTTTCGGAAATAATCGGAACACCCAACTCTTCTGCTTTTTCGCGCTTGCTCGGACCCATATTTTCGCCAGCAACAACAAAATCCGTTTTCTTGGAAATGGAACTTGCCACTTTGCCCCCATTGTCTTCTATGGATTTTTTTAAATCGTTTCTTTCAAAATGGGTGAACACACCCGATACCACAAAAGTTTTTCCTTGTAAAATAGCCGTTTTTCCTATTTGTGATTCTGCAGTTACCTCCAATTGCACACCGTATTTTTTTAATCGGTCTATCAATTGAATATTGATTAAATTATTTGAAAAATTAATGATGCTTTTAGCAATGATATCTCCTATTTCATCCACAGAAATTAATTCTTCAAAAGAGGCCTGCAATAAATTGTCAATAGATTTAAAATGCTTTGCCAACTTCTTTGCCACGGTTTCACCAACAAATCGAATTCCCAATGCAAAAAGCACTTTTTCAAAAGGCATTGCTTTCGATTTTTCTATTCCTTCAATGATATTTTGTGCTGATTTTTCAGCCATTCGTTCCAAAGGAATAATTTGTGCTTCCCTTAAATCATATAAATCAGCATAACTGTGAACCAATCCTTCTTTAAATAACAACTGAATTGTTTCTGCGCCCAATCCGTCAATATTCATCGCTTTTCTGTTGATAAAATGCTGGATTCGGCCAGTAATTTGGGTTGGACAACCATATTCATTCGGACAAAAATGTTTGGCGTCGCCTGCTGCCCTAACCAATTCGGTATTGCAATCAGGACAATGCGTAATGTATTTTGTTGGTTCTGAATCATTTGGCCGCTTTGTTAAATCAACACCAATAATTTTGGGAATAATTTCTCCGCCTTTTTCCACAAAAACGGTATCGCCAATTCTGATATCCAGTTTTTCAATTTGATCGGCATTGTGCAGCGAAGCTCTTTTAACAATAGTTCCCGCCAATTGAACCGGTTCCAAATTCGCCACCGGCGTTATGGCGCCTGTTCGTCCAACCTGATAGGTAATTTCTTTTAAAACAGAACTTTCCTGTTCTGCTTTATATTTGTAGGCAATGGCCCATCTTGGCGATTTTGCGGTATATCCCAATTCATCTTGCTGGGCCAAATCGTTCACTTTTATCACCACGCCATCCGTTTCATAAGGCAATTCGTAACGTTTTGTGTCCCAATTTTCGATAAACGAAAAAACTTCCTCTAAGTTTGAACAAATTTTATTGGTGACAGGAATTTTAAAACCCAATTTTTGGGCCATTTCCAGGGCTTCAAAATGAGTCTTGTTGGCATTTTTATTGGCAACCACGTGATACAACAAACAATCCAGCGGTCGTTTGGCAACTTCTGCGCTGTCTTGCAATTTTAAACTGCCGCTCGCCGTATTTCTCGGATTGCTAAATGGTTCTAGCCCAATATCCATTCGGTCTTCATTCA
>CAZBGP010000144.1:0-5452 GCA_964491495.1 uncultured Lutibacter sp. | reverse complement strand
AAAAAGAAAAAGTTGATGCTTCCGAACAGCTGATCAACAAGAAAAATTCACCAAAATTATCGGGTTTTGCCAAAGGAGGGTATGGAAATCCGGGCTTGAATATGCTGGACAATTCTTTTCAAACATATTATATCGCCGGAATTAAACTGAACTGGAATTTCTTCGACTGGAATTCGACCAAAAAACAACGTGAATCATTGCTGGTAACCAAAGAAATTATAGACAGCGAGCAAGAGGTTTTTGAGCTGAATACTGCGATGGAAATGACCCAACAGCAATCGGAAATAAACAAAATCTCCGCGTTTATTGCTTCAGATGAAGAAATTATAGCTTTGAGAAAGAAAATTTTGGAAACTTCCCGTTCTCAGTTAAAAAATGGCGTAATCACTTCGTCTGCTTATGTTACGGAATTGACCAATTTATTTGAAGCCGAAAACAATTTAAGCACACATCACATTCAACTGCAGTTTGCAAAAGCAAATTATAAAACAACGAAAGGAATAAAATGAAAAGAGAAAAGAGAATAAAGAAAAAAGACTAATATTTATTTAATGATTAGTCAAAACAAACAATTACACACATAAACAAATAAACACATAAACATATTTTTATGAAACTTACTAAAATAATCATCAGTTTGCTCCTGTTCGGAAACCTTTTTGTTACCTGTAAAAACAACGAAAAAGCCGATGGATACGGAAATTTTGAAGCCACAGAAATAACAGTTTCTGCAGAAAATAGCGGAAAATTGATTCAATTTAAAGTTGAAGAAGGCCAGATTCTGAAAAAAGGAGACTTTGTCGGCTTTATTGACACCATTCCGCTGAGCCTGAAAAGAGATCAGCTGTTGGCTTCAAAAGCGATTGTTTATTCTAAATCGGGAAGCGTTCTGTCTCAAAAAAATGTGCTGAACGCCCAATTAAAATCGGCAATCATCAACAAAACCAGAATTGAAAATCTGATCAGGGAAAATGCCGGAACCCAAAAACAATTGGACGACATTAATGGAGAAATTAACGTGATCCAAAAACAAATTAAGAGCGTTGAAAGTCAGAATTCACCAGTAATAGATGAACTGGAAAGCATTGATGTGCAGTTGAAACAAGTGGAAGATTTGCTTCAAAAAAGCAACATTATAAATCCCGTAAACGGAACGGTGCTCACAAAATATGCGGAAGTAAATGAACTGACATCTTTTGGGCGGCCATTATACAAAATAGCCGATTTAAGCACTATGGAATTGCGTGTATATGTTAGTGAAACTCAACTTTCAAACATTAAAATCGGGCAAGAAGTTACGGTGAAAATTGATGCAGGCGATGCCATGAAAAACTTTAAGGGCATCATCACTTGGGTTTCATCCGAAGCTGAATTTACCCCAAAAATTATTCAAACCAAAGAAGAACGCATCAATTTGGTATATGCGGTAAAAATCGACGTAAAAAATGATGGAAGTTTGAAAATTGGTATGCCCGCGGAAATGTGGATTGCCCGGTAATCAGCTGGCAGTTGAAGTAAGCAGAAAAACACTTAAAAAATCAACTAAGATTTAATTTCAAATAAGATTCTAAAATGAGTATTTCCGTGCAACATATCAGCAAATCATTCAAAAAAGTGACTGCCGTAAACGATGTTTCTTTTGAAGTAAAAGAAGGGGAATTGTTTGGACTGATTGGACCTGACGGTGCAGGAAAAACGACCATTTTCAGAATGTTGACCACCTTGCTTTTTGCTGATAAAGGCACAGCAACCGTTGCCGGTTTTGATGTTGTTGACGACTATAAAGAAATAAGAAATAATGTGGGTTATATGCCCGGAAAATTTTCGCTGTACCAGGATTTAACGGTGGAAGAAAATCTGGATTTCTTTGCCACCATTTTTGGAACGACCATTGAAGAAAATTACGACTTGATCAAAGATGTTTACGTCCAAATTGAACCTTTTAAAAAACGCCGGGCTGGTGCACTTTCTGGCGGAATGAAACAAAAATTGGCCTTGAGTTGCGCATTGATTCACAAACCTAAAGTATTGTTTTTAGATGAACCAACCACCGGCGTTGATCCGGTTTCGCGCAAAGAGTTTTGGGAAATGCTGAAACGTTTGCAACAAAAAGGCATCACCATTTTGGTTTCTACGCCTTATATGGATGAAGCTGAATTGTGCGACAGAATCGCCTTAATTCAGCACGGGAAAATTTTACAAATTGATACGCCACAAGAAATCATTAAACATTATCCGAAAAAAATATACAATGTGCGTGCCGATAATATGTACCGTCTTATTGAAAGTTTAAAAAGTTTTGAGCACCATTACAGTGTGTATCCTTTTGGTGAATTTGTGCATTATACCGACAAGCGGGATGATTTTAATCCGCAGGAATTGCAACAATATTTAGCAGCCAACGACCATCAAAACGTCAAAATTGAAATCACAAAAACCACCATTGAAGACACTTTTATGGAATTGGCAAAATAGACGCAAATGAAAAACAACAATGTCATAGAAGTTGAAAACCTGACCAAAAAATTTGGCGATTTTACCGCGGTAAATTCCATCACTTTTGAAGTTAAAAAAGGGGAAATATTTGGATTCTTAGGCGCAAACGGCGCAGGAAAAACCACGGCAATGAAAATGCTGATCGGTATTTCAAAACCAACTTCCGGAAAAGCACAAGTTGCAGGTTTTGATGTATTTACACATCCTGAAGATATCAAAAAAAATATTGGCTATATGAGCCAAAAATTTGCCCTGTACGACGATTTAACAGTTAAAGAAAACATTACCTTTTTTGGCGGAATTTACGGATTGTCAAGAGCAAAAATTAAAGAAAAACGCAATGAGTTGGTTGAAGAATTGGGTTTGGAAGACATTGTGAATGAGTTGGTAGGTTCTTTGCCTTTGGGCTGGAAACAAAAAATCTCCTTTTCAATAGCGTTGCTGCACAGTCCAACCATAGTTTTTTTGGATGAACCAACCGGAGGCGTTGATCCCATAACCCGACGCCAGTTTTGGGAAATGATTTATAAATCGGCCAACAGCGGCACCACCATTTTTGTGACCACGCATTATATGGATGAAGCCGAATATTGCGATCGGGTTTCCATTATGGTCGACGGAAAAATTGAAGCTTTGGATACGCCAAAGAAATTAAAGGAACAGTATAAAGCTGATACTATGAATGAGGTATTTTTAAAATTGGCACGAGGATGAAACGGTTTATTGGATTTATAAAAAAAGAATTTTACCATATTTTTAGGGACAAAAGGTCACTATTTATCCTGTTTGGAATGCCTGTAGCTCAAATTTTGCTTTTTGGTTTTGCCATAACCAATGAAATTAACAATGTTGAGATTGCTATTTTCGACAAATCAAACGATGCGACTACACAGGAAATCATTCAAAAAATTTCGGCATCAAAATATTTCAGCATCAAACAAAACATCACAAACGAAGCCGAAATTGAAACTGTTTTTCAAAAAGGAAATGTGCTTGCTGTACTTGTTTTCGAAAAAGATTTCAAGAAAAATTTAACCAAAGACAACACCGCAAAAGTTCATGTGATTACCGACGCCACAGACCCCAATACCGCAAATTCCATCACCAATTACATCAGCGCCATTATAGGAAGTTACCAAAAAGAAATTAACAAAAACAGCACGTTGGAATATCAAATTGAAACCAAATCGAGAATGGTTTACAATCCCGAATTAAAAAGTGTTTTTATGTTCGTTCCCGGCGTTATGACCATTATTTTAATGCTGGTATCGGCGATGATGACCTCAATTTCCATCACGCGTGAAAAAGAATTGGGAACGATGGAAATCTTATTGGTTTCACCGTTAAAACCTTTTCAGGTAATCATAGGAAAAGTGATTCCTTATATATTTCTATCCATCATTAACGCGGTTGTTATTGTGATATTAAGCATTTTCATCTTTAAAATGCCGGTGCAGGGAAGCTTATTTTTGCTGGCTTTGGAGAGTGTTTTGTTTATCATTACTTCCTTATCGTTAGGGATTTTAATTTCGACAGTCTCCGCAACGCAACAAACTGCGATGATGATTTCTTTAATGGGATTGATGCTGCCAACCATATTATTGTCGGGTTTCATTTTTCCTATTTCAAGTATGCCACTGCCTTTGCAGATCATCAGCAATATTATTCCGGCAAAATGGTTTATTTTGATTTTAAAAGGAATTATGCTGAAAGGCGTTGGCCTCGCTTTTATATGGAAAGAAACCTTGATTTTAATTGGGATGACCCTCTTTTTTATAGCGTTAAGCATTAAGAAATATAAAATTAGGTTGGAATAAATAGTTAAAAATAAAAAATGAAAACAATTCTATTTATCGTTCAAAAGGAATTCAGGCAAATTTTCAGAAATAAAGGAATGCTTCCTATTATTTTTGTGTTGCCAATTTTACAGTTGGTAATTTTGTCCAATGCCGCTACTTTTGAAATCAAAAACATAAAATTCTCTTATGTGGATCACGACAAAACCTCGTTTTCAAGAGCATTAATCGAGAAATTTGATGCATCCACTTACTTTAATGTTGTTGCTGAATTTCCTTCAAAAACAGCAGCGAATGCCGAGATGGCCAAAGGCAATATTGATGTTATTTTCGTGATTCCCCGCTATTTTGAACGTGATTTATTGAAACAAAAAAACACTGATATTTCTGTTGCCATCAATGCCATTGACGGCGCTGCGGCTGGCGTTGAAAATGTATACATCAACCAAATTGTGCAGGATTTTAATAAAAAAGCCAAAGTTGCCTTGTCTTCTTCCACAGATATGGCAAATGCACCAAAGGATATTGTGACAATTCCTTCATTTTGGTACAATAAAACCCTGAATTATAAAACATTTATGGTTCCGGGAATATTGGTTTTGCTGGTTACGATGATTACGCTGTTTTTATCGGGAATGAATATTGTTCGTGAAAAAGAAGTTGGCACGTTGGAACAAATGAATGTGACGCCCATAAAAAAATACCAGTTTATCATTGGCAAATTATTTCCATTTTGGATATTGGGATTTGTTTTGTTAACCGTCGGATTAATCATTGCAAAGGTTATTTTTGATGTCCCAATAATAGGAAGCCTCGGGCTCATCTATTTTTACACGGCATTTTATTTGTTGGTGGTTTTGGGAATGGGATTGTTTATTTCCAATTTTACCGACACCCAGCAACAGGCGATGTTTATTTCATGGTTTTTTGTGGTTATTTTTATATTGATGAGCGGACTTTTTACGCCAATTGAAAGTATGCCAATTTGGGCACAGTATATAACAGAGTTTAATCCGGTAAAATATTTTGTGCAAGTTACGCGAATGGTTATGCTGAAAGGCGCCCATTTTAATGATATTTTGCCCCAGCTCACAAAAACCATTATTTATGCCGTTATTATGAATGGCCTGGCCGTTTGGAGTTACCAAAAAACGACTTAA
>CAZBGP010000143.1:0-5467 GCA_964491495.1 uncultured Lutibacter sp. | reverse complement strand
ACAAAACTGTATTGCAATACAGCGCCAGTATTGGCCCTGATTGAATAGTTTCCGTCAAAATCAGTTTGTGTACCTGTTTTTGTTCCTTTTATAAGTACTGTAACGCCAGGTAATGGTCCGCTTGCATCGGAGACTTTACCAGTAACAGTTTTCTCTTGCGCAAATGTCACTTGCACAAGTAACGCCAGAAGCAGCGTTAAAAATCCATTAAACTTTGTTTTCATATTATAATTGTTTGAATTAATTAAAATCAAAAATCTAAATAATTTCTTAATATTCCTAATGTTTTTATCAATTCATTGAGAATATATTAAAGTATTTAGGTTTTCGTTATACTATTATAGATGATGAATTTTTTATTTGGTTGCGTTGCATTCATTTTTCTGGTTTATATTTTGGTAAAATATGGCTAATTGTCATTAAGGAATTTTTTAGTTATTCAGTTTTATTTGTGTTTTTATCAAAATATTTTGAATTAATTACTTTAATTTTTAAAAATCATTTTTTTTGGTAATTATTCATAAAAAAACCATCGGCCAGAGGGTGGATGGTTTTTTTTGAGTATTTATAAAATTTTGTTGTTGACTTTAGTTTAAAAACTAAAAAAAGCAAATACCTTGTTTAGTACAAGATATTTGCTTTTAAAAATATAGTAAAGAAGTAATATTACTTATTTACTGTAAAGGTAGTTGATTCTGAAACCCCAAAAGCACCACCGGCTTTTATAGCGGCACCATTATATACCAATTGATAAGTTCCTGGCGCAATACCATCTCCATAAAGATCATATATTGTAAAAGTATATGTTCCATTTGCCAAACAAAAAGCTTTAACTAATTGTTTTGAACCTGCTGCATATGGACCCCCTGAAGACACAACAACATTGGAAGCATTTTTTAATTCCCAAGAAGTTTCATCAGGATAAGAATCAAAATTAATGGTTAAAATCACTTCATTTAAAGGACATACCTGTTTAATATTTACAGTTATTGGTGCTCCATATAACAATCCTTCTGCAGGTTCAAAAGCTAAGACTAACTTTTTTCCGGCTTCACCAATATTTAAATCAGCGATTTGAATAGAAAGCATACCAACATTAGAATTTGCAGGAATTGTCACAGAAGCAGGAACAGTATAGGATGCCGGATCTGCTGTTGATTTAACTAAATCCACAGTTACATTTAATGTTCTGGCAGAACCAGAAACCTGTGAGGTATAAACTTTTACGTCACGCGTATTTGTGCCGTTCAAATCTACTCCAAAAGTATATGCAGCACTTTCGAAACTAACATAATTGAAGTCTTCTGTGCTGTCAACTTCATCTCCACAGCTGTTGAAGACAAATAATGACAAGGTCATCAGTACTAAGAATTTTATTTTTTTCATAATTTAAAATATTTATGTATTTATAAAAGGCAGATTGAAACCAGCTCCTAAGAGCGGGTTCCATCTGCTTTTTGAATATTAATCAATGAAAGGATTGTTTTGAATTTCGCTTTGAGGTATTTCAAAGGTCAATCTGTTGTCATTATAAGGAATTGGAATACCCACATTTGATAAATGGTTTGAACCACGAGTTATTGTTGCTTTGTTTCGTTTCATTGCCAAATAACTCTTTCCTTCACCCCACAACTCAATTCTTGTTTGCAGGTAAATTTCATTTTTCAATGCCTGACCAGACAATCCGTCAACATAAGTAGTGCTTGGCAATCTTAAAGCCAACAACGCTTTTAAGCTTGTTTTGGCAGCACCTTCATCACCGCTTCTTGCAGCAGTTTCAGCATGAAGCAAATACATTTCTTCAGCTCTCATATAAACATAGTCCGTTTCAATGGTTCTTTGGCCAGCAATAACTCTACCTGCATGGTAAAATTTATTTCTAGGTGTTAGATAGTAATTGTTGGCAGCAACTAATGGCCAAAATTGTACTTTTCTTGCATCAGTTGCAGGGATAAGGTCATAAAGACCTTTATCAATGGTTTTTCTGTCTCCTGCCCATTGGTAGCTGTAAGAATAAGCATCAATTTGTCCCCACCAAGAAACCAAATCAAGCCCATTGTCAAGGGTTAAATCAACACCCCACATCCAGCTTGGTGTGTTCACGTCATTAAATCCGCCTACCACATCACCTGTACCATTAAATGCAATAGCATCAGCACTCATAAGAGGGGTGAAGCCTCCATTATTGATAATGTCAAATGCCAAATCTTTTGCTTTTACAGCATTTTCATTGCCGTCCATAGCGCCATATACATAGGCAAAAAGTCCTTTGGCAACATACTTGTTGATTTGACTTTTTTGTGTTCTGTTAAAGTTATCCATCAATGTAATTGCCTCTGTCAAATCTTTGATCATCAAATCAAATACAACCTGTGTCGTACTTTTTGGTTGATTTGGCTGTGTAGGATCTGTATAAACAGGTAAAATTTCTTTAGCTGGATCATAACTTTCAGCAAAAAGTTGTGTCAAATAAAAATACGCATAAGCTCTCAACGCTTTTGCTTGTCCCATAAGATGTTTGTTTTCATCCAATTCAGGAACCATTTCATTTCCACCCAAAGCATCAATCACCAAATTTGCCGATCTGATGATTCTGTAATAGTATCTCCAAGGTTTATAGTTGGAGTTTCTTGTGTAATCCTGGGTTGCCTGAAACTCAGCAATATCAGCTCTGTACCAACCATAGGCACTTTGAGACAATGCCATATCCCCAGAAAGCATATCCATATAAATGTCGTAGCCTTTTTGACCAAAATCATCATGGTCTAAATCTGTTCCACCTGTACCTGTTTCAAACATCAGGGTGTAAATACCTGCCACACTACCCGCAACTACATCCGGGTTATTGGCGCTTGCTTGTTGTACTTGTTCTTGTGTTAGAAATTGGGTGGGTTGAACTTCTAAAAAATCATCACTGCAGCTGCTTAGACTTAAAATTAAGCCGGCCGTAAGTGAATATTTAAATAATTTTTTCATAATTAAAAATGTTGTTTAGTTATTAAAATTTAACTCTTACGCCTAAAGTAAATGTACTTAAAGGAGAATACCTGTATTGATCAGAATTTCCGGCCTCAGCAGTTGAAGGATTAAATCCGTCTTTATCACTTAATAAAAACAGGTTATCACCAGACAATGAGATATTTACATTTGAGATGCCTTTATTTTCAAGATATCTTGCAGGTAATGTATAACCAATTTTAACGTTGTTTAAAGATAAGTAATCAGATTTTGTAATAAATCTTGTTGAGCTGCTATTTACGTTGGTGTCAAAATTACTTGACAATCTTGGGACATTGGTAATGTCTCCCGGCGCTTGCCATCTGTCAAAAATATCAGTATGCCAGTTGTTGTTTCCTATAACGCCATTGCCCATTAAGTTGGCATAAGCAGCATCATAAGAGTAACCTCCAAGACTGTATAAAAATTGTGCGCTAATATCAAAAGCCATAACCCTTGCAGAAAGTCTGAAAGCACCTCTTACTTTTGGAATTGCAGATTTTCCGATATATTTTTGGGTTGCATCCGCATAAACTTTAGTCGTATTTTTGCTGATTGCATTGTCAGGATTTGCATCCATATACTCAGTTAACGAGCCAATTTTTTCACCAGTATCGATAACACCGTTTGCATTGGCATCGTGATAATAAATCATCCACATTGCTTTTCCATCTGCAGGGTCAACACCAGCCCATTCTCTTGTGTAAAAATCAAATAAGGAGTGACCTTTTGATCTTCCGTACAATCCGGCGATGTCTAACAATTTAGGCTCTGCAGTTGCAGGGTCAATTGGCATCAATGTCAATTCATTGTTTAAAACTTCTCCGTTTACTGTGAAATCTAATTTGTAATCCTCTGTATTTACAATATGTGTAGTTACATCAAATTCAAATCCACTGTTTCTAAGTTCTCCGTCATTTACTGTTTGAAGCGCATAACCTACTGATGGGCCAACACGTCTGTCAAAAATAAGATTTTCGGTATCTTTAATATAATAATCAAAAGAAGCATCTAAATATTTCCCTAAACCAAATTCAACACCTGTCTGGAACATTTTTGAAGTTTCCCAAGTTAAATCAGGATTTCCAATGTCTCTTGGTGAGATAGAAATTTCATCATTTAAATTACCCACATTAAAAGTGTTGTACCCAGAGTAGAAACCTACACCAGCTTGTTCACCCACCAAACCGTAACTTACTTTAAATTTTAAAAAGTCAATAGTTTCCATATTGGCCATAAATGCTTCTTTGCTTAAAATCCAAGAAGCTCCTACAGATCCAAAAGTATCCCATTTGTTATCACCTATAAATCTTGATGAACCATCACGTCTTACAGAACCTGTAAGGAAATATTTATCTTGTAAATTATAGTTCACTTGTCCAAAATAACTTTCCAATCTTACTTGGTCAGTATAAGAATAGGAAGGTGATGATATTACAAAGTTGTTTAAATCATCAATGTCTGGATGCACCATTTTTTCTTTGCTTGCTGTTGCAATCTTTCTTTCCCAAGTATTGCTTTCATGTGCAGCCAATATTTCTAAACCATGGTCTCCAAAATCATTTTTGTAGCGAAATAAGTTTAAGATATTGTGCGTAAACGTTTCTGTATCTGCTTTATAAACAGAACCTCCCTGACCAGCTGCAGACCCGTAAAATGGATTATTTAAACTGGTGTACCTGTTGTTGAAGTATTGTGCGCCAAATGTAGTTTCGAAAGTTAATTTATCAGAAAATTTAATATTAAATCCGAAATTACCATTTAGTTCGTGTCTTTTAGTGGTGCTTCTGTCAAAATGGGCATCAGCGATTGAATTGGTTGCCAATCCAAAGCCTCTTGCATTAGAAGTTCCATAGTCATATTGATTTCCTCCAAAAATAGGGTCTTCAACTATTGCGCCTGTAGCATCTCTTAAAAACAATGGGTATATGGATGGGATGTTATCAACAAACCAAAAAATACTTCCTGAATCCGAAGATTGTCCGTTATTGTTTGTTTCAGATAATGAATATCCAATATTTGCAGTTCCTGTTAACCAAGGTTTTACTTCATGAGACAAGTTAACTCTGGTAGTATAACGTTTATAGTCAGAATTGATAATATACCCAACATCGTCCAAATAACCAAATGATGTAAAGTATTTTGTTTTGTCACTTCCGCCGCTCATTTTTAAATTGGCTTCAGATCTTATTGAATTTTGGAAACCATAATCTTCCCAATTTTCCGGGTCATATTTTCTTGTAACGTCACTTCTTACCTGACCAGTTGCCGGGTCAATTAATTCAGCACCTGTTGCAGCATTCCATAAATTGTAAGAAGGGCTTATTCCTCCTGTTGAAAATAAGGTGGTATTGGCATAATTTACCGGATTTGCGTTACCGGAAGCCATTCCTTTGTTTTTTAATGCTTCCCAACTTAAACCAATATATTCTTCAGGAGATTTAATAACACTATAACGTGGAATCATACT
>CAZBGP010000142.1:0-5616 GCA_964491495.1 uncultured Lutibacter sp. | reverse complement strand
TATTATAGAAAATCAAAAATTTATAAAAAAATAAAAACTGGTTCCAACTTTGCGCATTCTATGATAATAAACAAATTTAAGTATTAATATTAACTGGCAAATTTATAAATATTAACATAAGGAGTTTGTCTGTTAATTACAGAAAACACCCTACCTATAATTTTGAATCTTATATTGTTTAAAACCAACATGCCATTTTTACCTTCCTCTTTCTTCCTATTGTAATAATCTTTTAATTGTGGATCCCTTTTTATTGCTGTTAAAGCACACATTTGAAGCAATGATTTCATTTTTTTATCTGCCATATGATTTACTTTGGTTCTTCCTTTAATACTTGAACCAGAACTGTATTCAAAAGGAGCAACACCAGCATAACAAGCAAACTTTCTTGAAGTAGTAAACGCTTTAAATCCTTTGGTTGCAATAATTAAATAAATAGCAGTTTGTGGACCAACTCCTGGAATGCTCTTTATTAATTCAAACTGTTGGTTTAAGACAGCATGATTTTTAATGATTTCTTTCATTCTAGTTTCTATAATTTTCAATGAGTTTCTTAATGCTTTTATGGTTTTAGCGTTTACCAAGGAAATAGTTTTGTATATTTCTTTTGATGTAAAAACCTCATTTTCTTTAGTTGTTTCAAATAATAAAACAGATTTCATTATTTTTTCTCGTTCTGCAAATAACAATTTCAATTGTTGAATTTCTTTTTCAGCTAGGCAAGAAAGATTAAGCTTATCAATATTACGGATACTATATAAAGCAATATCTTTTGCATCAGTTTTATCATTTTTACCTCGTGAAATTCCTTTGGAACGTTTTATTTCAATAGCTGGAACAATCCAATAATCATATCCTTTCCCAGAAAGATAGGCACTTAGATGAAAGGTGTATATCCCTGTGTTTTCAAAACAAAACAAAGTTGTTGTTAAATCAATCTTTCTTTTCAATAAAAAATTTATAATAAATTTCACTCCTTTTTGGTTATTATCAACTATAAAGTGTTCATCAGAATTTATAGTTCCAGATTTAATAACAACTACATCTAACTTTAGCTTTGAGATGTCAATGCCCACATAAAATAAATAATTTTTCATAACTTTGAGTTTAGAATTAATAAAATTGTTGAACTTCTTTAGAGCCTTTATTAGATCTTAATATCTATCATTCTATTTGAAGCAATTCAACAGGTTCAAAGGGGTGGCAGAGGACTAATGCGCTAGATAAGTCGTTGGCTTGGCGAGCGTCAAAGTTCACCTCTGCTTTCCTTTGAATAAAATTAGTAATTTTTTATAAAATGTAAAGTAAAGGCGAGCGTCCCGCTCGTGCAGCCAATAAGTTAACACATTGGGTCCCCATTTTGTCCATCCGAGGCACGAGGAATCGCATAATGGTAAGCCATTTTGATGCGATTTCTCCTTTGTCGGAATGACCTATTACCTTAACTTAATGACATTGGACGAGCCCAAGAAGGGAGTTTTACATTTCGTAAATTACCATAGTTAAAAACAAGAAGCCAATTGGACTTGATTCTGTAATGGTAAATTAAAGGTGTTCGGAGAAAATTCCTCACGCAATTTGGCACGCAAAAAGAAAAAGGACTTAAGTTAAATACCTAAGTCCTTGATTTGTAAGTAGCGTGATCCAGAATTGAGGACCTCCGGGTTATGAAAAGTATTCAATGTAATTTAGATATCAGTAAATTAGATAGTTAAAATTTTAAAATTATTCAAAAACAATCAAACTATTCAGTTTCCTCACGCAAGGTCTCTTCAATACTTGCATTTTTTAACTACTTGCAAATGTATTTCAATAAATATTTATTTGTAAATAGCTTTGATTTAAAAATCAGAACAAAAATGAACAAAATTGTTGACCTGATGAATCACCTTCCTAACATACTTATTGTTGACGATATTGAGGAGAATTTATTTTTACTTGAAGTTGTCATGGAAAAAATAAAAATCAATCTGATTAGGGCAAACAGTGGAATTGAAGCGCTTGAGAAAACACAGGGAGTCGACCTTGCTCTTGCAATTATAGATGTTAAAATGCCAATAATGAATGGCTTTGAGTTGGCCAAAAAATTAAATGAATGTCGGCCTGATTCCAAAGTGCCAATTATTTTTATCACAGCAAATTATGGCACAGATGCCACTGAAGGGTATGAATCTGGAGCTGTAGATTACATCCAAAAACCTTTTAACAGTAAGATTTTGTTAAGTAAAATTATTGTTTTTCTCAACCTTTTTAATCAAAAACAAATCATCGGCAGGAATGCTGAACTTTTAAAAGAATCTTCAGATGAATTAAAAAAATCGATTGAGCAATTACACCGGCTTTCAAAATACACATAGAAATCAAGGGAAAATGAAAGAAAATCAATTGCAAGAGAACTTCATGATGATTTGGGGCAGGCACTTACAGCTGTAAAAATTGATTTAGGGATTATCAAACGAAATGTTAAAGAGGAAAATGTTCTTTTCAAAATTGACAAGTTGAGCACTTTGGTTAGTAACACCATAAAAACTGTTCAGCGCATTACTTCGGAATTGAGGCCTGGAATAATTGATGATCCTGGTCTTAACGCTGCAATTGAATGATATACTAAGGAATTTGGGATAAGAAACGAAATCAATATTTTTCTCGACGTGGAATCTGAAATACCAATATCTTCGGATGATTCAATTACACTTTTCAGAATTATGCAGGAATTGCTTACTAATATTGCTCGTCACGCCAGAGCCAATAGATTTGAAATAAGCCTTTTAAGTTCATTAAATATGATTAACTTCAAGATATCTGACAATGGTATAGGAATCACAGATGTCAATCTAAGTTCGAAAAAATCATATGGGTTAATTGGTATGCGAGAAAGAGCAATGACGCTGGACGGGACTTTAGTTTAAATTTTCCAATTCAGCAAGCGATTACCAATCGGATAAATGAATAAGTGATAGAAATGAAAATCTTTATATATCAATTGCTAAATGAAAATATTAATTTGTGCTGATCATAAAATTGCAAGAGAGGGTCTCCGCCAAATCCTTAGTCAACTTCCGGAAATTACACTAATTTGCGAAGCAGGTAATGGTATTGAAGCGCTTGATCTTCTTAGAAAATATGATTTCACAATTTTGCTTCTTGGTATTTCGCTGCCCGACAAAAGTGGTCTGGATATACTTCAAACGGTTAAAGCAAAATGGCCCTTAATAAATGTACTCATGTTGAGCATGTTTTCTCAGGAGCAATATGCCATTCGCTCTTTAAAGTTAGTTGCATCAGGTTACCTTACAAAAGATACTGCCTCGGAAGAGTTGTTGTTGGCAGTAAAAAAAATTTCCGTTGGCGGAAAATATATCTCAAACTCATTAGCCGAAGAATTGGCTTTAAATCATAAAAAAGACAACTTCGCTCAGAAACATGATAGTCTTTCAGGAAGGGAATTTGAAATTCTGATCAAAATTGCTAATGGGAAATCGCTTCAGGAAATTGGGAATGAACTCTTTATATCTGTTAAAACAGTAAGCACCTACCGAAGTCGAATTTTGGTTAAGATGGAAATGAACAGAAATAATGAACTCACCAGATACTGCATTGAAAACAAGTTGATTTAATTTTTTTAGTTAATAAATATTAAAGAGTCTTATTTTAACAGGATGTTGCTCACTTTTTTTAAGTGAGCCTTGTGCTTTACTTACGTTTGAAATTAGTGATTTATATTTTCTAGTTTCAAGTACAAAATTTCATTCGTTAATCATTTTTCTTCTAATCATTTATATTCTCCCTTGTCAATTCTTGTAGGAATTATCCTACAAAGATTTCAGCGTTTTCCTACAAGCTTGCCGATATTGATTTAATAATTTAGTTGAATCAAAAAACTGATTTATTATGAGGGTAGTTATAGCAGATGATTCAGATTTTACACCAAGAATAAACTCTCTTTTCCAACGGACGAGGCCGTTAAAAAACCCGTGTATTTAGCCTTAAATGAAGTTACAAAAAAATGGACTGTGCCTATTAGGAATTGGGGATTGATTTTAAATCAATTTATGTCTATATTTGAAAAAAGGGTTCAACCTTAAAAAATTGAACCCCGAGAATTATGGTTACACACTTTTTAGAATAGTGTCAAAAAAACATTTACCTTTGAATAATTAAAGAAATACTCTCTTAGGTGAAGTTCAAATTAGTTTGAAGACTTATATTTTGAGGTGTCGTTTTATGATTTTAGTACGCAATTATATCCTTGCCAAGCAATAGTGAAAACACAATTTAATGCTGCACATACCCAATTATTTTCTTTAAATAAAAGCTTAATATGATATCCCAAAAATTAAAATACCTCTTTGTAATGTTAGCATTTACAGGAGTCTTTTGTTTGTTTTCTTGTACTAATGTTCAATCTACAAATTTCGATTTATGGGCTAAAAAAGCGGAGGAACATCTTAAAAAACACCCCGATTCGACTCTTTTTTATACTCAAAAACTTCTAAGCAAAACTTCTCAAAAAAAGTTTGGTGAGAAGGACCAACTTCAATTGTATGCCTTGCGCCAAAAAGCATTTGCTACAATTGAAAATATGGATTCTGTTGTGGCTGTTGGTAAAAAAATTAGAGTACTTGCTTCTGAAATTCCAGATTCTCTTGCCATTGCAAATTCCTTATTGCTGGTTCGAGGGGAAATTGATTTTAGTAGTCAACAAGAGATGATCGCTTATTTACCGGGGGCTATTGCTACTTTTAAAAACAACAATATGCCTTTTGAGTCGGCACGATTGAGCGCTTCTTATGGTACGATTCTTTGCCACAAAGGTGATTTCGTCAAAGCACAAACTTTCTTGCTGGATTCATATCGGGTTTTCAACACATTAGACAGCATCAGACCCACTATTAACGTTTGCATGAACATAGGCAGTACGTATGCGTACACCAAGAGTACTAAAAAATCATTAGAGTATTATAATATTGCGTATCAAGCCGCTTTGAAAGTTAAAGATTCGAATGCTATTTCCTCTGTATTGATGAATATTGGCACCTTTTATGCCGATGATATGAAAGACCAAGACAAGGCTTTGGACTATTACCAAAGAGCATTGCCATTTGTTCCAAAAAAATCAGGGGCTTATTTAAAAATGAAAATCGATTTTAACATTGCTGTAGCTTCTTTTGCTAAAGGGGATTTGTTGTTTTCGGAACGCACTTTTCAAAATATGCTCAATGATTGCATCAAGAATAATGCTTTTGAAGGGGTTGCCATGGCTAGCAAGGGATTGGGAGACCTATACATCCAAAAAAACCAACCCGACAAAGCCCTGTTTTATTTGACGCGAGCAATACATTTAGCCGATTCATTGGAGATGGCTTACGAGGCTTTGCAAATGCGTCCGTCTTTATTAACATTGCATAAAACAACTAGAAATTATGAAGCTGCTTTAGCAATTTCTGAGCAAATGAAAACCAGTAACGATTCACTACTTTCTGCTGAAAAACAAACCGCCGTACACGAATTAGAGATTAAATACCAATCCGAGAAAAAAGCCTCTGAAATACTCCATTTTAAATCCCTTTCCAATTCGCGCCAATTAATGTTATACGGACTGTCTTTTTTTACAGT
>CAZBGP010000141.1:0-5640 GCA_964491495.1 uncultured Lutibacter sp. | reverse complement strand
AAAGACCGGCTGTTGAACTATATGTTCCGCCTGTTTGACCTGTTTGTGTCACAGACACTGTGCCTTCTTTACAGTATGGGGAACCTGCATAACTGATTGTTGCCGTTGGTAAAGGATTTATAATTACACTTGCTGTTGCTGTATTTGAACAGCTGTTACTATCTGTAAAACTGTAGGTTACGGTATAGGTTCCTGCTGTACTTGAAGCTAAATTGATTGCTCCCGTTGATGAATTTATCGAAAGACCGGCTGTCGAACTATATGTTCCGTCCGATTGACCTGTTTGTGTTACAGAGGCTGTGCCTACTTTACAATATGGTGAGCCTGCATAACTGATTGTTGCCGTTGGCAAAGGATTTATTGTTACACTTGCTGTTGTTGTATTTGAACAGCTGTTACCGTCTGTAAAACTGTAAGTAACGGTATAGGTTCCTGCTGTACTTGAAGCTAAATTGATTGCTCCCGTGGATGAATTTATCGAAAGACCGGCTGTTGAACTATATGTTCCGCCTGTTTGACCTGTTTGTGTCACAGAGGCTGTGCCTACTTTACAATATGGTGAGCCTGCATAACTAATCGTTGCCGTTGGCAATGGATTTACCGTTACTGTAACTTCATCTGATTCATACTCATCAGTGCATATATCCGTATTTTGCAATACGACTCTATACCTTGTTGTAGTAAGTAGATTTTCGGCAGTATAAGTATTTTCAGAATTTACAATATCATTCCATACTTCTCCTTCTCCTTCATTATATTGCCACTTAATTATGGTAACATTTCCGGTTAATCCCAAAAGATTTAATACGGTACTTTCGCCTAAACAAACTGTATCTGGTGCTGCTTCAACATAACCCGTTAACGGGATACTAAATGAAAGGGTTCCTATCAAACATCTGCTTGATGATGGTGATCCACCGCTTACAGTTGCATATTGAGCAATGTTTATTACACCGGGTGAATCAGAATCACATAATTCGAGAATTGTAAAAGGTATATTAAATTCTATAAATTTTCCATCCGAGCCATCGCAGCCATCAGAATCTCCATTTAAACCGGCAAAATTATCATATAGTAGATCTGATGTAACATCAGTCAGATTGTTACCGCTTGTCCACTTAAGCAATCTTGCAACACCATTGTCTTTAGAATCTATTTCCAAAACATATTCTGCACCCAAAACTGTTAAAGGTCCTCCAAAACTATCATATAGCAAACCAGCTGTAGGATCATTGTCTGTATCAAGATATATTCTGTAAAGCGCAGAACCATTATTGCCAATTTTAAAGGCCAACCGTAAACTTGGTTCTGAAGTATTTTCTACAATTTTTGCCCAAATTGTATGAATCTCGCATGTTCCTGAAGCGTTATTATCTATAGCTTTACTAAACACAACCCCCGTTGCATATTCATCATCAACTCCTCCTAATGGACAATAGTTCCCGTCAAATGCGCTCTGGGCATTTAAGATTGTGAAACCAAATATAAATAGTATTAGAAATGATGATTTTAACAATAAAGTATTTTTTTTCATGGCCCTTAAATTTAGATTAGATACCAATTCTATTTTTTTTATTTAATATATCATGTTTTTGAAAAACCAATATTTATCAATAAAAAATAATTTTTAGGGGTTTTATATAAGTGAAATTTTAAGGGGTTTAAACATTTTGATTGCCTATGAGAAGTTGGCAAAAAATAATTAAAATCACGAAATTTTATATTTTATAAAAAAATTCGTAATCAATATGCATTAAAATAAAAAACTGAACGTGCGAGAGACATTTATCACTTATATTGTTATCAAAATTATTTTTAAATAATCGGCAAAAAAATGACATTCATCAATTTTTAATATGATTGTTATCAGTTCTAATATTTCTAAATGACTAGGGTGCAACACATTAATGACTATATAATTAAAATAAATTTTTTATAAGTGGTAATTATATAAATTTTATATTTTATCTTTGGAGTATAATTTTAAAATATGACTGGCAAAATATTTTTCTATTTATTTTTTTTAGCATTGATTGTTTCGTGTAATTCAACTTCAACCATTACTGAAATTAATCCTGCAATACTTGGCAGCCGCAATATTTCAGAACCAATGATTGTTGAAAATAGAATGGACGTCATTGATTCTTATATTTCCAATATAGATTTTAAAGCAAATGACTTCAATCATTTCAATATTGATGAATTGGTCATTCAAGGCGATAAAAGAATCATCACATCAAATGAATCAGAAAAAAACATTGTTGTAAAAAATAAATCAATTGTAAGGGTTAAGTATAAAGATCATTTGGCCAATAATTTTATCAAATCGAAAGTTTTTTATTATGACAATGATGAACTGATATGCATTAAAATTTATGAAATTTTACCAAATGAACTTAATAAAGCCACCTTGTACCAAAGAGCGATTTATTTTCATAACAACCTGCCAATTTCAGATTCTGATGAATTGAACCAAGCAAACAAAACGCAAAATTTGGTTGTTCTGGCCCAAGAATATCTTAAAAATGAATATCTTTCTCTTAATTAGTGCCTGTTACATTATTTCTTTCCTTAAACATATTTATTTCTATTCATTATTGATATTGCATTTTAAAACAAATTTTTTATAAAATATTTCTGTATGGCTGAAATTTAATTCGGATTTCACTACTTTCATAAAAAATTAATCAACAATGCAACAAAAGCCGAAATTTGAAACGATTGCCATTAAAAGCACTGAAAATAAATATAGCGATTCAGCGCCGGTAAGCACGCCCATTTATTTGTCAAGCACTTATATTCGTAACAGCGACGGTTCTTATATGAACGATTTTGTGTATTCACGTTCCAAAAATCCGAACCGCGCCATTGTTGAGGAAAGCATTGCCAAGCTTGAAAACGGTAAACATGCCTATGCTTTTTCTTCAGGGATGGCGGCTGTTAGCGCTGTTTTCCAAAGTTTAAAGAGCGGAGATCATATTCTTTTACCGGACGATATATATTTTGCCATAAAAAAGTTGATGGAAGAGGTTTTTAAACGTTGGAATTTATCGTACGATTTGGTTGATATGTCAACTCTTGAATCCGTTAAAAAAGCCGTAAAACCGAATACTGCGTTGATTTGGGTGGAATCACCGTCGAATCCACAATTAAAATTGAGCGATATTGCTGAAATTGCTGAAATTGCACATCAAAATAAGGCAATTTGTGCTGTTGACAACACCTGGCTGACGCCCGTTTTTCAAAATCCGTTAAATCTTGGGGCCGATATTGTGGTGCATTCAACCACCAAATATTTTGGCGGACACAGTGATGTTATCGGCGGCTGTGTTGTGGTAAATAACGAACTACTTGCTGAAAAAATTAAAAATATTCAAATTTTATCGGGAGCAGTTCCTGCGCCTTTTGATTGCTGGCTGATTGCAAGGGGAATTCAAACGCTTCATTTACGCATTAAAAAACAGAGTAAAAATGCGATGAAATTGGCCAAATATTTGGAAAACCATCCAAAGATTGAAAAAGTCAATTATCCAGGATTAAAAAGCCATCCGCAACATTTATTGGCTAAAAAACAACAAAAAAAGGGATTTGGCGCGATGCTTTCTGTTTTAATTAAAGGCAGCGAAAGTGAAACTACCGAAATTGCATCAAAATTAAATTATTTTACGCTGGCCACAAGTTTGGGCGGCGTTGAAAGTTTGGTGGAGCACCGCAAATCGGTTGAAGGCGTTGACAGTCCTACACCTTATAATTTATTGAGAATTTCTGTTGGAATTGAACATATTGATGATTTAATTGCAGATTGGGATAATGCATTGTCAATGAATAATGGTAATTAAAAATTAAGAAAGCTATTTTGTGTGGGTGAATTTTGTTAATTAACTTTTGAAGAAACTTTGTACAAGGCATTATATAAAATCAGTTTTCGTTTTTTAGTACTTCAACTTCTTCTTGTTTATGTATTTCTGATTTATATATTGGCAAAGTAAATTTTAATGAAGTTCCTTTTTTTGCATTTTTTTCAATCCAGATTTTCCCGTGATTTCTTTTAATAAAATCATTGCAAATCACCAAACCCAAGCCAGTTCCCCGTTCGCTGTCCGTTCCTGGTATTGATTCATTTAAATCATTTTTAAATAACTTACTCTTAACTTCCTCAGTCATTCCAATGCCGTTATCCGAAACGGTGATTTCTATAAAATCACCCATCGGCATAGAATAAATTTCTATTTTCCCATTTTTTTCAGTATATTTTATGGCATTGGAAAGTAAATTTCTTAAAACAACCTCCAGCATATTTTTATCTGCAAATGCATAAGATTCATTTGTGTGAAATGAGTTTATTGTAATATTTTTTAGTTCGGCAGCATCACCAACCTGATTGATGATTGCATCACAAATTGTTGAAATATGACAAGAAACTGGTTTATACACAATTTGATTGGAATTGCTCCTCGCCCAATTTAACAAGTTTTCCAATAAATTATAAGTATTCCTTGCCTGAAAATACATACTGGAAATCAATTTTTCAGATTTTTCAACATCAAGGTTTCTTATTTTATTTTTCAAAAGTTCTGTAAATCCCAATATGGCATTAAAGGGACTTTTTAAATCGTGGGCAATTATAGAAAAAACCAAATCTTTTGTGGCAATCGCAGCTTTAAGTTCTTTGGTTCTTGCCAATATGGTGTTTTCCAGTTCTGCATTATAATCGGAAATGTATTTGTACAATTCATTTTTGAATACCAAACCAACAAACTTGCCATTTTCACCAACAGGCAGCACATCCGTTTTAGCCATATCCATTTTAAAAATGGTGTCTTCAACAGAAAGCTCACCATCAATTAATTCTTTAATGGTAAGACAGTCAATAATTAATGTTTTTGGATTATGAACAATATCATGGGTTGTTAAAACGCCAAAGAAAACACCCTCATCATCTTGGACAACAATGGCAGAATGTTCCAATAACTTATTTTTAATGGCATTTAATCCCGAATATGGATTAATTGTCAGAAAATCTTTTCGTACAAAATGAGCAATTTTCATAATATTTAAATTTCATAGCTATAAAAAATATTCAAATTTAGAAAGATGTCGTTATTTTTTGATCGGTTTTAATCTTCTATAACCGAAACAGCTATCATTACTTTAAAATCAACTTTTATAATTTCTTTTTCTGAAACATAAGGAAATACATTGGCTTCCAGTATTTTCAATATTCTTTCTTTTGGCATTTTTGCCAAAATTCGTTTATTGATAAAAACACTTTCTACATTGCCGTGATTAGTATCAACAATTTCAAAACCATTAGGAATTAATAAATCAAAAGATTTTGAGATACCCGCTTTCCCGTGCGGAGAATTTTTTCCAAGTACCAGAATCTCTTCAAATGGCGGCAATTTTATTTCTTCAAAACTTAAAGAAACGGTATATTTTATATCATTTTTCATAATGTACTAAAATTTAGCTAAATTATTACACGTAAAAGTAGTTAATAAAACTTTATTTTAAGCATATTTAATAATGGAATCCTCAAAATCGTATTTATAAAACATTAACGACTAATCTAATTTTGGCAGTATAAAATCACTTAAAACACTTGGCAGCTGCATAGCTGCTTCAATTTCATCGGATTTA
>CAZBGP010000140.1:0-5747 GCA_964491495.1 uncultured Lutibacter sp. | reverse complement strand
AAACATGGTTCACTGAACTCCAATAAAAAATAAATAAGAGGTGAAGTAATCCCTAACGCAAATCGCATAAAAAATGAAAATGAATAAAGAAAAATGATTTGCGAAACTTGCGTAAAACTTTGCGCCCCTTGCGGTTAAAATAGCGATGAAACAATAATTGATTTATGCAGATTTAAAACTTTGTGAATCTTTGTGTTTTTCTTTGTGAATCTCTGTGTCACTACCGTTAATTACAGAGTTTTTCGGAGAACCACTATTTACACAAAGAAATAATTAACCTTTTTGCGAACCTTGCGTAAAACTTTGCGCCCCTTGCGGTTAAATATATTTCGATTGATTGGATTTACAATTTGTCGATTTATGATTTTAAGCTATCTTTAACTCTCAAAATGAATAAAACCCATGAATAAAATTGAACACATTGGCATCGCCGTAAAAGATTTGGAAAAATCGAACGAAATATTTGCGGCACTTTTTGGAAAACCGCATTATAAAACGGAAGAAGTGGCAAGCGAAGGCGTAAAAACTTCCTTTTTTCAATTGGGCTCAAACAAAGTTGAATTGCTGGAAGGCACCAATGAAAACAGTCCGATTTCAAAATTTATTGAAAAAAAGGGAGAAGGCGTTCATCATATCGCTTTTGCCGTTGACGATATTTTAAGCGAAGTGGCACGATTAAAAGAAGCCGGATTTGTAGTCTTAAATGAAATTCCCAAAAAAGGCGCCGACAATAAACTGGTGGTTTTTTTGCACCCAAAATCCACCAATGGCGTTCTAATTGAATTGTGCCAGGAAATAGGGTAGCGGTTATTTCGAAAGTTTTAAAATTTTAAAGGCGCCGATTCCCACCAAAATAAAAACAAGGGTTCCAATCATAAGATCGGGCAGTTTGGAGTTGGTAAATTGAAAAAATTTACAATCCAATTTTAACCGCAATAAAATAAGTGATGGAAGAAACTGCCGCAGCAAGAACTGCACCCCATATTAAATCAACAATGGTCACTAAAATAGGCCAATCCTTTAAGGTGGCGAGGTTTGTTAAATCATAGGTTGCATAAGTAATGAGACCAAACAATGCGCCAAACAACAACGCGTGCATCCAAGAATTTTTTTCCAAAGCCGGCGTGATTACAAATTGCACCAATCCCACAATAAAGAGCAAGTAAAATATAATTGCCGCCGCCCAATTGACATCAGGCTTCATAAGAAATCCGATTTGTTTGGCGTAAAATCCTTTTGCCACAAGTGCAAGCCACACCATATCTATGACGAAGAAAACTGGCAGTGCGATCAAATAAAGTTTTAAAAACATATCAATTAAAATTAGTTAGAAAAGCCATAAAAACTGGAGATTTACTTAAATGGAATTAAAAATACAAAAAAGAATTCACTTAATAAGCGTATGACACTTTTTAGGAGAGTGTCTTTAAAAGCAAAATTATAGATTTACGGACAGAGTTTTCTTTATGAATAGTTGCCGTTTGCAGGCTATTTCCTTGCTTTGCTGCACATAACTTTATGGACTACAACCCTTGAATTTATTAGCATTCGGCAATTATTTATGAGCGCGTGTTGTGGCAGGTTAATATCTAAAATTTTTCAAATCCTTTATAATTTACCCAATCAAAATCAACGTAATCTCTTGAACTTTCGCCATTGCTCGTTGCATAAACTCCAAAATAAGCTCCGGTGTAACCTTTACTCAAAATATGATCAGCTTTAGTCTCCTCAAAGAGAATAAATTTAACGCCATTCATTGCGTAATAAAATGAATAGTTGTGATTCTCTGATTTAACCTTAAAAGTAATCTCTTTATTATAATTTGAAATCACTTGTTTTTTTAATATTCGAGGTTTAGAATTTGGCTCAGCAAGTTTTAGTTGAAGGCTGTATGTATTGTTCTCTTTAACAACTGTCAAGGTGAAATAATTATCATCCTTTTGAAAGATGCTTATTCCCGCTTCTGAATTATTGAATTTTGGATTGAAATTCATTTTTGCTTGATATTCAAAATCACTTTCGGTTTGCCTAAAACCAATTAAGCTTGTTCTTCCGCGTTCTTTAATAACATTCGGATTCGTGTATAATCTTAAATTCCCTTTATTGACGCTTAGGGAATACATGTTTTTTGTTGGAACTCTTCTAAAATTCCAAGCAAGATTTAACTTGTCGTAATCAAAATTATCAACAAAACTCGCATTTCTTTTTTGGGATGTATTGTTAAAAGGAACTGGATTAAAGCGTTCAACTTTTCCGGTCTCAGGTGCTACAACTGGCCATTCGTATTTTATGTCTTTCCATTCAAACGGTTCTTTTTCCCATTTAACGGGAACAAGGTGTGTTTCACGCCCCATATTTGAACTACGTTCTTCATCTCCTCTAATTCCTAAAGCGACCATATACCATCTTCCATCATTAAGTTCAATTAAATCAGCATGACCTGTGCTATGAATCCAATTATCATATGAGAGATGCCTCGTTGTAAGAATGGGATTTCTTTCATTTGCAATAAAAGGACCTTTAATAGTATCACTAACTGCAATCATCATAGCATGATTATAACTTGTGCCGCCTTCTGCAATCATAAGATAATACCATCCATTTCTTTTGTACATATGCGGGCCTTCTGCCCAAACGCCTCCGCAAGCTCCTCGCCACAAATAACTTCGCTTGCCTATAAGTTTCCAATTTTCAATATCTATTTCTTGTAACCAAATTTCACCTTCTCCGGGGAAGTTTGGTTTTTCAGGTGAATGGGTACCTACATACCAAACTTTGCCGTCATCATCAAAAAATATATCAGGATCTATACCAGGTGCTCCTTCTAAAACATGTGGCTCTGACCAAGGTCCTTCAGGATTTTTAGCTGTAATGATGAAATTAACAAAATCAGTTGTTTTGTCGGCCTCATTATAATAAACGTTGGTGGTAATGATGTAAAAAGTGCCATTATGATACCTGATAGTTGGTGCATGAATACCTCCATTGGACTGCACATCAACAAGGTTTACTTCATCAGTGCATTGCGCTTCTTTATGTAAACCGTAACCTATCAATTCCCAATTAATAAGGTCTGTGCTTTTATGAATAGGCAATCCTGGGTAATATTCGAAAGAAGAATTCACAATATAAAATACATCACCAACCTTGCAGATTGAGGGGTCTGGATACCCTCCTGGAATTATTGGATTGATAAATGAATTTTGTTGAGATAGCATCGGTGTCTTTGTTTCCTGACTAAATACTGTTATTGAACAAATTAGGATTGACAGTATTATTAATTGTTCTTTCATATTAAGAAGTTTTTTTGATCTGAAACGGTTGGGTAGATAAAAAGTTGGGTATTTCGTGCGAACAGCTGTCAGCCTGCACAAAGCTAAATGCGAGCAGCAAAGTTCAATTTTTTATGTGCCAGTGATAGCCATGTGCTTTGTTTTATGTCGTTTAAGTGTTATTTTTAGGCTGTTTCATTTCCCAAAATACTTTTGTATTAATGCCAGTAATTCGTTTCTGTTAATGGGTTTTGCTATATAGTCGTTGCATCCTGATTCTATTGATTTTTCTCTTGCTTCAGTTTGTCCAAGAGCTGTCTGCGCTATTATAACAACTTCCTTGTTAAATTGCCGGATTTGCCGTGTGGCTTCATAGCCACTCATTTCAGGCATTTGGATATCCATCAATATCAGGTCAATATCAGGATTATCGCGGCAAATCTCAACGGCTTCAACCCCTGTCCTTACTTTCAAAATTTCTTTGCAAAATGTTTTAACTTCTATGTCAAGCAACATTTCTGATGTTTCATCATCTTCCGCAATGAGTATTTTTAGTCCCGAATCTGCAGAATTATTATGATTTTCGGTGGCTGCCGAACCAGCATTTTCAATGATATTTTTTTCTTGAGGTTCGGCATTGTAAGGCAAGGTGAAATAAAATGTTGAACCTTTCTTTTCCTCACTTTCTACCCAAATTTTACCATTGTGTTTTTCCACAAATTCTTTGCAAAGGATCAAACCCAGTCCGGTTCCTGTCTCCTTATTAGTGCCAGTAGTTGAGTAACTTTGGTCGATCAGGAATAATTTTTTAATGCTGCTTTTCGATATGCCCACACCGGTATCGCTTACCGAAAAGATGATCTCATTTTGTTTTTCTATAGCTGAAACAATGATATTGCCGCCTGGCATTGTGAATTTTATTGCATTGGAAATCAAGTTTCTCAAAATCGTGCTTATCATAGCATTATCAGCAAAGACAAACGCCTTATGTGGTAAAATATTTTTGATGGTGATTGATTTTTGCCCGGCAATGTCAACATACAAAAGAATTGTTTTATTGGTACAGGACACTAAATCAAAATACTTCGGATTGAATTCCATCTTTCCGGTTTGAGAGCCTGACCATTCCATCAGGTTCAGCAATAAATCCATCGCCTTGTTGGCCGATTTTAAGACAATATTGGCATACTCGTCAATTCCTTCAATGTCTTTATTTTTAATCTGTTTCACAAGAAGATTGCTAAAACCGATAATGGAGTTAAAAGGGCTTTTGAGGTCGTGCGCAATAATCGAGAAAAATTTGTCCTTGGTGGCATTAAGTTCCCTTAATTTGATTTCGCTTTCCTTTATTTGCTGCGCCCTTAAACGAGTATTTGATAATGACAGCGACAAAGAAAACAACAATAAACTGATTATGAATCCACTTAATAAAACTCCAAGCACTTTGTTTTCAAAATATGCAAATTGGCCATTTTCTTTTGAAAACTGCAAAGTCCATTTCTTTCCATTAAACACGATTGGAATTGTAAGGGTTTCAAAAGAATTATCATTATGACCTATTGTGTCTTTGCCTTGATTGTCGAATAGTAATGAATTTTGCGAAATGTCATTATTATCATAAATCTTCAAATGAATTTTTAAATTTCTGCTTCCTAAAATGCCTTGCATTAAATCAGCCATGCGATAAGGACTATATACCCAACCCAAAATGGCTGTGCGCCGTTCTTCTGTTGTATTAATTGGCATACCTTTCCGGTAGACAGGAACATACATTAAAGTACCAGCCTGTAAATCTTTATCAGTTTCCTGCACCAATACAACTTTTCCCGAAAGTGCTGCAATATCGTAATCGCTGGCTTGTTCCATTGCTTTTCTTCTTGTCGGTTCAGAATACATATCGTAACCGAAAGCTCGTAGATTTCTGTCGACAAAAGGTTCAAGGTAAATAATAGAAGTATATATTTCCCTGTCTCCTGCTGGAAGAACTGTATATTCCGGAAAACCTTCTTTTCTAATCTGTTGATTATGCTGTTGTAATTGTTCTTTTTTAATAATGACTGAAAAGCCAATACCCTGAATACCTGGTAAATTCTTATTTATTTTGGAACTTTCGATAAATATTTTCCAGTCTTTTCTCGTAACCGAATCAGATGTTACAAATAATGATGCGCCGCTTCTTAGCAGTTGCGCATGTGAGTGAAGACGTGTGGTTATTTTTGTTGTAATTTCATTACATACCAAAGCAAATTCACGTTTTGCTACAGTTTCCGAATATTTTTTTGTATAAATAGTTGCTGCAATGGTTAAAACAATGCCAATAATCAGAATTGCAAAAGATTTCCATTTTTTTGTGAAAAGGATTTTTAGACCCATATTCCGATATTTAGTATCATTGCTGATCTCTGAGTCAGTTTTTAGCATTGGCTATAACGTTCGATGCCAGAACTTGTGATGGCTTAGCGACCGAGTTTTCTC
>CAZBGP010000139.1:0-5781 GCA_964491495.1 uncultured Lutibacter sp. | reverse complement strand
ACTTTGTAACCTTTTTCAGAAAGTCGCAAAGCACTTACCGATCCGCCAAATCCGCTTCCAATAATCACATAATCAAAATCCGGTTGTGCCATTTTTTTAATTCATCAATATAAATTCAAAAACGAATATACATAATTATCCGAATTTACAATTTATATAACATTGCCAATTTGTCACCTTTCGCACTTTGGTATTTTTTTTGACTATAACACAAGGTAAATAATAAATCAAAAACTAAAAGATATGGCAAAAGGAAGTATTAAAGTAACGGCTGAAAATATTTTTCCCATCATTAAAAAATTCTTGTATTCTGATCACGAAATATTTTTGCGTGAGCTCGTTTCAAATGCAACGGATGCTACGTTGAAATTAAAGCATTTATCCACTTTAGGCGAAATTAAGGGTGATATTGGAAATCCGATGATCGAAATAAAAGTAGATAAAGAAAAAAAGGAAATCAGGATTATTGACCAAGGTGTTGGAATGACGGGTGATGAAGTTAAAAAATACATCAACCAGATCGCTTTTTCTGGTGCCGAAGAATTTGTTGAAAAATACAAAGACAAAGTTGAAGACACAGGAATTATCGGTCATTTCGGATTGGGATTCTACTCTTCTTTTATGGTTGCAGAAAAGGTGGAGATTTTCACAAAATCATATCAGGAAGATGCAAAAGCAGTACGATGGGAATGCGACGGAAGTCCACAATATATCTTGGAAGATGTTGAAAGAGCTGAGCGCGGAACAGAAATAGTGTTGCACATTGCCGAAGATTCCACAGAGTTTTTGGAGGAAAACCGCATTACGCAATTGCTGAATAAATACAACAAGTTTATGCCTATTCCAATTAAATTTGGAACGCGTGAAGAAACGTTGCCTTTGGCTGAAGATGCGCCGGAAGACACAAAACCTGAAAAAATTACGGTCGACAATATTGTAAACAACCCAAATCCGGCTTGGACAAAAAATCCGACCGATTTAACCGAGGAAGATTATGCCGATTTTTACAGGGAATTGTATCCAATGCAGTTTGAAGAACCCTTATTTAACATTCATTTAAATGTTGATTATCCGTTCAATTTAACCGGAATTTTATATTTTCCGAAGTTGACAAAAAATATTGACCAAACAAAAGATAAGATTCAACTATATCAAAATCAGGTTTTTGTAACGGATAATGTAGAAGGAATTGTGCCCGACTTTTTACAAATGCTTCGTGGTGTGATTGATTCTCCGGATATTCCGTTGAACGTTTCCCGTTCGTATTTGCAAAGTGACGCCGCCGTTAAAAAAATAGCGAGCTATATCACAAGAAAAGTGGCTGATAAATTAATCAGTTTGTTTAAAAATGACCGCAAGGCTTTTGAAGAAAAATGGAACGACATCAAAATAATTATTGAATACGGAATGCTTTCCGAAGATAAATTCTTTGAAAAATCTGACAAATTTGCGTTGTATCCAACAGTTGACAACACGTATTTCACTTTTGAGGAATTAGAAGAAAAAATCAAGCCGCTTCAAACCGATAAAGACAACAACCTGGTTATTTTGTATGCTTCAAACGTAAAAGCGCAACACAGTTATATTGATGCCGCAAAAGAAAAAGGCTACGAAGTATTGTTGTTGGATTCCCCTATTGTTTCCCATTTGATTCAAAAACTGGAAGGTTCAAAAGAAAATATTCATTTTGCACGCGTTGATGCTGATCAAATTGACAATTTAATCAAAAAAGACGAAGTCAAAATAAGCAAACTTTCTGATGAGGAAATAGCCGAATTAAAACCTATAATTGAAGAAGTAATTCCGACTAAAACCTATTCCGTTCAGCTGGAAGCGATGGATTCATCTGCAAATCCGTTTATCATCACGCAACCCGAATTTATGCGTCGTATGAAAGAAATGCAGGCAACAGGCGGCGGCGGATTTATGGGAATGGGAAATTTCCCTGATATGTACAATTTGGTGGTGAATACCAACAATGAATTGGTTGGCAAAATTTTGGCCACCAAAACCAAAAAGAAACAGGAAGCCTTGATTAAACAAGCGTTTGACTTGGCCAAACTTTCCCAAAACTTATTGCACGGCGAAGATTTAACCAATTTTATCAAACGAAGTTTTGAGCTGATTAAATAGCATTTCAAAATAGTTTAACAAACAATTAGTAAAATGTCTCAATAGTTATTGGGGCATTTTTTATTACTTTTATCACCATCTTATTAATTTACAATACTTGGCATTTTTTTTGCAGCTGTCTATGAAATTAAAACTGAAAATGAACAATACCTTAAAAATATATCTTTTAACACTTTTCATAGGTTGTTTCTCGGTAAATTTATTTTCACAGATTGATTCCGGAAAATCTGTCACCAAGCCCATAAAAATGGACAATAACGCTGGTGTGCTTAAAAGCAAAACACCCATAAAAGCCACTTTTGAAAACACAAAAATAGCACCGCCGACACAAAATATTGATCTGAAAATTGATGAAAAGCTGAATACAAGCGCCATTGATAAAAACTTGGAACAAAATAAATCCAATTCTAAAAATCATAATTTTTTAATGGAAACATTGCCGGAAGACAAAGACATTATTGGCAAAAAGTACTGGAAAGGACAAGATGTAACCCATAAAAAATTGCAAAGTAATTTTAGTTTAGGAACCGTTAATAGCACCACAAAAACTGTTAAAATTGAATGCAGAGATTTTGGTTTGATTGATGGTGACCGAATTCAAATTTACCTGAACAATCAAGTTGTGAGCACCAACATCGGACTTAAAGGAAATTATTTTGTGGTGTATCTTAATTTAGAAGATGGCTTTAACAGAATAGATTTTCAGGCGCTAAACCAAGGTTATTCTGGCCCGAATACTGCAGAAATGATTGTATATGACGCTATGGGAAATATCATCTCTTCAAAAGAATGGAATTTGGCAACCGGCGAAACTGCCACGCTTGGCATCATTAAAAAATAAAGAGATTATGGTTTTAGCCGCATCTGGGGTTATTTTACAAGACAAAAAAATACTATTGTTGCAACGTTCCCATTACACAGAAAATTATGCAGAATGTTGGGGCTGCCCAGGCGGAAGAGCCGAAGCTGGCGAAACCGCCGAGCAAAACGTAATACGGGAAGTAAAGGAAGAATGCAATTTGGACTTTACACCTACCGAAATTATTAAAATCGGCATTTGGCAAGAACGAAAATATTATCGGTTTTTGGGAAATTGGACCGGTGAAATAAAAATTCAGGAACTTGAAGTTTTGGATTACAACTGGTTTTCATTTGATGAAGCTTCAAAACTGAATTTATCTTTCGATTATAGGGAAATCATTGAATTGCTATACAAGAACCGCCAATTATTATAAAATATTATCTATATACTTCATTCACATATTGTCCCAAAAGACATTGAAAATATTCGGCTGCAAAATTATGCGCCAACAATTTTTTACGATTTTATTCCATCAAACGCAGGCATAAAAAAAGCCATCAAACGCGGACAAATCTTAATCAACGATGAAATTGCCAAAACAGGAACTTATGTGCAATTTGGCCAGACAATCGATTTGTTGGAAACACCGCAATCACAGCCAAAAATATTTGAACTGCCTTTAGAAATTTTGTTTGAAGACCATCATATGGCGGCGATTCATAAACCTGCCGGATTTTCAGTGAGCGGAAATGCCTATAAAACTATTTACAATGCCTTGCCCTACAATTTGGAAAAAAGCACCGAACCCGATGCGCTTCCCTGGCCAACGCCAGTGCACAGATTGGACAATCAGACCTCTGGAATTTTACTGATTGCAAAAACAAAAACTGCACAAATTGCATTGGGAAACCAATTTGAAAATCATACCATTCAAAAAAAATATTGCGCGGTGGTAATTGGTGAAGTGCTTAAAAATGGCAAAATAAACTCGCCAATCGAAGACAAAACTGCCGAAACTGATTTTGAAGTTGTCACAGTTGTAAAGTCTTTAAGATTTGAACATTTAAGTCTTTTAAACGTTTTCCCAAAAACCGGAAGAACGCATCAAATACGAATTCATTTAGCAAGTATTGACCATCCAATTTTTGGCGACAAATTATATGTGGAAGAAAAAATGCTTCACAGGGGAAAAGGACTTTTTTTATGCGCAAAGGAAATTTTGTTTCTGCATCCAAAAACTTCAGAAGAAATCAACTTAAGAATTGAAATTCCGCATAAATTTGAATCTTTGCTTATAAGGGAGCAAAGACGGTGGGAAAATTATAACAAAAGTTAAATGCCTGCCGGCAGGCAGGCAAGTTATATGTTAAATGTTATTTGTTAAATTTAATAAAATCAAACTCCTTTTCTTTTTATAGGATGTTGGGAATAGGAATCTTATAAAAACAAATCATTCAGCACTTTTGCCAAACGAATGCCACCTTTTTGAAGTTGTGAACGCACAGTTTCAAAATTTTCATAAGAATAGTTATAGCTTAATTTTTCGCCAACTGTAACTGATTCATATGCTTTCACCGCGAATGTTTGAGTTTCGTTCACCCAATCAACGATATTGCCTTTTTGTAAAAACTTCACTTGTTCTTTGGAAATTTTATCGGCATTGTCGGTAAGTTCGGTATAAGTCATCTCAAAACCGTCAATCATTTTTGAATCCCAAACAGCATGTAAATTGGTTCCGCTGCCAAACCACTGAACCTGAATGTCATTTCCGCCTTTATCTTCGGCTCTTCCAACGTGCATCGGCTGATGTAAATCGCCCATAAAATGCACCAATAATTTCAAATAAAATGCTTTATCTTCTTTTGTAGAATTTTTGTCTAAAATAACTGCTTTGCATTTTTCAATTCCTGTAACCATATCGCCTTCCGGATTTTTTTCAGAATCTTCATATTTTACGCCAAAAGGCATATTCACATAATGCATCGTATTAAAATTTCTGTAACGCTTATCAGATTTTATGTCATCCCCAAAAGTGGAAACCAACGCCAGACTTTGTCCATCCAAAATTTCTGCAATTTTGCGTTTAGTTTTCGATTTTGTATAGTCATTCGCAATCTCGCCAATAGTTCTGTGACCTGTTTTTCCCCAATCCGGGTTGCCGTCATTTGCAAATAATTGTGCACTTATCAGTAAAAATACAGTTAAAATATAGCTTAATTTGAAGGTTTTCATCTTGTTTTATTTTCGGCTAAGATAAAAAATAAAGTGGGTAAAAAATTTGGAAATATTAAAAATTATTTTATATCTTTATGATATCATATTAATATCAACTAAAACAACAATCATGACACAAGAAAAAATTATTACAGTATCGAATGGCTACTTGATGCTGTTCCTCTTTTTTGCACTTGCCATTGCAGGAGTTTATGGTGTTGCCAATATTTCTGATTGGTTTGCCATAGCTATCTTTTTGGCTATTGTTATTCTTCCCGGATTCTTTTTGGTAAATCCAAACACCTCAAAAGTGATTTTGCTTTTTGGAAAATACATTGGGACAGTCAAAGAAAACGGATTTTATTGGGGAAATCCTTTGTATCTTAAAAAAGGCATTTCATTAAGAGCCTGCAATTTCGACAGCGAGCGCGTAAAAGTAAACGACAAATTGGGAAATCCAATTATGATCAGCACTATTTTGGTCTGGAAAGTAAAAGATACTTATAAAGCTGCTTTTGACGTAGACAATTATGAAAATTTTGTGCGTGTACAGTCTGATGCAGCCGTTCGTAAATTGGCAAGTTTGTATCCTTACGACAATTTTGAAGATGATGATAAAGATGAAGAAATTA
>CAZBGP010000138.1:0-5960 GCA_964491495.1 uncultured Lutibacter sp. | reverse complement strand
TTTAGGTAATTTTAAAATGGTGGGATTAATATTTCTTTATTTGAAATGTAAAGTTATAGTGGATAAGAAGATTAATACTAATTAATTAAATAAATATTTTATGATGAGTTACTCACTTTTGGCCATTTTAGCCTTTTTTTCAATTGTTTTTACAACCATTTTATTGGTCAAATTAAGTTTAAATAAAGCAAAATAGATGGAAACACTAAAAAATGTTAAAACCAGAGTCTATAAATTTGGAGATAAAACTGCAGATGGAAATAGCACTATGAAAAACCTACTGGGTGGGAAAGGTGCTAACTTGGCTGAAATGAGTTTAATTGGAATACCGGTTCCTCCCGGATTTACAATTACAACTGAAACTTGCACAGAATACAATCAATTGGGCAAAGATAGAGTCATTTCTTTATTGCTTGCTGAAGTTGAAGATTCCGTTGCGAAAATTGAAAGAAGTATGGGGACTTCCTTTGGTAGTAATGAAAATCCTTGTTTACTTTCCATTCGTTCCGGAGCCAGAGTATCCATGCCAGGGATGATGGATACGGTTCTCAATTTAGGCATGAATGATAATGCTGTTGAGGGACTGATTGCCAAAACAGGAAACCCAAGATTTGCCTGGGATTCCTACAGACGCTTTGTGCAAATGTTTGGCGGTGTTGTTTTAGGTGTTGGCGCAAAATCAAAAGAAGACCAAGATCCTTTTGAAGAAATTATTGAAAAATCAAAATTGAACAAAGGTGTTGAATTAGATACAGATCTTGCTGTTGAAGATTTAAAACAAATGGTCACTGACTTTAAAACTGCTTGTGAGGCACAAACTGGGGAAAAATTCCCTGAAGATCCTTGGGACCAACTTTGGGCAAGCATTGCAGCTGTGTTTGATAGCTGGATGAATCCAAGGGCTATTTATTATCGACGTATGAATCAGATCCCTGAAGAATGGGGAACCGCAGTAAGTGTTCAGGCAATGGTATTTGGGAATATGGGAGATAATTCAGGCACCGGAGTTGCATTTACTAGAGATGCTTCAACCGGCGAAAATATTTTTAACGGAGAATATTTAATTAATGCCCAAGGTGAAGATGTTGTTTCCGGAGTGAGAACTCCTCAACAAATTACCTTACAAGGTTCAAAAAAATGGGCAATTTTGACAAATATTTCTGAAGAGGAAAGAAAAACTAAATATCCTTCATTAGAAGAATTGATGCCAACCACTTTTGATGAATTAAATAAAACGCAAGATATTCTTGAAAAACATTATAAAGACATGCAAGATTTAGAGTTCACCATTCAGGATGGTAAACTTTGGATGTTACAAACGCGCAATGGCAAACGTACAGCAGCTGCAATGGTGAAAATTGCCATGGAATTACTGGCTGCTGGAATGATTGACGAAAAAAAAGCCTTATTAATGCAAGAACCTTCAAAATTAGAGGAACTTTTACACCCTGTTTTTACCAAAGAAGCAATAAAGAATGCTGAAATATTGGCTAAAGGTTTACCAGCATCTCCTGGTGCTGCAACCGGGCAAATTGTTTTCTTTTCAGATGAAGCTCATAAATATCCCGTTTCAATTCTTGTTCGTTTAGAAACTTCTCCCGAAGATTTAGAAGGAATGAATATTGCCAAAGGTATTTTAACCGCTCGCGGTGGTATAACTTCACATGCAGCCGTTGTGGCCCGTGGAATGGGAAAATGCTGTGTTTCTGGAGCAGGAACCATAAACATCAATTACAAAACCAGGGTAATGACTATTGAAGGGAAAGACTACCTTGAAGGTGAGTGGATTTCTTTAAACGGATCAACAGGTGAAGTTTACAAAGGTAAAATTAAAACCACTGATGCTGAATTAAGTGGTGACTTTGAGGCTATCATGAAACTTGCCGATAAATATAAAACACTTGTTGTTAGAGCAAATGCCGAAACAGAAAGAGAATGTGAAATTGCCCTTAAATTTGGGGCTGAAGGAATTGGTCTTTGCCGCACAGAACATATGTTTTTTGAAGGCGAAAGACTGGCACGTATGCGTGAAATGATTTTATCCATTGATGAAGTAGGAAGAAGAAAAGCGTTAAATAAATTATTGCCCATTCAGCGCAAAGATTTTAAGGATTTGTTCCGTGCAATGGCAGGTTTCCCGGTAACAATCCGTTTATTGGACCCGCCATTGCATGAATTTATTCCTCATGAAGATGAAAGTCAGAGAGAAATGGCCCATGAGATGGAAGTTTCTATTGAAACTATTAAGCAAAAAGTTGAAGATTTAAAGGAATTCAATCCTATGTTAGGCCATCGCGGGTGCAGATTGGGAATTACCTATCCTGAAATTACCGAAATGCAGGCCAGGGCAATTATTGAAGCAGCATTGGAATTAAAAGCGGAAGGAATTAAAACGCTTCCTGAAATTATGATTCCGCTTATTAGCACCGTAAAAGAATTTAATTTACAAAAACAACTTGTGAAAAACGTTTTTGATAAAGTTTTTGAAGAAAAAGGAGCAGAAATTGACTATTTGATTGGAACAATGATTGAAATTCCTAGGGCTTGCTTAACTGCCGATCAAATTGGCGAAGTTGCTCAATTCTTTTCATTTGGAACTAATGACCTCACGCAAATGGGCTTTGGATTCTCTCGCGACGATGCTGGTAAATTCTTACCCATATACATTCAAAAAGGTATTTTAAAAGCTGACCCATTTCAGGTACTGGATCAGGAAGGTATTGGCCAATTGGTTAAAATGGGTACCGCAAAAGGGCGTTCAGCAAATCCTAAGCTAAAAGTAGGTATTTGTGGTGAACACGGAGGGGAACCAAGCTCTGTTGAATTTTGCCATAGCATTGGTTTGGATTATGTAAGTTGTTCTCCATATAGAGTTCCAATAGCACGTTTGGCTGCAGCAATAGCAGCTATTAAACATGTCAAAATTGATGCCTTAAACTAAAACCCACTTCCAAATATTTGAATGTACAAAAAATTAGTACCACTAAGAAGTTCTTGTTTAATTTATTAAAATATCAATTATTATGTAATCAATTTTATTAAATTAATCATTATGCAAATTTAATATTACAAATTGCAAATAATCTTCTTTTCCATACTTATAATTCTAAATACATTTGATAAAATAATTTACGAATACGTTTTCGTGGTTATTTATCACATTTAAATACTTTCAATGTTATTAAAATGGCAAGAAAAAGTTGATTTGTATAGATATAATATAAAGTTCAAGAAAATAGGAGACTTCATTTTTTTTAAGATATCACCATCATAGACTTTTTATTGATTTTTAGTATGCTTATTCAACATTAACTTATTGTATTTAAGCATATAATGTGAAAATTAAAATTGAGGAAAATAATTTTATAATTATCGACCTTATTATATCATCTCTTATTTAATCCTGTTTGAGAGTGAGTTAAATAAGAACCAAATTAATATTAACCAATTAATACTTTATTATGAATTTATCAATCCAAGCCTTTTTGGCTTTCTTTCCAATCCTTTTGGCTGGCATATTGCTGGTAGGATTAAGGTGGCCTGCAAAAAGGGCAATGCCATTTGTATTATTAGTGGCGATCATCATCGCTTATTTTGCCTGGGGAATGCCCGTAAACAGAATTATTGCTTCCACTTTAGAAGGCTTGGGAGTAACAGCTTCCATCTTATGGATTATTTTTGGAGCTATTTTATTATTAAATACCCTTAAACATTCAGGGGCTTTAAAAGTTATTCGCGCTGGTTTTACCAATATAAGTACAGACAGACGTGTTCAGGTAATTATTATTGCCTGGTTATTTGGAAGTTTTATTGAAGGCGCTTCAGGTTTTGGTACCCCAGCAGCAATTGCCGCCCCATTATTACTAGGATTGGGTTTCCCCGCCCTAGGAGCTGTTGTTATTGGTATGATGATTCAGTCAACTCCTGTATCATTTGGCGCCGTGGGTACACCAATTGTAATTGGCGTAACCACAGGTTTAAAAACAAGTGAATTAGATGCGCAATTATTAGCTGCCGGAACCAATTGGGAACAATTTTTACAATTAATCACTTCTGAAGTTGCCATTATTCATGGGATTATAGGAACATTAATTCCTTTGTTTATGTGTATGGTTTTAACACGTTATTTTGGTAAAAATAAATCATGGACAGAAGGTTTGTCTATTGCACCTTTTGCTATTTTTGCCGGATTGGCCTTTACAATTCCTTATGTATTGACGGGTGTATTTTTAGGTCCGGAGTTTCCTTCACTTATTGGAGCGCTTGTAGGATTGGTAATTGTAGTTACAGCTGCTAAAGCAAAATTTTTAATACCTAAAGATATCTGGGATTTCGAACCAGCAAAAAATTGGCCTTCAACTTGGATGGGTAACCTAGACTTACATTTAAGTAGTGCATCAGATAAACATACAAATATTTCCTTAGGAAAAGCTTGGTTGCCATACCTTTTGGTAGCATTCTTTTTAGTAATTAGCAGAATACCCTCACTAGGGATTGATAAAGCGTTGAAATATGTAACCTTATCATATAAAGATATTTTAAGCGAAGTTGGAATAAATGCCTCATTTTCGCCACTGTACTTGCCTGGCGGGATTATGATATTGGTTGTTTTAATTACTTATTTTTTGCACAATATGAAAGCGAAAGAATTGTCTACTGCAATAGGAGAATCCACGAAAACACTTCTGGGTGCCGGATTTGTTTTGGTATTTACAATACCTATGGTTAGAATCTTAATCAACTCAGGTGTAAATGTTAATGATTACGCAAGTATGCCAATCGCGATGGCACAATGGGTAGCAGATACAATGGGAGGAATTTATCCTGCTTTTGCATCATCAGTAGGTGCATTGGGAGCATTTATCGCCGGTTCTAACACGGTTTCCAACATGATGCTAGCACAATTCCAGTTTTCAACTGCCGTAAATTTAGGTTTAACAGGTTCCATTTTTGTGGCTTTACAGTGCGTTGGCGCCGCTGCGGGAAATATGATCGCCATTCACAACGTTGTGGCTGCAGCTGCAACCGTTGGGATGCTTGGCATGGAAGGTATTGTTTTACGTAAAACTATTTTACCAACACTTTATTATTTGGTTTTTGCCGGAATTATTGGTTTAATCATGTTGTATGGTTTGGACATCACCGATAAATTAACAATTTATCTAAGTTCATTATAAAAAATCATTTATGTTAGAAGGAAACTACATATTATTTTTTGAGCAGATATCTAAAAAAATTAGTTCCGATAGAATATTCACCGATAAAGCTAGCACATTGGCTTATGGTACGGATGCTAGTTTTTATAGATTGATTCCGAAAATTGTAATTCAATCTAAATCTATTGAAGAAATAACTTTTTTGCTTGAAGAAGCCAATAAATTAAATTTGCCTGTCACTTTTAGGGCGGCAGGCACCAGTTTATCAGGGCAAGCTGTTTCAGATTCCATTCTTATATTAACGTCTAAATATTGGACCGATTATGAAGTGCTTGAAGATGGGAATCGCATAAAGTTGCAACCGGGTGTTATCGGTGCAAGAGCAAATATGCTTTTGAAGCCATACGGACGCAAAATTGGGCCCGATCCCGCTTCCATAAATTCAGCGATGATTGGCGGCATTGCAGCCAACAATGCCAGCGGAATGTGTTGTGGCACTGCGGAAAACTCCTATAAAACTGTGGCGAGTTTAAAAATCATTTTTTATGATGGATTTTTGCTGGATACCAATGATTTAGAAAGTATTGAGCAATTTAAAATTCACCATGCGGTTATTTATAATGAGGTTCTTCAAATAATCAATGAAACCCAAAATAATCAAAAATTGGTTGATCGTATTCATCATAAATTCAAAATGAAGAATACTACCGGCTACAGCTTAAATGCTTTGGTTGATTATTCAGATCCTATTGAGGTTATTACGCATTTAATGATTGGATCCGAAGGAACTTTGGGAATGATTGC
>CAZBGP010000137.1:0-5980 GCA_964491495.1 uncultured Lutibacter sp. | reverse complement strand
TAAAAATTTCAATATTTTACAACGAAAAACATCATATGACGGGCTTCTTTGATTTGTTTACAAATTAAATTTTGAATTTGACCTTTTTAACTTTTAACTTTTAATATCTAATATTTAACTTTTAAAGCCCTGCGTGCCTTCTGGCCCTATCGCTAAAAATGTTCACTGAACATTTTTTTTACGCTCAGTCCTCCCTTCGGGGGTTAGGGGGCTTTACTCAATAAACCCAACCCCGGCTGTGTTATTAGTTTGCGGATCTATCAAAATAAAAGAGCCGTTTGTTCTGTGTTCTTTAAAGGCATCGAAAAAAATAGGTTTGTTCAATTGAAAGGACACCGAAGCAATATCATTCATATTTAAACTGCTGACATCGTTCTCAACCCCTGAAAAATCGGGGTGTATTTTATGATTTATGGCACTCACTTTAGCGATGACCTTGTTTACGCCGTGCTGCAACGTGTATTTTGAACCCAGTGACAATGGCCTGCCATCCATCCAGGAAACGGTGGCCGTAAATGCTTTTTCAATTCTTGGCAATTCGTTCACTTTTACAATCATATCCCCCCTGCTCACGTTCACATTGTTTTCCAAGGTTACAGAAATAGAGGATCTTCTTGCGGCGCTTTGGTATTTTTTATCGTTGAAATAAATTTCTTTGACTTTTGTTCTAGTTTCAGATGGCAATACCATCACTTCATCGCCCACATTGATGTCGCCTCCATATACTTTTCCGGCATAACCCCTGAAATCGTGGAATTCTTCTGTTTTCGGACGAATCACATACTGCACAGGAAAACGCATTTTACCCCTGTTATATATATTTACGGTATCCAGTTTCTCCAAATATTCCAATAATGTTTGTCCGCCAAACCAAGGCATCGCCTCCGATTTTTCCACCACATTGTCGCCTTTTAGGGCACTCACCGGAATATAGGTGATGTTTTGGTCTTCGTAGTCGCTTTTTTCAACCAGTTTTTCAAAATCAGCCTTAATTTCATTGTATCTTTCTTCTGAAAAATTCACCAAATCCATCTTGTTCACGGCCACAATCACACTTTTAATCCGCAACAGATTGCTGATAAAAAAGTGGCGATAGGTTTGCTCGATCACCCCGTGACGTGCATCAATCAAAATAATGGCCACTTGCGACGTTGACGCTCCGGTAACCATATTTCTGGTGTATTCCACATGGCCGGGCGTATCGGCGATGATGTAACTTCTGGTTGCTGTTGAAAAATAAATATGGGCCACATCTATGGTAATTCCTTGCTCTCGCTCGGCCACCAGACCGTCTGTCGCCAAAGAAAAATCCAAATAATCGTATCCTTTTTTCTTGCTGCTTTTTTCAATGGCCTCCAATTTATCGTCGGTTAACGATTTTGTGTCGTACAACAATCTTCCAATCAAGGTACTTTTACCGTCATCCACACTTCCTGCCGTTGCTATTTTTAAAACTTCCATAAGTCCCTACTAACCTCCCCGAGGGAGGAATATTTTTTATTATTGATTTATCATTTAACTTATTTATTAACCTTGGGCTAATTGGGCCTAAAAATACCCTTGTTGTTTTCGTTTTTCCATGGCGGCTTCAGAACGTTTGTCGTCAATTCTGGCGCCACGTTCGGAGATGCTTGAATCTCTGATTTCGGCCACCACTTCACGAATTGTAGTTGCATACGACGAAACTGCCGCGGTACAACTCATATCGCCCACAGTCCTGAAACGAACCATAAGTTCTTCCACTTCTTCTTCATCATCTTTAAACACATGTTCCGAAGCCGACCAAATAAGTCCGTCCCGCATAAATATATCGCGTTTGTGCGCAAAATAAATAGAAGGAATCTCTAAATCTTCATTTTCGATGTAGGTCCACACGTCCAATTCAGTCCAGTTTGAAATGGGAAAAACCCGCACGTTTTGTCCGAGCTGAATTTGTCCGTTCAGCATATCGAACAATTCGGGACGCTGGTTTTTTTCATCCCACTGTCCAAAATCATCCCGAACGGAAAAAATGCGTTCCTTCGCTCTTGCTTTTTCTTCGTCTCTTCGTGCGCCGCCAATACAGGCATCGAACTTAAATTCTTCAATGGCATCCAGCAAGGTGGTTGTCTGCAGCACATTTCTGCTTGAATAACGGCCCGATTCTTCTTTCACTTTTCCCTGATCTATACTATCTTGCACGTTTCTTACTATCAATTCCAATCCCAATTCTTGAACCAGTTTATCTCTAAATGCAATGGTTTCGGGAAAATTATGTCCGGTGTCGATATGCATCAACGGAAAGGGAATTTTTGCCGGATAAAAGGCTTTTTGGGCCAAGCGAACCAAGGTGATGGAATCTTTTCCGCCGGAAAATAACAATACCGGTTTTTCAAATTGCGCGGCAACTTCCCTAAAAATATAAATTGCTTCGTTTTCCAGCGCGTTTATTAATAATTTCTCTGTCATTTTTACTGTTTTATGAATGCAAGCCGCATTCTCTGTTTTCCAACACTTTTGTTGGATCGAAATAGGTGAATTCGTTTGGCAATTGGTACAATCTTAAATAGTTGTCCAGCTGTTCATCGGACCAATGGTAAAAAGGGCTCACCTTCAAAACACCGTCTTTGCTTACCGAAACAATGCCAATATTGTCCCTGAAAGCAGTTTGTCCTTTGCGCAAGTTTGTAAACCAAACATCGGGTTTGTGTTCTGCCATCGCCCGGTTAAAGGGTTCCATTTTCACTTGTTCGGTAAATATTTTATGCATCGGGTCTTCAATTTGCGGAATTCCCATGGTCACGTTTCTGTGCTCCGCAGTTTGTTTTGGCACATACAAATGCACATTTAAATTCAATTTTTCAATTAAATCATTGGCATGCGCATAGGTTTGCGAGGTGTTGTAGCCCGTATCGCACCAAATTACCTTTAAATCATTTTTAACTTTGGTGCAGGCGTATAAAATAGCCACTTCATAAGGCCTGAAATTTGTGGTAAGCACCGGTGCCGATGCCAGCGACAGTGCCCAATCGATAATTTCACCGGGCGATTTTTGTTCCAGTTCCTTATTAAGGTTTTCCAAATCTAAATTTCTCATTGTTTTCTCCATTTGATTAAATTCCAAATCCGTTCGTGGCCATAGTAAAGCACCATTTTCGTAATCACCTCAATGGACCCAATTGTAAGTGCCATACTTAATTCTCCCGTAACAAACCAGGAAATAATCATAGTATCAACGGTCCCAACTACCCTCCAACTTATTGCTTTTACAACGCTGCGTATGGGCTTTTCCGAATTTATATCGGCCTCAAAACCTTTTTCTGCAGTTGTTTTAGACGATGTTATTAATTGATCTAAAATCATATTTATTTGGTATTCGAAATCTTTTTATCGGCAACAAAAATACATTTTATTTAATACTCTACCAATTCGATAGGCTAATAGATTGATAAAATACAAGTATTTAACATTTTTCGAAATAGGTTGTTAAATTTTAACGCTTTAAGGCCTCATTGATGTCCTGAATAATATCTTCAACATGCTCCAAACCCACCGAAATCCGAACCAAACCGGGCGTAATTCCTGCCGCCAATTGCTCCTCAGATGAAAGTTTGCTGTGCGTTGTGGATGCCGGATGGGTGACAATGGTTCGGGTATCGCCAAGATTGGCTGACAAAGAACACATTTTGAGCGCATTTAAAAAATTCCGTCCTTCTTCCAATCCGCCTTTTACTTCCAAGGCAATGATATTTCCGCCCAGTTTCATTTGCTTTTTGGCAATCTCATATTGCGGGTGCGAAACCAAAAAAGGATATTTCACTTTTTCAATTTTGTTATGGCTTACCAAAAACTCAGCGACTTTCAAAGCATTTTCGCAATGTTTATCCACACGAACCGCCAAAGTCTCTAAACTTTTCGACAACACCCAAGCGTTAAAAGGCGACAATGCCGGACCCGTATTGCGAGAAAACAAATAGATTTCACGAACCAAATCCGCTTTTCCAACCACCACGCCGCCCAAAACACGGCCTTGTCCGTCCATTAATTTTGTAGCAGAGTGAATTACCAAATCGGCTCCAAATTTTATGGGTTGTTGAATGTAAGGTGTTGCAAAACAATTGTCGATCACCAACAACAAATTGTGTTTTTTTGCGATGTTACCCAGCAATTCCAAATCGATAATGTCCACACCCGGATTAGTAGGCGATTCCGCATATAATATTTTGGTTGAAGGTGTAATTAAAGGTTCTATTTCTTCAGGTTTGTTAATGTCGAAATAAGAGGTTTCAATCTGCCATTTCGGAAAATACTTGGTGAATAAGGTATGGGTTGACCCAAAAACAGAGCGCGCAGAAACAATGTGGTCGCCGCTGCTTAACAAAGCCGCAAAGGTCGAAAAAACCGCCGCCATTCCGGTGGCAAAAGCATAACCGGCTTCCGCGCCTTCCATTTGCACCACTTTGTCGGTAAATTCTGTCGTGTTCGGATTGCTGAAACGGGAATAAATGTTTCGCTCATTTTCTTCGCTGAAAGCAGCACGCATTTCTTCGGCATCTTCAAACACAAAACTTGAAGTTAAATACAAAGGCGTTGAATGCTCCTGAAATTGGGAACGTTCCATTTGGTTTCTGATGGCTTCGGTTTCGAAATTTTTGTCGCTCATATTGTTGGTTGTTAAACTTCCCTAATTGGTGTTAACTGATTTTTATTATATTTTTATTCCTCCTTATGTTTTTTACACACCCCTTTACCCTCCCGTTCTAAAAACGGGACAGGCTTCTCAAGAGGGGAGTTATGCTGCCAATTATTGATCTGTCTCTTTTCTCTATTCTTTTTTCTCTATTCTTTTTTAGTTTTTATCCGCCAATCTTAAAATATCTCCGAAAACGCCTCGGGCGGTTACTGCTGCTCCGGCTCCTGCTCCCTGAATTACGAGTGGTTTTTCGCCGTAAGATTCTGTATAGATTTCGAAAATCGCATCGGCTCCCTGTATTTGTCCGAGTGCGCTGTTGCTTGGCACCGAGACCAGTTTTACTTCCAGATCACCTTTGTCCTGCTGTAAATCTCCCGAGATTTCACCGATATAACGCAACACGTGATTTGGTTTTTGATCGTCTTTAATTTTTTGGAAATGCGCATTCATTTCCCCCAATTTTTTCAAAAATGAATCGGCGGCTCCGGATCTTAAATTTTCCGGAATTAAATTTTCAATGGTCACGTCGGCAAGTTCATTTTGCAAATCGAGTTCCCTTGCCAAAATCAGCAATTTTCTTCCCACATCATTTCCGCATAAATCCTCTCGCGGATCAGGTTCCGTAAATCCTTGGCTGATGGCTTCCTGCAAAATTTCACTAAAAGGCCTATTTTCAACCGAAAAATTATTGAACAAATAACTTAGCGAACCGGAGAATACGCCACGAATACAGGTGATATTTTCACCGGAATCGTGCAACAATTTAATCGTGTCAATCAACGGCAATCCGGCGCCCACATTGGTTTCGTATAAATAGGATTTCTTGTTGTCTTTTATGGTTTGCCGAAGTGCTTTGTAAAACGCGTACGATTTGGTATTGGCGATTTTGTTGGAAGAAATTAAATCGAATCCGTTTTCCGCCAAATCGATATAATTGTCCACAAACTGCGAACTTGCGGTATTGTCCACCGCAATTAAATTTTCAAGATGGTTTTTTTCCGCAAATTCAATCACATCCTTAACCGTATAATTTGGAAGCGCATTTTGATCAAATTCCTTCGTCCAGTTTTCTGAAATTCCGTTCTTGTCAAATAATACTTTAGAAGAATTCGCCACCGCAAAAATGTTCAAATGGATGTTTTTTCGTTTTAAAATGTTTTGTTGGCTTTTTAAAATTTGATCAATTAAAGTGCCGCCCACCAAACCTTTTCCGAAAATGGCGATGTTAATCCGTTTTGAAATTCCGAAGATTTCACTGTGAATCACATTCACCGCTTTCTTTAGATCCGATTTTTTCACCACCAAACA
>CAZBGP010000136.1:0-5997 GCA_964491495.1 uncultured Lutibacter sp. | reverse complement strand
AGAAATTTGGCAGGCAACACCGCGAATTATTTTGGCCATCATTATTGCTGTGGTCATTTCAAAACCTTTGGAAATAAAAATATTCGAAAAAGAAATCAATCAGGTTTTGTTAACGCAAAAAAACGAATTAACACTGGCAAACAAAGCACAAATCGCCAACCAGTTTACGCCCGAAATTACAGCAATCCAAAATGAAATAATCGGTTTAAAACAAGAAATTGACAACAAAGAAGCCGAAACGAATGCCTTATATGAAACTTACATTGCGGAAGCTGAAGGAAGAAAAGGAACCAAACTGCTCGGTAAAGGTCCGGTTTATGGAGAAAAACGCGAAAAACACGATGCAGCCTTAGCCGAGCTGCAACAAATAAAAACAGAAAATAAAGTAAAAATTACTGAAAATGAAACACAAATCGCCGCTTTAACCAAACAGCAAATTACGCAAATCACCGCAACACAATCCATTATTGATGGTTTCGACGGATTAATGGCGCGAATAAATGCTTTGGAAAAACTGCCTTGGCTGCCATCATTTTTTATTTTCCTGTTATTTTTAGCCATTGAAACTTCCCCTATTTTGGCAAAATTAATCGCCCCAAAAGGTGAGTACGATTTCAAAACGCAAGATGTTGAAAATTCTGTAAGAAATTGGGTGCAACAAAAAGAAAATCAGCGTGAAAAACTCTTAAATACAGATGCTGCGCTCAATGAAGCCATCTACAACGAATTGGCCGACGAAAAGGAGCTGTACAATTACAAAAAGCAAAAAGCGCGCGAAATTTTGCAATTTCAGGCTGATGCTTTTCACAGCGCCCAAAAGAAAGTGGTTGGCTAATATTGCCTGATCAATATTATTCGAGCGGATAAATAGTGACGCTGTATCCTAGCCAATTTTGCAGTTTATCGTAAATTAGCTTTTGATCTTCTTTTGAAAAATCGGCTATTCTTGTTTTATGCGAACCTTCCTTTAATACCATTTTTAAGGCATTCACGTGCGGTTTAGGATTGGGTGCGCACGCGCCCCAGGTATCGTATTCCCCATAAATATATAGTATTTTATTTCCTTTATTTTCCACAAAATCGCGCACCTCATTTATATAATTGGGATTGTAAGTTAAATCCATATTCTTTGGCGCAAAACGCCTGTTTGTTGGGTTGTGGACAACTTTCAGCAAGTCTTTCACCGGCGTGGTGTCAAATCCGTAATAACCCAATTCTGTCAAATGTTGGTAGTATGAAGGAAGCAATTCCACATAAGTTTGGTCATTGTAAAAAGAAATGCCAACAATGTCATTAATATAATTAAACATCACTGCGGCTGTTGCATTTTCGGCCGGAATCTCATCACAATTTCCACCCCATTGCCAAAAAGAAAAAGGGAATTCCAATACGGCATATTCCAAAGCTTCATCCATAGAAAGTTCCGTAAAATTCATATTTTTCTCAAAAGCATAAATCCTAATTTCAGCTAAAACAGCTTCTCTATTTTTAAGTACACTTCTTTGAAATTCAGCAATTTTTACCCTGCAAGCATCACTTCCAACGGTATTTATATGGTCATCTGTTCTTTTGTCTTCTTGCCCATTAATAAGCGGCGCCACATAAGGTACGGCAACCTCAACATCCCAAGGATATTTCGATTTATATATCAACACGGTTTCGCCACCTTTGCTGATTCCGGTTGAAATCCATTTTCCGGTGTACAATCTTTTTAATTTGGTTACCAATTTGTGGTAATCTTCAATGGCCTGATCGTTTGTTAAATATTGCCAGGGAATGGTATCAGGACGAGATTTTCCGTAAAACCGGTACTCAATCTGCACCTGATTTCCTTTGAATATTTTACTTAATTCATAAGTGCTCGGATTTACGTTATAGCCTTCGGTAACTAAAACTGTTGGCATTTTTGTGTCGGTATGCGATAAATAAACGTAATGCTTAAATGTGCCAGCAGCAGGATTTTTATGATCCAACGGTTGTTCCAAAACAATTTGGAATGCTTTTGTGAAATGATCTTTGGGCTCCATTTCGGTAATTTCAGCCGTTGGAAAAAGGTTGGTTAATTTTTGCTCAAAAGTTAAAATTTCAATGGGATCTAATGCAACAACTTTGCATGAAACCATATAAAAACTGAATACAACAAATAATAGAACGGATTTGAATAATTTCATTTTTATCAATAAATTTTTTGAACCAATGCTTTTTTCTATTTCAATATATATTTATCTATCAACCCAATCAATTCAGCCTGACTGTAAGGTTTTGAAATATAATCGTTACATCCGGCCTCTATTGATTTTTCCCGATCGCCTGGCAGCGCATAAGCTGTTTGTGCAAAAATAATAATGTCTTTGTTAAATTCCCTAATTTTTTTTGTGGCTTCATAGCCGTTTAATTCCGGCATTTTAATATCCATCAACACAAAATCAATATTGGGATTCTCTTTACATAATTGAACCGCTTCCAATCCGTCCATTGCAATTAAAGGGGATTTACAATAATCCTCAATCATAATTTCGAGCATCTTTTCTGAAGTAACATCATCTTCAACAATTAAAATTTTCAAATCTTTATCTTGACTTTTTTTTTCTGTATTAGAAGTTTCTTGTAGCATATTGTTACCATATTAATTTTTTATTTCTACTGGAATTGTAAAATAAAACGTAGTAATACCTGTTACTCCATGCATATTATCAGGAGAACCAGGATAAAGATTTTCTGTTTTACTTTCAACCCAAATTTTTCCGCCCAACATTTCCACAAAAGCTTTTGAAATGGGAAGCCTCAAACCTGCACCTTCGTAATTTCTGGTAAGAGATTCACTTCCTTACCTAAATATCTCAAAGATTAGCTCCTTTTGTTCATTGGGAACACCTTGTCCTGTATCTTTTACAAAAAACTCCAGTTCGGAATGCGCACTGTCCTTTTTTAATTTATAGCCAAATTGTATGAAACCTTTATTCGTAAATTTTATCGCATTTTTAACCAAATTTAATAAAACGACATAAATTTTTTCACCATCCGGTTTAATGATGACTTTACTATCCAACAAGACATTTATATAGCTGAAGTCTATTCCTTTTTTAGCAATCTCTTCTTTAAATAATATTTTTATTCTAATACTTTTGCCAATGTTATTAAACATTGAGCATAACTAATTACATCATAATTCGTTACTTAAAAAATACCTAAACTAAAATTTCCAACTTATTGCTAAATTAAGCTTTTTTATTATAGCTTCAGATATTGGGAAGCAATTTATTTTTTATCTCTAAATGAACATTTTAATATTATTTTTTTTTATATTTAATCATTCATTAGCGCTTCAATTTCATCAATTTCAATTGGCATTTTTGCCGTTAAATTGATATTTCCTTGCGCTGTAATTAAATAGTCATTTTCCAATCTGCAGCCAATGCCTTCTTCAGCAATATAAATTCCGGGTTCACAAGTAAGTACCATTCCTGCTTCAAATGGCCTTGTGTACAAACCAACATCATGAACGTCCAAACCTATAAAGTGAGCCGTTCCGTGCATAAAATATTTTTTATATAGCGGATTTTCAGGATCCTGATTTTTAACTTTTTCGGCATCCAGCACACCCAAATTTATCAGTTGCCGTTCAACCAAACTTGCCATTTGTTTTTCATATTCGGATGAAACCGCTCCGGGTTTTAACAATTTTGAGCCTTCCTTTAAGCAATGCAACACCGCATTGTAAACTTCTTTTTGTCTTTTTGAAAATTTCCCGTTTACCGGAAAGCAACGCGTAGTGTCAGAATTGTAATTCGCGTAACACACGCCAAAATCCATCAAAACCATTTCGCCATCTTTACAAATTGAATCATTTGTGTTGTAATGCAATGCGCAGGCATTTGCTCCGGAAGCCACAATAGGCATAAATGCGTGGCGTTTCGCGCCATTTCTAATCAACTCATAGGTCAGTTCCGCTTCCAATTCATACTCCATCATTTCTGGCTTCACTACTTTTAAAACCCTTTTAAAACCTCCAATACTTATGTTGGCAGCTTGTTGCATCAATGCAATTTCTTCATCCGATTTAATTTGACGTAATTCTCTGGTAATTTTTGCGGCGCGCAGGTAATTATGCAATGGATATTTTTCTTTGCACTTGGCAATCATTCGGTCTTGCTGCGTCAACATTTCGGCAGTCAATGTTTTTTTATGTTCATTGTGACCCAAATAAAATGTGTCTGCTTCAAACGCCATATATTGTAATGTCAGGTCAAGATCCTGCAGCCATTTTACATTTTTTACGCCTGAAACTTCAAAAGCCTTTTCTTTGGTTAGCTTGTCGCCTTCCCAAATCTTTATCAGTTCGCTGGTTTCTTTCACAAACAAAATTTCCCTGTTTGCTGGCAAAGCGGCATCAGGATACAACAATAATATGGATTCTTCCTGATCAACGCCGCTTAAATAAAACAAATCATTGTTCTGGGAAAATCCCATTTCATCATCTGCATTGTTAGGCATTACATCATTTGATGTTAAAATAGCAATGGAATTAGGTTCCATTTTTGCCGTAAAATTTTGTCTGTTTTTTATAAATAATGAGGAAGAAATTTGCGCGTATCTCATATCGTTAATTTAATTAAATCGTTCTGCTGAAAATGGTTCTAAATTTAGTGAAAGTGTTTTTTCCGAAATAATCTCCGAAATCAATTTTGCAGTACCATGAGCCTGGCTCCATCCCATCATTGCATGACCCGTTGCAAAACTCACATTGCAATGTGTTTTACTTCTTCCAATATAAGGCAATCCGTCGGGTGAAACAGGGCGCAATCCACAAGCTGCTAGTTCCATTTCTTCTGAAGTGATTGTAATATTCGGATAAAACGCCTTTGCATTTTCGGCAATTTGCTTCACTCGTATTTTATTGATAGTCGCATTAATACCTCCGATTTCCATAGTGCCTCCAAATCGGGTAAAACCATTCATTGGTGAAACAGCAGTGCTTCGTTCAGCTAAAATAGCCGGATAATTTATTCCAGTAGGTCTATTCAAATTTATGCGATAACCCTTACCGGCCTCCATTAATATTTGTATTCCGAGTTTTTTTGCGATGATAGGACTCCATGAGCCTGCAGCTATGATTATTTCATCAAATTGATGTCGTTGTTTGTCCGTAATCAAATGAGTAACGGTATTGGCATTTTTTTCAAAATCCAAAACTTTTTCATGAAGATAAAACTGAACACCTTTTATTTGGAGATAGTGGTGCATTTTTTTCATAAAATCATCTGGTGTGCTGTGTGCATCATCCAAATAATAAAAAGCGCCTTCTGCCTTCATTTCAGGTTCCATTTCTTTCAGCTTGGTTTTATCAATTTGCTTTACATCAAGACCTTTAGCTCTAGCAACATCAGCAATATAAGCTTCTTTTTGTTCAAATTTTGAAGTTTGGTAAGCCATTAGCAATCCTTTTCTTTCAAAATGAAAATCAAATATTTCGCTGTTTTTCATTTCCTGAAAAAGATTACGGCTAAAAACCGTTAACTCTTTAATTATTGGACTTGCATAATTAACGTGATTCTGGGTGGCGGATTTATTAAAATTCCAGGCCCATTTGAATAAATCCAAATCTAAACGTGGTTTAAAATAAAACGGACTCGCTTGGTTGAACATCATTTTAATTCCTGAGGCAACCATTCCTGGTGACGAAAGGGGAATTACGTGACTTGGCGAAATATAGCCGGCATTCACAAATGAAGCCCCTGATGAAATATCAGATTGGTCGATAACTGTAACTTTATGACCTTCTTTTAATAAATAATAAGCCGAACACAATCCGATAATTCCGCCGCCTATGATAATTACATTTTTCAATTTATGGTTGTTTAATTTGAATACTTTTAACTTTTAATATTTTCCCACCTGTCTTTATAAAACCTGAAATCCATGTGCGTACGGATCATCTTCATCATCGATAATGATGGTGTTGTATCCGTAAATTTTTGCCCAGCCCTGAATGCTTGG
>CAZBGP010000135.1:0-6022 GCA_964491495.1 uncultured Lutibacter sp. | reverse complement strand
CCTGTACCAATAAATCATTCAGGGTGAGGTTTTCAAAATAAGGATAAATACCGGGATTGTTAATTTCTCCATCAATCGTTATTTTGTATTCTTCCACAAAATCCAGGATTGAGTATACCGTTACGACATCTTCTCTTTTCAAAACAATGTCAGCTTCAAGATCGCCTTGTAAGGCTTTGGCCAAATTCACATTCACCACTTCCGTTGTTAAATCATCTTTTAAACGAATAATGGTCGCCCTGGTATTGTAGGCATCTTCTTTTAATCCGTCAGCCTTTGCAATCAATGACGAAATTCTCATCCCTTCATAAAAAGAATAGGTGTCGGGTCTAAATACGGCTCCTGTAATTTGGATGCGATTTTCAAAACGATTTAAGATTTTGGTCACTCTAAATACATCGCCAGACAAAGGTTTGTATGATGAAAACTCTGTGGCTTTGATGTCTGATACTTTGAATTCCCTGTCCGTTTTTTGTGTCACATTAACCGAGGCCGTATAGGCAAACTCGTTGAAACCTGAAGCAAAAGACACTAAATCATTGAAGGTTTCCCCTTCTTTCATTTCAAAAATACCGGGTCTCTTTACCTGTCCTTCAAGCATTACCCTTTGCGTGTAGGCCGGAATTCTAATCACATCATTGTCTTTTAACCCTACGTTGTCTGATTGGTCCCCGTTTACCAAAAAACGGTAAATATCTATGGTTTTATAAATTTTATTGTCTCTTAATAATTCAATATTTCTGTAGCTGCCGTTTTTTCCAGGCCCTCCGCCCAAAAACAATGCATTGTACACTGTTGCCAATGAAGAAATGGCATAATTACCCGGTTGTTTGCTTCCTATAATGGTAACTTTAATGGTTCTGATACCGCTTAAACTCACGCCAACCTTTGATTGCCCTGAATTGATGGTTTTGTAAACTTTGGCCAAGGATGCTTTTATTTTTTGGGTGGCTGCTTCAATGGTCATACCCGAAACCGGAATTTGTCCCACAAACTGAATGTTGATTTTTCCTTCAACCGACACTGGCGCGCTTGTGCTGTATTCCTGTACACCATAAACGCTGATTTGCATTTCATCTCCGGGACCCAATAGGTAATTTAAGGGTGTGGCCAATTTTAAATTGGGCTCAAAATTTAGGGTAGGATTGTCAAAAAGCTCCGATCCAAAGATGAGTGCATTTTCGGTATCTTTCACCTTGGTATTCGCAACTGTCTCTTGTTCTCTTGATGCTGTGCCAGCATTATTATTTGTAGTTCCAGGAATCAAAACTTGTGTCCCTATTCGTGCTTTTAATTTGGAAAACTCGCTTGCTGACATTCCTTTGGCCAAAGCCATAGGTTCAACTTGCTCAATAGTGGTGTTATTGCTTTGCAATTGCGCCTTTATGTTTGCAATATCTCCATCGGATAAATTATCGACCTTTAAGGTACTTAGATCATTGCTTTTCAATAAATCTTGCGCCATTAAAGTTTCTGATTGCATCAGGACAAACAACAGCAAAAGAACCGTAATTATTTTTTTCATCTTTCTAATTTTTAATTGATCTTGATTTTTTTAAGTTAACCTTAAACTTGGAATTCTGTTGGTTATAAACCCTAACTTTTCTGAATTGTTTGGGCTTTTGAGCGGAATTGTATTGAGAATCAATATTTAAGAAAACAATTGCTACTTAATTTTCACGGCTTCGCCACTGTGACTCCCATTAGTAGGTTCATCAAAATTTTTTTAATGAGCTCAAATTTATGCTAAATAATAGAGATAGGATGTCTTTTATTCAACTTATAGGGTTCAAAACATCCCATTAACACTTGTTTTTCTCTATTTAATTTTAATAAAATGAACTGTCTTTTTAACTGTACTCCTGAGTAACGCTGTCACCGTTTTTTTGCACCTTTAGCACACATCCTAATGATTCAAATATCAACAAGTAATGGTTTGGCTTCACTTCCTGCACCAAAGCGAACTGTTTTACAAACGGTCCTGATTCCAAAATTACATTGTCTCCTTTTTTCCACCTATCTACAGAAACTTCATAGTAACTGGGCGTTGAAATCCATTTTTGCATCACTTCAATTTCCGAATCTCTCACAATTGCCGGTTTTCCCAACCAAAAAAGGTAACGCACTACGCCTGTAACTTCAAAAACATCGTTTCTGTTTTTTTCTTCCAGGTTCACAAACACATAAGAGGGAATGAGCGGTGTTTCCGTTTTTTTCTTTCTATCTGACCATTGTTTTATTTGGGTTACCATAGGGCAATATACTTTTATACCCGATTGCGACAGCTGGTCTGCGACTTTTTTTCGGATCTTGGCTTAGTATATAATGCGAACCAGGTCATAATTAAAGTTGAAAGGTGAAAGCTGAAAGATATTAGCTGAAAGCTCAAAGGTGAAAGCTGAAAGAAATAAGTTCAGAGTCATAAGCTTTATTTTAAGTTTTTAGCGATGGCATTAATTAATCCTTTTATCATTGAAGCTATTTCAACTGCCATTTCTTCCAATTTATTTAATTGCTCTTTTGTTATCCATTTTCTTTTTTCAAAAAGACTTAGAAATGAGATCGTTTCATATAAAGATCCTCTGGCAATGTATAAAAATTGTATAAACTCTTTATTGGAGTTTCTTCCTTTGCCTTCAGCAATGTTAGCCGAAACTGAGGCACTACAAGCTTCAACCTGCTCAATTAAACGATAGTGTTTGGCTTGGGTGTTTAAATTTTCCGTTAAGTCAATAACACTGTCCGCAAAATCAATCGCCTTATTCCAAACATCCAATTTCTTAAATCCTAATTCCATATTAATCTAATTTTTATAGCGTTTTTCTTTTCTTTTGAGCTTTTATCCTATCCCCAGCCCTTTCCCAAGGAAAGGGAGTTTGATTTGAATTATAATATTATATAAAACCATAAACTTTGAGCTTTCACCTTTGAGCTTTGAGCTTTAAACTTTATCCTTCTCAAGAGCTTCATATATGACCAATCCTTTCCCCTTATATTCCTGGGTGATTAAAAATTGCACTTTACGGCTGATTTGTTCTTCAATTTTACCGGCCAGCTGTTCAATGTATTCTGTGTTCAGGGCACCGCCCACCACTACCACTTCTATGGTTCCTGAATCTATTCCATTGGCATAATCGCCTATCACCACAATTTTTTTCACATCGCCCATACGCTCCAGGATCATCAACACAATGGCATCGAGTCCCAAATGCTGGTAAACAATTTTTTGAAGGGTGGCAAATAAAGGGTGTTTGGTGTTGGCTTTGTAGGAAATGCGGTTTTGTATCGCTTCTTTTTCCAGATAGCCGGCTTCGGAAAGGTTGTTCAGTTCTTTGCGAATGGCATTGGTGGATTCGTTCATCTCCTCGGCCAAACCGCGTAAATGTCCCATGTTGGCTGCGTTTATGAAAAACTTTACCAGGATGCGGATGCGGGTTTTTGAGGTGATTAGAGATTCGAGCATTGTTTTAGTATGGTTATTGAGCAATAAAAGTACTCATTTTTTGTTTAATTGCAAATTTTTATGAAAAAAAGTTGGTTGGGCGGGGTGATTTTGGTTGTTTGAGAGCGGTTGTTTGGGTGATTAAGTTAGTTCACAACAGGTTGCTTAGGGGCATTTCGTTAGTTCACAACAGGTTTCTTAGATGATTGCGTTAGTTCGGGACAGGTTGCCACAGTCGCTACTTCATTTCATTTCTCCTCCCGCGCGCCGGCTGGCCCTATCGCTAAAAATGTTTACAAAACATTTTTTTACGCTCTGTCCCGCAATGACGAAATTTGTTTTCTTTTCAACTTTAGTGTTTGAGCTTTAAACTTTATAAAGCCCAACGCGCCGGCTGGCCCTATCGCTAAAAATGTATCCCATACATTTTCTTTACGCTCTGTCCCGCAATGACGTCGGTTTTAATGGGATTTAGCGTAGTGGGATGACGGATTAAAAAAATGTGTTGCATGATATATATTTTTATTTTCACAAGATAATTTTTGTTTTTTACTTTTTTGCATCGCCCAAAAAAGTAACAAAAAAGTCTAGTCTGATGATCTTTTTCTGTAAAATTAGCCCATTTTTGCCAACGCGCCGGCTGGCCCATTCGCTAAAAACAGCCACTGGCTGTTTTCTTAACGCTCTGTCCTCCCTTCGGGGGTTAGGGGGCCTTATACTTTAACAAATACTCCTTAGCAGTAAACACCGGAAGTATTGAATTTTTGAAATCTTTCTTATTTCGCGTTATAATAATATCCAAATCATTTTCCAATGCTGTATGGAATTGAATGGCATCTTCAAAATCCTTGAAATCGGAAACCAAGGCCAATTCAATTATTTTATCATCTAATGGTAAAATAGCTGTCAAAACTTTAAACTTTATCAAAATTTTTCTTGCTTCATCTAATTTATAATTTCTCGCCAACAAATAGTGTGTATTGGCAACTGTAAGGGAAGATATGTAAAGTTTAATTTTCTTATGGTCGGCCAAAGTAAATAATTCCTGCGCTTCTTCATAAAATAGTTCTCGTTTAGACAGTAAGTCTAAGACAATGTTCGTATCAACCAATATGTTGTCCATTAAGAATATTTTTTAGCCAGATAATCAACATACTCTTTTTTATAATCGTCGCTTTCAAGAGAAATAACCCCTGTCAAACTTTCGACAAGCGGACTCACTTTTATTTTTTCAGATTTCTGTTTGGTTAAAGACAACAAATAATTTTCAATTAGTTTTGAAAGACTGACACTATTGTTTTTTGCATAGGACTTGGCCTTTTCAATGACGTTTTCGTCGATACTCAATGTTAGTTTCGTGCTCATAATCATTTAATTTACGTACAAAATTAAATATTATTCACGTAATAAAAAATTATTTAACAAGTTTTTTGTTTTAAGGCTTTGATTGCAGGTTTGTTCTGTAGTTATCGGTTGTCGGTTTTATTTACTGTACTCTTTTCAATTGAGAACTGAGAACTAAATCGTATCAATAAAATTCTTCTCTGCTTTGTTGAAAATGATGATTCCCAAAAACAGCACTACAGTGGTGGTGATTAGGGTATATACAAACATTCCTATATCAAAAACACCGGTATCCAAAAGCATATAGCGCACGGATTCTATGACAAATGAAAGCGGATTGTACTGCACCACCCAGGCATATTTTGGCAATTTTTCCACAAAATACGCCACGGGATACATCACTGCCGAGATGTACATCAACAGCTGCATACCAAATCCAATTAAAATATTCAAATCCCTGTATTTGGTGACCATCGAAGAAATAATCATTCCCAGTCCCAGTCCTAACATGCCCATGATGAGGACCATTACCGGAAACAAAACCAGGTATTTATTGAAACCGATTTCGGCGCCCTGACTATAGTAATAAGCAAAAAATGCCATAAAAATAAACAGTTGGATTGCGAAGCGCACCAAATTGGAAATCACCACCGACAAGGGCATAATCAACCTTGGGAAATACACTTTTCCAAAGATGCCCGCATTGGCGGAAAAGGTGCTTGAGGTGCCCGAAAAGCAGGCCGTGAAATAGTTCCATATGGTGATACCGGCCAAATTGAATAAAAAAGGCGGCACACTGCCCGTTGATATGTTGGCCACATTGTTAAATATCAGCGTAAATATCACCGAAGTGAACAAAGGCTGAATTAAATACCACAGGGGCCCGAGGATGGTTTGTTTGTAAGCCGTTACCACGTCGCGCTTCACAAAAAGCATCAGCAAATCGCGGTATTGCCAGACTTCTTTCAGGTTTAAGCTGAAAAGTTTGTTTTTTGGGGTTATTTCAAACAACCAATCGCCGTTATTTTCCGTGTTGTTTTGCATCCTATAAATTAATAATTAACGCTTTAGCAGTTGTGGTTTGTATTGGATTTTTTTTTGGTTTTTGTTAAGCAATTTAACTAGGGTAAATATAGGATATTGCCGGGGAATTTGGAAATTGTTTACTTATTTAATTTTATGGTCGTGCAGTTGTGCGGTCTTGCGGTCTTGCGGTCTTGCGGTCAAATTTAATTT
>CAZBGP010000134.1:0-6080 GCA_964491495.1 uncultured Lutibacter sp. | reverse complement strand
CATTTCAAAGTATCCGCGCAAACAATCACGTTGCCATTAATCGGTTGGTTTGGTTTGCGCAATACAGCAAAAATGCCTTTTGGAGCAATCATAAAATTTGGTATAATGTTGGTTTGCGGTCGCATAATTGGAGTGTGAATGACCAAATTTCCAGCAAAGTGAACAAAACCAGCTACAGCCTGCGTGGCCAGTTTTCCATAAAACCCGACTGGGAAAAGGATATGCTTTTCAGAATTTCAGGAGGAATGTACAACCAACCACCGTTTTACAAAGAACTTAGAGATTATACCGGAATGGTAATTCCAAACGTTGACGCACAAAAATCCTTGCAAATAATTTTGGGCAACGATTACAGTTTCAACCTTTGGGAACGGCCTTTTAAACTGGTTTCAGAAGTTTATTACAAACATTTAACGAATGTTAATACATACACAGTTGACAATGTTAAAGTGCGTTACAGCGCCGATAACGATGCAATTGCTTACGCCACCGGCATCGATTTGAGACTAAACGGCGAATTTGTTCCCGGAACGGAAAGTTGGATAAGCATCGGATTTTTAAAAACGGAAGAAAATAAAAATAACCAGGGTTATATTCCGAGGCCCACCGACCAGCGTTTTAAATTTGGCATGTTATTTCAGGATTATGTTCCCAACATCCCAAACATAAAAATGTACTTAAATTTGGTTTTTAACACAGGCGTTCCGGGTGGTTCTCCCTCCTATTCAAATCCTTATGAATATCAAAACCGATTAAATGCTTACAAAAGAGCCGACATCGGAATTTCGTACGTTTTTACTGATGCCAAAAACCAATATCAAAGCGGCTGGCTAAGCGATTTTAAAGAATTATCGGTTGGATTTGAAATATTCAATATGTTTGATGTACAAAATGCCATCACCAATACCTGGGTTCGCGATGTGTATTCCAAACAATTTTACGGCATCCCAAATTATATGACGCAACGCGTGCTAAATATTAAAATGGATGTGAAGTTTTAGGTTGCTGTTTAATCTTCTAACAATCCAAAATACCAACAATCTAATAATCTAACCTAAAATCTGGCTTGCGTGTTCTTTAGTTTTAACTTTTGTGATCACGTCTTCAATAATTCCATTTTCGTCGATTATAAAAGTAACTCGGTGAATGCCGTCAAATTCTCGGCCCATAAATTTCTTTGGTCCCCAAACACCAAAAGCATTAATTACTTTTTTATCCTCATCGGCCAATAACGGAAAAGGCAATTTGTATTTTTCAATAAAACTTTGTTGGCGTTTTGTCGAATCTGCGCTTACGCCCAAAACCTCATAGCCTTTCGCTAAAAATGACTGATAATTGTCTCGCAAATTACATGCTTCCATTGTGCAGCCGGGCGTGCTTGCTTTCGGGTAAAAAAACAAAACCAACTTTTTCCCATTATAAAAAGAAAGTTTTATGGGTTTTCCTTGTTGGTCAAATGCTTCAAAATTTGGTGCGGCATCGCCTATTTTTAATGTTGTCATTTATTTAAGATATAAGTTACTTATTGTACATTTTAAAAGTTGAAAGTTAAAAAGTTAAAATGATAAATAAAACAAATTGTTAATGAACCTTTCAAAAATAAAGAAACTTTGTACTTTTAAGCCTTTAACAAATTACCTTTAACGTTTAACATTTAACTTTCTGACTAATTTATGACCAAAGCCGAAAAAGTTCAATTTGTAATTGACACTCTCGAAAAAATATATCCAAATCCGCAAATACCGCTTCACCATAAAGATCCTTATACCTTATTAATTGCTGTTTTATTATCGGCACAAAGTACCGATGTTGGCGTCAATAAAATCACGCCAAAATTATTTGCCAAAGCCGACAATCCATATGAAATGGTGAAACTTTCGGTGGAAGAAATTAGGGAAATAATAAAGCCTGCCGGTTTATCGCCTATGAAATCGAAAGGGATTTACGGATTGTCGAAAATATTGATTGAAAAACATAACGGAGAAGTGCCTCAAAATTTTAAAGATTTGGAAGAATTGCCGGCTGTTGGACATAAAACTGCGAGCGTGGTGATGTGCCAGGCTTTTGGAATTCCAACTTTTCCTGTGGATACGCATATTCACCGTTTAATGTATCGATGGAATTTAACCAATGGAAAAAATGTGGTACAAACCGAAAAAGATGCCAAAAGATTATTTCCGGAGGAATTGTGGAACAAACTGCATTTACAAATTATTTATTACGGTCGGGAATATTCACCTGCAAGAAGCTGGAATCTGGAAAAAGATATTATCACAAAAACTATTGGAAGAAAGGTGTTTTTATCAAAAAACCCACTTTAGGTTATAAAGTGGGTTCTAAAGAACATTAATTCAAATGTAATTCAATATGGTTGTTTTTGTTGGTTTTAACTATCCTCAATTGCTTGGAATAGTCTAGCAAATATTGAATTATTTCGGGTCTAGGCTGCTCCATCATTGGAGACTTTTGAGAGTAAAGTTTCATCATAAATAGTTGGTTTATACTACTTAAACGACAAAAATTTACCTTTATTGTAAAATAAATTAATTTACCAGAATAATATTGTGCTTTTCAATTAATTTTCTCAAATTAATTAACGCGTAACGCATTCTTCCTAAAGCGGTATTAATGCTCACATCCGTATTTTCGGCAATTTCCTTAAAACTCATGTCTCTATACATACGCATCAACAATACTTCTTTTTGGTCTTCAGGCAATTCTTCAATCAAATTGCGAACGTCTTCCAAAATCTGACTTTTAATGATCTGATTTTCAATAGACAGCATTTCATCGCTCAACACATCAAAAATGTCAAAATCATCAGTATTGTTAAATTTAGGCAATCTTTTATTTCGGCGGAAATGATCGATAATTAGGTTATGCGAAATGCGCATTACCCAAGGTAAAAATTTACCTTCTTCATTATAAGCACCTCTTTTTAAGGTGTTTATAACTTTAATAAATGTGTCTTGAAAAATATCTTCGGCGACTTCCCTGTCTGAAACTTTAGACAGTATAAAACTGAAAATTCGTTGCTTATGACGAATTATTAAAATCTCTAACGATTTTTCATGTCCATTGATGTAGTTGTTGACTAAAACGCTGTCAAGAATAGTTTTACTTTCCATAATTTAAATACATTATAGGGGTTGGTTAAATGTGTATTTATCTAATTTTATAAAAAGTAAAGTTGCAGAATAGGCGTTTTTTTATGGATTTATATAACAAATATCAGTAATTATTTTCATAAATACAATTTTTTTTGAAAAAAGTTAAAATTTCATGCAGATACTAAAATTTAAAAACGCTGTTTACTAATTATTAATGAATACAAATATGCTATGCATAAATTTAAAAATTTTGTCAGTACCTTTGCATTTATTCAGTTTTTAAGCAAAATGACTCACAATATATCGGCACTAAGTCCAAAGGAAAATATACTCATTAAAGGAGCAAGACTTCATAATTTAAAAAATATTGATGTTGCCATTCCAAGAAATAAATTGGTGGTAATAACCGGACTTTCGGGTTCAGGAAAATCGAGTTTGGCATTTGACACCTTATTTGCAGAAGGACAACGGAGATATGTAGAAAGTTTATCGTCTTACGCACGCCAGTTTTTGGGAAGGCTGAACAAGCCGAATGTTGATTATATCAAAGGTATTTCTCCAGCCATTGCCATTGAGCAAAAAGTAAATTCCACCAATCCGCGATCAACCGTTGGCACTTCAACAGAAATTTACGACTATTTGAAATTGATTTTCGCCCGAATTGGTAAAACCTATTCGCCTGTTTCCGGAAATGAAGTTAAAAAAGAATCCGTAACCGATGTAATCAATTACATTAAAAGTTTGGCGGTAAATACCAAAGTATTGCTTTTGGCGCCCGTTCATATTCCGGAAGAAAGAAATTTACTGCAAACCATAAAAATATTGGCCCAACAAGGTTATTCAAGAATAAAATACAAAGGCGAAATTATTAGAATTGAAGATGTTGACACGGAAATTGAACACGATTTTCATTTGGTGATCGACAGAATTGTGGTTCAGGATAATGAAGATTTTTATAACCGTTTGGGCGATGCGGTGCAAACTGCTTTTTTTGAAGGAAAAGGCGAATGTATTATTGAAGATGTAAAAGCCGAAAAACAAACAACTTTTAACAACAAGTTTGAATTGGACGGCATTCAATTTCTGGAACCAAATACGCATTTATTCAGTTTTAACAATCCTTACGGCGCTTGTCCGGCCTGCGATGGTTTTGGAAATGTGATTGGAATTGATGATGATTTGGTGATTCCAAATACTTCCTTGTCTATTTATGAAAATGCCATTTTACCCTGGAAAACAGATTCGTTTACACAATATAAAAACGACCTGATTGACAATGCGTACAAATTTGATATTCCAATCCACAAACCTTGGTTTCAGCTTTCCGAAGAACAAAAGCTGCTTATTTGGAACGGCAATAAATCTTTTCAGGGAATCCACAGTTTTTTCAAATATTTAGAAGAAAAAAGCTATAAAATTCAATATCGTGTGATGCTTTCACGCTATCGCGGTAAAACAAAATGTGCGGTTTGTAACGGAAAACGATTGAGGCCAGAAACCAACAACATTATAATTGACAACAAAAATATTAATGAACTGGTCGATCTGCCGCTGAACGAATTGGCCGATTTCTTTAAAAACATACAACTTAATGCTTACGACCAACAAATTGCCAAACGATTGCTGGTAGAAATCAACAACCGATTGCAATTTTTAAATGATGTGGGTTTAAGCTATTTAACCTTAAACAGAACTTCTACAACTTTGTCTGGCGGAGAAAGTCAGCGTATCAACCTGGCAACTTCTTTGGGAAGCAGTTTGGTCGGTTCTATGTATATTTTAGATGAACCTAGTATTGGTTTACATCCAAAAGATACGGAACGACTTATAAAAGTATTGAAGGATTTGCGCAATTTGGGAAATACCGTTATTGTGGTTGAACACGACGAAGACATAATGAAAGCGGCCGATTTCATTATTGATATTGGTCCAGAAGCAGGAACTTTTGGCGGTGAAATTGTTGCCGAAGGAAATTACGAGAAAATTTTAAAATCCGAATCACTGACAGCAAAATATTTAAACCATCAGTTAAAAATTGAAGTTCCAAAAGTCAGAAGAAAATCCAACCAAGTCATTGAAGTGATTGGAGCCCGGGAACACAATTTAAAAAACATCAATGTCACGTTTCCCTTAAATTGTTTAACCGTAGTTACGGGAGTTTCTGGAAGCGGAAAAAGCACCTTGGTCAGCAAAATATTGTATCCGGCAATTCAAAAACAATTGGGCGGCCACGGAGAAAAAGTTGGCCAGTTGACCGAGTTAAAAGGTGCGATGAAAACCATAGAAAATATTGAGTTTATCAATCAAAATCCAATCGGGCGCTCAAGTCGCTCAAATCCGGTTACTTATGTAAAAGCTTTTGACGATATCAGAACATTATTTGCTGCTGAAAAATTATCAAAAATAAGAAACTATCAGCCAAAACATTTTTCATTTAATGTGGAAGGCGGCCGATGCGAAACGTGTAAAGGCGACGGTGAAGTGACCATTGAAATGCAATTTATGGCCGATGTGCATTTGGAATGTGAAGCCTGTAAAGGAAAACGATTTAAAAAAGAAGTGTTGCAGGTAATGTTTCAGGGGAAATCCATCAATGACGTTTTAAACAGCACCATTGACGATGCAGTAAGCTTTTTCACAAAACATAGAGAAACAAAAATTGCCAAAAAATTAAAACCTTTGCAGGATGTTGGCTTGGGTTATGTTACGCTGGGACAATCATCTTCTACCCTTTCGGGTGGTGAAGCGCAAAGAATCAAACTGGCTTCCTTTTTAGTGAAAGGAACGCGCCAGGACAAATCGCTTTTTATTTTTGATGAACCAACTACAGGTTTGCATTTTCACGACATTAAAAAGCTGTTAAAATCCTTTAATGCACTCATAGAAAACGGCCATTCCATCATTGTGATTGAGCACAATATCGATTTGATAAAATGTGCCGATTACATTATTGATTTGGGCAAAGAAGGC
>CAZBGP010000133.1:0-6094 GCA_964491495.1 uncultured Lutibacter sp. | reverse complement strand
CAAGAAACTACAGAAAAAAACTACCCCACTTTTAGTGCATTTCTAACCGAACAAAACAATAAAATTTCTGCGATTGAAAGTGGCCAGAGCCTTAACGAAGTAAAAGAAATTATGGGTTCTCCTATTATTGTGAAAGTTCCAAAAATTGGCAAAATGAAAGCTTTAAGCCAATTATTTAAACAACCAGAGTTTACAATAAATGTCAATGATAAAACCAAAAATGAAATAACTATTTTGTGGTATTTCACAACGCCTAAAAATGAAGATGGCATTGTTTCAAGGACGGAATGCACACCGGTTATTATTAAAAATGACAGTGTGATTGGAAAAGGCACTAAATTTTATATGAATTTTATTAAAAGAGATCAAATCCGATTTTAATAAAAAAACATCTTTCAATAAAATTAAAATATTAAATCGGATTTTCCTTTATTCTTTAATGATATCAATCATCTTAGTTACTGATAACCATCAGTTTATAAATAAGTTTTCTTAAATAACTTTATTAAAACTTAAAAACTTACGATGATGAAAACCGTTCGCAAACATTTAAAAATGATTTCTTTGTTATTGTCACTTACAATTCTTGCTCAAAGTTGTGTCGCATACCACTCAAGTACTGCAAGTATAGATGAAGCTATACAATCAAATGACAAAATTAAATTAGCTTCAGAAACAGAAGAAACTTATGTATTTCAGGAATTGCAAAGAGAAAATGGCAACATCTACGGCATCACAAAAAGGAAATCTGTTACTGCAGATTTATTGTCTACCCAAATTGTAGAAGATACAAAAGATAAAAAGTATGTAAAAATATTGTTGAGAAATGACCAATTAAATAATATTCATCTTCAAAACAAAACAATGTCAACGCTTGCCACTATTGCGATACCAGTTGTTATTGTGGGTGTAATTGCTATTATAGCTGTCAATAGTATGGACTTTAATTTTGGTTTAGGGGAATAAAACCTAAAACTTATAGTAGTTTTAGAAAGTTGAAGATTAAATTATAAATGACAATAATTCCAAATTTCATTCAGGAACTAAAAATTTTCGTTCAAAAAAAATTTTTACCTGTTCTTTAAAACGAATATAAACTACTGTTCAATAGAAAATTATTGCTTATAAATAATTAAATTTGAACATAGAAACAAACAAGCTTCATTGTAAAATAAGCTTCCCTAAAATTTTACCCAATTATGAATAAATATTTTTTAACAAAAACATTAAAGTCAGTTATTTGCTGCACTTTAATAGTTTCTGCTACTTTTGCGCAAAACAAAGAAAAAGTGGCAACTATGCAAAACGACAATGTTTTATTAGAAAAATGGACAGGCCCTTATGGCGGCGTTCCTTCTTTTGACAAAATGAACATCAACGACATTAAACCGGCTTTGGAAAAAGGCATGGCTTTAAATTTGGAAGAAATTGATGCTATCACCAATAATGCTGAGGCACCAACTTTTGAAAACACCATAGTGATGCTGGAAAAATCGGGCGACGTGCTCGATCGCGTTTTTAAATACTATGGTATTTGGAGCGCTAATTTATCTTCGCCGGAATTCAGAAAAATTCAGGGAGAAATGGCACCGATTTTGTCGGAGTTTAGTTCAAAAATCTCGCAAAACAAAAAATTATTTGACAGAATTAAAATCGTTTACGAAAATTCTTTGAAAAATCCCTTAACAGCTGACCAACAAAGAGTTGCGAAACTTATTTATGAAAGATTTGCGATGGACGGCGCTGAGTTGGATGATGTTAAAAAAGCGCGTTATGCGGCCATTAACAAAGAACTTTCTTCAATTTACACTAATTTTTCAAACAATATTTTAGCCGACGAAGAAAATTATGTGGTTTACCTAACAAAAGATCAATTAAGCGGATTGTCGGAATCCATGATTAAAGCCGCTGAAAAAGCTGCAAAAGACAGAGGTCGCGCAGGCGAATATGCCATTACCAACACAAGATCTTCTATGGCTCCTTTCTTAACTTATTCCAATGAAAGGGAATTGCGTGAAAAAGTTTGGAAAAACTATTATTCTCGATGCGATAATAATGACCAATTTGACAATAAAGAAAATGTTGCCAAAATTCTGAAACTTAGAAAAGAACGTGTAGGACTTTTAGGTTTTGATAATTTTGCCGAATGGCGCTTGCAAAACAGAATGGCTAAAACGCCCGAAAATGCTATGGCGCTCATGAATGCTGTTTGGCCTGCAGCCATTGCAAGAGTTAACGAAGAAGTTGCTGATATGCAAGCTATTGCAAATAAGAATAAGGACAATATTACCATTGAACCTTGGGATTATCAATACTATTCAGAAAAAGTCAGAAAAGAAAAATACGATTTGGATTCCGATGAAGTAAAGCAATATTTACAATTGGACAAATTGACCCAAGCGTTATTCTTTGTGGCCGATGAAGTGTTTAATTTCAAGTTTACGCCTGTTCCGGAAGGAACCGTTCCTGTATTTCATCCCGATGTTAAAGTTTGGGAAGTCACCAACAAATCAACTGGCGAACATATTGGCTTGTGGTATTTGGATCCTTTTGCGCGACAAGGCAAGCGATCTGGCGCTTGGGCAACAACCTACAGAGATTTTTCAACCTTCGACGGTAAAAAAACAGTTTTGGGCTCAAACAATTCAAATTTTGTAAAACCGGCTCCGGGCGAAGCTGTTTTGGTATCTTGGGATGATGCCACCACATTTTTGCACGAATTTGGCCATGCGTTGCATTTCTTTTCCGCAGAAGTAAAATATCCTACACTTAACGGTGGCGTTAGAGATTATACTGAATTTCAATCTCAGGTTTTAGAGCGTTGGCTTTCTACGGATAAAGTAATCAATCAATTTTTGGTTCACTATAAAACCGGCGAGGCAATTCCTGCAGCATTGGTTGCGAAAATTAAAAAATCCTCCACCTTTAACCAGGGATTTTCAACCACTGAATATTTGGCTTCGGCCATTATGGATATGAAATTTCATTTGGCTGATCCAACAAATATTGATGTCGCCACTTTTGAAAAAGAAACTTTAGCCGCTATGAATATGCCAAAAGAATTGGTAATGCGTCATCGCACACCTCATTTTGGCCATGTTTTTTCAGGTGAAGGCTACGCAACCGCCTATTATGGTTATATGTGGGCAGATGTGCTTACCGCAGATGCTGCAGAAGCATTTGAAGAAGCACCGGGCGGATTTTATGATAAAGAATTGGCAGCAAAAATGGTAAAATATTTATTTGCTCCAAGAAATTCCGTTGATCCTGCCGAAGCATTTAAACAATTTCGGGGACGAGATGCCAAAATTGACGCCTTGTTGCGCGATCGTGGATTTCCGGTTCCTAAATCGGAAATGTAAATACAAAAACTTAAAAAGGAATTGCAGCAATGCAGTTCCTTTTTTTTTCATCATTATTCAAAAATTTTGTATCTTAGATTGTCAAATTTGTGTTTTTAATTTAAACTTCTAAACCATGATAAAACAAGGTTCATTTTCAGCCAGAAAATCCATAATAAACGCATTTTTTTTACTTCTTTTGATTGTTGGATTTCAAAATTCAAGCTACGCAAACAATATCATTCTCAATGATACCATCGGATTTAATGAATATCGAGGAAGCGTGATAGACAGCAAAACAAAAAAACCGTTGGAATTTGCAACATTGCTGATTAATGGAACAAATATCAGTACCATCACCAATACACAAGGTAATTTTCTGTTAAAAGTTCCAAAAAAATATGCAAATCGCAGAGTGACTATTTCATTTTTGGGTTATACGAGTAAAGTAATCAGTTTATCAGATTTTGATAAAGACAATACCATTGTACGACTTGAAACGTATATAGAAGAACTTTCTGAAGTTAAAATTAACGTGAAAGATGCCACTTCCTTAGTGCAAGAAATGCTTAAAAGAAAAGGTGACAATTACTATAATGACGACCTGAAAATGACTTCATTTTATAGAGAAACCATCAAAAAAAGAAGAACCTATGTATCTCTTTCTGAAGCGGTTGTAGAAATATATAAACAACCTTACACAACCGATAAAAGTGATATATTAGCAATTTACAAAGCGCGAAAAAGCACCGATTACAGCAAATTGGACACGGTGGCTTTTAAACTCAGAGGCGGGCCATTTAACACCTTATATATCGACATCATGAAAAATACAGACATGTTATTTGGTGAAGATATGGTTGATGTATACGATTTTACTTTTGACAATTCCACAAAAATTGACAACAGACTTATTCATGTTGTGAATTTTAAACAAAAAAGATATGTTACCGATCCTTTATTTTATGGAAAATTATATATCGATGCACAAACATTGGCCTTAACCAATGCCAAGTTTTATTTAAATCTTGAAAACAAACAAAAAGCCAGCCGCTTCTTTATAGTTAAAAAGCCTAAAGATGCCGATGTGCTACCAATTGAAGCTTACTATCAGGTGGAGTATCGCGAAAAAGAAGGCAAATGGTATTATGGTTACAGCAGGGTTGAACTCGGATTTAAAATTGATTGGGCAAAAAAATGGTTCAACACTATTTACTACACCACCATTGAAATGGCAGTTACAGACTGGGAAAAAACTGATAATACACAAATTCCTAAACCTAAAGACCGTTTAAGGCCTTCCGTTATTATGAGCGACAATACTTCCGGATTTAAAGATCCTGAATTTTGGGGCGCCTATAATGTCATTGAGCCAGACAAACCAATTGAATCCGCCATTGAAAAAATTCAAAAACAGCTGAAGAAAAATTGATATTTTTAAAACGTAAAATTTGAATACTTTTTAATATCGTGTTATAAAAGTAACGTTTAAAACCGTTGCTTTTATTTTTCTTATAGTTTTCTAAAAAGATTTACTTTTTACTATTTGTTAAATTTTGCTTTTTCCTTAACAAATATTTCAGTATAATTACAGTTCGTTTAAAATATACTAAAACATTATTTTTCAACATTAATTACCAAACAAATAATTTTATGACAAAACAATTTTTAACTAGCTTATTAACTTTTCTGTTAATAGTTGGGATTTCTTCAAATGCCGAAGCCCAAAAAAAGAAAAAAGGTAAAGATGAACCTGCCGTGCCGGCAACACCACCAAAGAAAAAAGGAGCTATTGAACCTTACAGTAAAGTTGTAACTGCGGATGCCGTAACCGACGAAGGCTTATTCAAAGTTCATTTTGTTGATGAAGCTTACCTTTTTGAAATTCCTGATTCATTACTTGGAAGAGAACTTTTAATGGTAACCCGCATCGCCAAAAACACTTCAAATGACCAAAGTTTTGGCGGACAAGAAACAGATACCCAAGTCTTGCGCTGGCAAAAAAAGGACAAACAAATTTTATTGCGCGTAGTTTCGCACAATATTGTCGCCAATGAAGAGCTTCCTATTTATGAAGCAGTCGTAAATTCAAATTTCGAACCAGTTTTGTTCGCATTTCCAATTAAAGCTTTCAATAATGATAAAACCACGACAGTTATAGATGTTACAGAACTTTTTACGACTGATGTAAAACCATTGGGATTGCCAGAATATGTTAGAAAACAATATAAAATCACAAAACTTGAACCAAAAAATTCATTTATTGAAAGCATAAAAAGTTATCCTCTAAATATTGAATTGCGTCATGTAAAAACCTATTCAGCAAGCGAACCACCTTCAAACTCGAGCACAGGAATGGTTTCTGTAGAAATGAGCAATTCAATGATTTTATTGCCAAAAGTTCCTATGAAAAGAAGAATTTTTGATGAACGCGTTGGATGGTTTACCTCAAGTCAAATAGATTATGGTTCAGAAGCCCAAAAAAGCGAAAAAGTTACCTATTTAGACAGATGGCGTTTGGAAGTAAAAGACGAAGATGTCGAAAAATTTAAACGGGGTGAATTGGTTGAGCCAAAAAAACAAATAGTTTATTATGTTGACAGAGCCACGCCAGAAAAATGGGTAAAATACATCAAACAAGGGATTGAAGATTGGCAAGTTGCCTTTGAAGCGGCCGGATTTAAAAATGCAATTATTGCAAAAGATCCGCCTACAAAAGAAGAAGACCCAGAATGGAGCCCGGAAGATGTTCG
>CAZBGP010000132.1:4969-6159 GCA_964491495.1 uncultured Lutibacter sp. | reverse complement strand
AAGAAACAGGTGTGCTTTCTAACAAAAAACCAAACAATGCCGCATAACTTAAAGGCGATTTTGTGTTGGCATAAGAAGTTTCCGACAAATCCAACCCAACATCATTTAAAACCAACAAAGGCAGCTTTATAAGATCTCCAAATGCCAAAACAGACTCATTTTTAACAACAGCTTGTGCAACCAAATGCGTGTAATTCCCAAAATTCAATTCCGCATCCAGCTCCTTAAAATCGGCGATGATACCATATTGAATAAATGCATTTTGCTGAAGGCAAAATTTTAGGGCTTCTTGCTTTTGTCCATTTTCTTCAATAAAAAGTATTTTTATAGGCATTGTTTCGGGTGCTTAATTATTTTTTTAAAGTTATTTATCTGCCATATGCAAATAAACTTAATCATCGTAAACCGTAAACCAAATGGTGGTTGTATAGTCTTTAACGGGAAGCAGCACGCTAATACCACTAATTGTATATTGTAAAGGTATATTTGTTCGGTTGCCATCTTTAGTCGTAAAAAAGTAAACATCATTATCGGTGATTGTTTGAATATTCTCTCCGCCCCTGTGTAATTTATCTCTATCAGTGCACTTTATTTGAAGAATTAAATTTGGGTGCCAATCACTAAAATTATTTTCCTTACGAACTTCAACGCGAGTTTTATCTTTCTTACCATTAGAAATTGATATTTTAGTTTGACTAGTGGAAATACTTGTATAAGTGCCAACATAATCATTTCCTGCTTCAGTGATATCAGAGGCAGAAATAGTTCTAGTCCAACTTCCAAAAACATTAATACTTTGACTAAAGAGAACATTCGAAATCAATATAAAAACGATAAGTGTAAATTTTTTCATTATAAATCGGATAAAGTTAAAGTGATAGACAATTCTGCGGACTGGTCGAAATCCAATAATTTATAATCATAAATTTCTAAAGAATAGGTAAGTTTATAACCATTATTGCCATCTCCTGTATAGGCGCCACCTATACCGGATACAATTGTCTGCGGCGTGCTACTTAATGTTAAAATCCCTGAAGGAGAACCTAACTTACCTTTACCAATTCCCGCAACCGTTGCAGTACTCAATTTTAGATAAATTCCCGAAGGCGCTGCTTGACCAGCTTCCATTTGAATTGAAATGCTTCTTGATTTACCTGCAATAACAGCTGATGAAAAGTTAATCCATTTAT
>CAZBGP010000132.1:0-4869 GCA_964491495.1 uncultured Lutibacter sp. | reverse complement strand
TCTCTATTTTTATTGCTGGCTTTAAAAACAGCCTGCCCTTCTTCATTTGATACTACAGAAATTGTTTTTTGCGTTTCATTGAAAGTGAAATCATTCAGCAAATTCCTGACAATTAATTCCACCGTCCAATCGCCGGGCGACAGTTCCTTAAACCAAAATCGCCCTTCTTTGTCGGTTTTTGTATAAAGGGTTTTGTCCTCTTTGGTAATCTTCACCACCAAAATAGGCAATTTTTTAATGAATTTGGACGATTGCGTCACCGTTGTTTCTTCAAAAACAACTTGACCGTATACTGCGCCGGTATTTCCCATTTCAAGCACCATTTCCGATTCTTTATTCGGGAAAATATCAATATCGATAGGCTGTTGCATCACAATAACTTTATTTTTTGGCAAACTCGACTGCTGCACATACAAACGGTAGGTTTTGGGCGGTAAATTATAAAACTGAAACGCCCCTTTTTCATTGGTGATGGCAATATGGTCATCCAGGAAAACAAGGATGCCTTCCAAAGTTACTTTTTCGGCTGAAGTGATCTTTCCTGTTAAAGAACCCACGGTTTTGTTTTTTGAAACCGGCATATTCATCACTAAACTGTATGATGCCGTAACTAAAAGCTCCTTTTTGATGGGAAAAACAGGCAAACTTGTTTGTGAAACGGCCACACTCAACAAGTGTTTTCTTTTGTAATTGTAATTCAATTCTGCCTGCAAATAATTTTGAACCTCATCCAGTTCATCAAAATCAAAATTCTTTTGGTAATACAAACTAATATCTAGGTACGATTTTAAATTGTATTGCAAATTTCCGCCGTAATAAAATGTTTTAAAAATTTCATTTTCTGCAGATTGCTTGTTGCTTTGCTGATAATCACCATTTAAGCCAACAATTAAATCCTTAAAAATATTTGCTGAAATACTTAAGGAACTGAAAAACGTGCTTTGCGGCTCGGTGCTGTTCGCCAAAAAATTAGTGGTTTTGCCAACACGGTTTTGCCAAATTAAATCGTATTTGTAAGGCATTCTGCTATAAAATGAAAGCGTTGCCAATTTTTCTTCAAAATTGTAATTCTTCAAACTTAACTGGTCTTCTTTATTCCGGTAATAACCGCCTATTCTAATCTTGTTATTTCTGTTGATGTTGTAATTAAAATACGCCTGATATTTGGTGGTTATTGGTGAGGAACTGTAATTAATAGTATCCTTTACCGGATTTAAGGATCGGTAATCGGCACTAATTTGCAAATCAATTTTTTTATTGAACTTGTAATTTACCAGCGACAAAAATTGCTTGCTGTTTCGCAAATAGCCTTTATAATCTTTGTCTGAATATTGGACAGAATTGATAAGATATGCTTTTTTTAAATTTACATAGGAGGCCAGTGAAAAGGCAAATCCGTTTGATTTATAATTGCTTTCGTAAGCTATTTCACCATTGAGTTTAATTTTGTCATACGTATAAAAAGATGCCAGGTTAAAAATTTTAGAATTGAATTCTTCGTTCTCTTCAAAAAGGGTTCTGTTGATAAATCCCAGTTCAACATAAGCTTTATCAGATAAATCCTGAGAAATTTTTCCGCCGTACGAATCGGATATTTGCCTGGTAAACCGTGGTTTTACATAAAAAACGGTAGCGGTAGTTTTGCCGAAATCATAATTTAAAATTCCGCCCGTTCCATAACGGGAAGTTTCGGTAATATCGGAAAGCGAAAAATTAACGTGGCCCGCAACTGCCTCCATTTTTTTGTTTTTGTAAAGGATGCTGTACCTTTCATAATCGCCAAATCGCACAATATCGCTTTGGCTGGGCCCCGAATATTCAAAATTTAAATAATGTTCATTTCCAGTGTCCAAAAAACCTTGGCCGATTACCTTAAATTTAAAAACATTTAGGGTATCTAAACCTTTTAACGAATTAAAAATAGTGGAAACAGTAACTGGAAATCGATGGTACAAATCGGGTTTTTTGGTGTTGTTTGGATAAAGCGTAATGGCCGCGTGATTTGAAAACAGCAAGTCGTTAGAAACCATATAGGCTTTTAAATTGTTTAAAACCATGGTTTTGCCGCTTACATTTTCTGGAACTTGCTGATAAACGGCAACAACCATTGAAGAATCTGGTTTCAACACCGCATTTTCCGGAACTATTTTAAGCGCGTTGCTCGACTCAAAAATTATTTTCTCTTCACTGTTCCCATTATTTGTCACTAAATACTCAACGTAATATTCTTTTTCAAGCCGCAAATATTCAGGTGCATTTAAAACCTCCACAGTCAAATTGTATAATTTAGACACGTTGAGCGCTATTTCTTCAGAAGCTATGGGCGCCTTGTTATCGCTGTTTGTAATTTTTAGCAATGCTTTGTAATCGCCTGCTGCGCTATGGTTGTTGACGCCAAAAGTAAAGAGCACAATTTTTTTGTTGTTAGGGGCAACAACAACATTTTTAATGCTTGTTGTCAAATAAAACTGATTGGAGACTGCAAATTCACAATTTAAATTCAGCGGATTTCCGGCGGTATTTGAAATTTCAAAAGCGATGGTGTAATTTTTTCCGGGAACCAAATTTTCCGGGATATTTTTTGCAGAAATTTCAACAATACTACCCTGCGCCTCAACTTTTGACACTGACAGAAACATCAAGGTAAAAAGAAAAAAGTAGTTAAATGTTGCTATTTTGGGAAATTTTATCATACTGAAAATGAACAGTAATTTTAGGGTCATAGGATGCTTTATGGCTATTTATTTTCAAATTCCAAATCAATGGAGAATATATTTTTGCCATAATCAGCTATCAATACTGCCGTGTAAGCGCCTTTTGGCAAGCCCGAAATATCGAGCGCAAATGATTTACAGGAATTAGGATACACTTTTTTAAATTTAACCTCCACTTTTTTTGCTTGTTCCCCATTGGCATTAAACACTTCAAGTATCAAGGTTGGCTCAACATAATAGTTTCCTAAATTTTTCAAATCAACATTGATGAGTTTGTTTCCGTCTGATTCCTCAATTTTAATGTCGTAAAATTCAAGTTCAGAAGGCGTTCTTTCATTAATATCGGCAATAATTTGGATGCCGTAACGCACTTTCGATTCCAGTTTTACGCCAAATTCCAATTCATCTTCTTTAATGGGTTTTTCAATTTCAACCATTAAAACACCCCAATATGATCCGTCGATCTCAACATCATTGGGCACATTGATGGTGTAAATAAGTTCATAGGCTTCATTAGCCTGAAAAACGTGCTCATTGACATTGGTGGACAGCCAATTTTTAATGGAATTTTTATGACTGTCGTTTGCAGTTAAAACAGTTTCTCCACCGCATTCCTGAAATAAATCATTGAAATAAATAATAACACGTTGCTCTGTGGCATCGGTGTTTTTTAAACTGATGACCCCGGTGATTAATTGTCCGGAAGCCGATTCGTGGACGTGAGTTAAGCCATTAAGGATAACAATGCCGGCATTTGAGAACTGAAAACTTAAAAATAATATAAGGAATAAAAAGGATTTTTTCATTTTTTAGAAATTTATTTTATTAAAAATTGGGGTTTATAATCGGTAAAAGTTTTATAATAAATTAAGGCGTTTCATCAATTCCGGTTTGCTCGACCGGCTTACGGGAACCACGCTTTTTCCAATTAGCACGCTGCTGTCTTCTATATCAACAATCTTTTTTATGTTGATGATAAATGACCTGTGCACTTTTAAAAACAGGGCTTCAGGCAATTTATCTTCTACTTTTTTTAGGGTTGAATGCACCGTGTAATTTTCCTTGTCGGTTTTAATTAGAATATAATCGCCTTTTGCTTCAATTAAATTGATGCTGTCATAACTAATTTTTACCAGGCGTTTGTATATGTTAACGTACAATTCGGTTTTAGATTCATTTACGGCTGGTACTACTGGCAATTCGGAAATCACATTATTTCCGTTAGTAAACAACTTGGCTTTTTCAACGGCTTTGTCTAACCGCACTTGCGATATTGGTTTTTCCAAATAATCTACCACGCAATTGTATTCAAAAGCCTCTAACGCAAAATTTGTATGCGAGGAAGTTAAAATTACTTTTGGCGGATTTTTCAAGGTTTGCAACAAATCAAAACCGGAAAAAGCAGGCATATGAATGTCTAAAAAGATAAGATCAACTGTGTTTTGGTTTAAATATTTAAGGGCTTCAATTGGGTTGTTGAAACCGGCAAGGAGCTTTAAATTTTTATTGTTGGAAACTAACTTTTCAATAATCACTCTTGCAATCTGTTCATCATCAATAACGATGCATTTCATAGGGATTCATTTATGAATTAAAAGGTAAATATATCCTTTTTCTGCTTATATTTATCAACTATATAAATAGTTTATTATTTACCTTTTTTTTGGAATAGTAAAATAAAATGAACTTCCTTTTGAAACTTCACTTTCCACCCATATTTCACCGCCATAAAAGTCTAAAACCCTTTTTACGATGGAAAGTCCCATCCCGGTAGATTTCTCCTGATAACCCAATGTGGTAAAGGTATTAAATATCTTTTCGTGATATTCCTGCGGAATTCCCTGACCGTTGTCTTTAACCGAAAAAGTGTAAAAATCTTCCGCTTCTTCAACACTTACTTCAACCAAGCCTTTTTCTTTATCATTGAAATTAACGGCATTGCTGATTAAATTTTGAAAAACTTGGTGCAATCTTCTTGCATCCCCTTTTAAAATGGGCAAATCTCCTTTTTTAACGATGCTAATATTTTGGGGAATATTTATGCTTTCTATTATTTCAGTTAACTTTTTATTCAAATCTATGGTAGTTATTTTTAGACTTGTCTCACCAATTTCCGAATAATTGATAATGTCTTCTAAAAACTGATCCATCTTTT
>CAZBGP010000131.1:0-6260 GCA_964491495.1 uncultured Lutibacter sp. | reverse complement strand
ATCGGAATATGGCGACTGGGAATATTATGCGATGAATGCAGGTTTAGACCAAAACAACTGGGGCGATTTATTACAGCAGGAACGCTCGAGCCGCCAATTAAGAAATGCAGGAGAAACTGCCCTTTTGCAGCAGGCAACCAACATACAGGAAGCGCATAACGACAATTTGCACACGCCCGCATTTGCTGATGGCTACTGGGTGATGTACGATTATAACAGGGGTTATGCCAACGATTTGGAAGCTTCCGGAATTATGGATATTTTCCGTTTGCCCAAACCTGCTTATTATTTTTTCAAAAGCCAGCGTGATGCCGATGATCCGTTTGGGGAACCTATGGTGCATATTGCCAACAATTGGCAAAAGGACAGTCCTTTGGATGTTCGGATTTTTAGCAATTGCGAGGAGGTTGAATTGTTTTTAAACGGAAACAGCTTGGGCCGTCAAAAACCGGATCAAAATCGGATGTCAGACAAGTTAAACCATCCGCCTTTTACGTTCAATGTTGCTGCTTTTAAAGCAGGAAAATTGGAAGCTAAAGGTTTTATTGAAAATAAATTAGTGACATCGCATACCAGACAAACGCCTGAAAAAGCTTCAAAAATTAAAGTGGTGATTGATAATGACTATCCAAACTTAAAAACTGAACATTCAGATGTATTTTTTGTGCACGCTTATATCACGGATAACAACGGAACTGTGATCCCTGATTATGCCGGTGAAGTCACATTCAGTTTAGCAGGGGACGCAGTATTTATAGGTAAAAATCCGGTATCGTGTTCGGCAGGAATTGCTTCTGTTATGGTGAAAACAAGTGCCAACATCAATAACATTAAAATTTCTGCAACTTCAGGTGAAATTAAAAAATAAGGAAATTTGGAGAAAATTCGGTAGTTACCTATAAATTCAGACTTTTTTTCTTTTCATCCTAAGCCAGATTTCAGTATTTTGATCAATAGATAATATATGTTTTTATGCTTAAATAATTGCATTCAAAGGTTTTGATACAAAATTTATATAAATATGTTACGGGCAAACACTTAAAATATATTTGTTTTACTAATTTAGCCCATTCAAACTTAAACAAAATGCTGAAATTCTTTCCCGTTCTAGTTGCTTTTCTATTATTTTTATCGATTTCCAGTTGTAGCACCACCAATACAATAGCGGCACTAAAACCAGAACCTGACAATGCCAATCCGTTAGTTTATGAAAATTCGGTTTCGTTTATCAATTTGCCCATTAGTGTAAAATTAAAAGACGTAGAAAATCAAACCAACAACGCTTTAAATGGTTTGATTTATGAAGACAACAACATTGAAGATGACGATATAGAAATGAAAATCTGGAAATTGGCACCAATAACCATTGAAAATGACAAGCAAAGTAAGGGCGAAAAAATCAAAACGGTATTGCCTTTAAAAGCATTGGTAAAATATAGAATTGGCACAAAAACTTTGGGCGTGGAATTATATAATACCAAGGAATTCAATCTTAACGGCGTTGTAACATTGGTAAGTGACGTGGCTTTAACCAATTGGAAACTAAGTACCAAAACAGCACTAAAATCTTTGGATTGGAATGAAAGTCCAACGATGGTTGTCTTCGGAAAAAATGTACCGGTTACGTATCTTATCAATCCGGCGGTTCAATTATTTAAGTCAAAAATCGAAATGAAAATTGACGCAGCTATCGAAAAATCGATGGATTTCAAGCCCAACGTTTTAGAAGCTTTAGAAAAAATTTGTACGCCATTTCAAATGAGCGAGGCTTATGAAAGTTGGCTGCGAATTGTGCCCATAGAAATTTATTCAACCAATGCCATACTCAAAAATGATACTTTTTTGATGGAAATGGGAATGAAATGCGCGATGACCACTTTGATTGGAAAACAACCGGAATCAAAATTTGATGCATCGAAAATTGTCTTAAAACCAGTTACAAAAATACCGAACCAAATCACGGCAAATATTGCTGCGGTTTCCACTTTTGCAGAAGCATCCAAAATAATGACCAAGAATTTTAAAGGACAAGAATTTGGTTCAGGCAATAAAAAAGTGATAGTGCAAAAAGTGGATGTTTGGCACAAAAATGACAAAATGGTCATTGCTTTGGATTTGTTGGGATCGGTAAACGGAACGATTTATTTAATGGGATTTCCGCAGTATAACGAGCAAACTAAAGAAGTTTATTTTGACAAACTGGATTATGTCTTAGATACTAAAAATAAATTAATGCGCACCGCCAACTGGCTGGCACAAGGAATGGTTTTAAGAAAAATTCAGGAAAGTTGTCGCTATTCCATTGTTCCAAATTTGGAAGAAGGAAAACAAAATATGATGACTTATTTGAAAAATTATTCGCCAATGCCGGGCGTTTTTGTCAACGGAAAAATGGAAGATATACAATTCCAAAAAATTCAACTGACTGATAAGGCTATTATTGCTTTCATAAAAGTGAGCGGTACCATGAATGTAGCTGTGGATGGTTTGAAGTAATTTTAGATTTTACATTTTTATTGTTAATGAAAATTCTCATTTTCATTAACATTGCTATTGGGGCAATGAAAATAAAGGTGTTTGTTTAAAATTCAGCCTACAATTCGGCATTCAAAAAGAAAAAGGATTTAAGTTAAAAACTTAAGTCCTATAAAGGGGAACAAAATAAAATAGCCCCTAATATTTTAGAACGAAACTTTAGAGCAATACAGCCTAACCAAAAATGGGCAACCGCATAACCGAGTTTAACGTTTCTGGCAAAAAACTGTATTTATCACCAATTATTGATTTGTTTAATCAGGAGATCATCAGTTATGAACTAACGGAAAGACCGGAGTTTAATCAAGTAACTAAAATGCTTAAAAAAGCTTTTAAGACAATACCAAATAACACTTATTTAATATTGCACTCAGACCAAGGTTGGCAATATCAAATGAAGCAATATCAGTATTTATTAAAACAAAAAGGAATTACTCAAAGTATGTCAAGAAAAGGAAACTGTATAGATAACGCTATCATAGAAAACTTCTTTGGAACATTAAAATCTGAACTTTTTTATAGTATGAAATTCAAAGACATTAACCATTTAAAAAGTGAAATTAAGGAGTATATCAACTATTACAATAACGAAAAAATTAAATCCAATTTAAACAAAATGAGCCCGATACAATATCGAGCTCATTATTATCAAAATTAATTATAAATTTGTCTAAACTTTTGTGTGCAGTCTAAAGGAGCGCTTTTTTTAAATTCAAAAATGATAAAAAAAACTAGTTCACCAAAGTCATTTCGTCAACAATATGTTTAGCGCCAGAGAAATTCTCAATGACCCACAATACATAACGAATATCAACATTGATTGTTCTTTGTAATGCCGGATCGAAGATAACATCACCAGCCATCGCTTCAATATTACCGTCAAATGCCAAGCCAATTAATTCTCCTTTTCCATTTAAAACCGGTGAACCTGAGTTACCGCCTGTAATATCATTATCAGTCAGGAAATTAACGTGCATAGAACCATCTTTATCTGCAAAACGGCCATAGTTTCGTGCTGCATTCATATCGATTAAACGCGTTGGTAAATCGAATTCCTGATCTCCTTTTTTGTATTTTTTAACCATACCATCCATCGTAGTATAGTTGTTGATTTTTGCATCATTACGTTTGTCAGCCGGTAACGCGCTCACTTTTCCGTAGGTTAAACGCAACGTAGAGTTGGCATCCGGATATATGATGGTTCCAATTTTTGATTCACGTAACCCTTCCACCAACAAACGGAAAGAGGCTCCAAAATCATTTTCAGCTTTTACAATCTCATCAGATTTTGTGTTGAAATGAGCTACCATATCATTAGACAATACATACAATGGATCATTTGCCAGCATCGCTTCACTTGGCAACTCTAAAAAGGCAATTACGCGTTCTTTTGAAGTTAAAATACTTAAATCTAAAGCCGCATTTACATATTTAGTGTAATCGTAGTTGTTAGCTGCACCAATTTTTTCTACTGACGGAGCAATCGCATATCCTTTAGATTTTGTTGCATATAATTTCAATTGCGCAGCTAAAAGATCTTTTTCGGCCGGAAGGTAAAGGTTTTTGAAAATACCATCAGCCATTTCGGTAATTATTGGCGCCATTTCAGCACGTTTTGCAACATCGGCTTTTACATAATTATCCAATTGTCTCCCCAAAGATCTGCTTATGGTTCCAAAAGCAGAAGTTCTGAACAATTGTTGCAAATAATTATCGTGACGCGTTTTTTCGTTTGTTAAAGCATAGTATTTATTGATATTGCTGATGACGTTTCCGTATTCTGCTTTATTTTCTTTCCTATTGGCCCATTTATTAAACTTTTTTTCTTGGCCTGCTTTTGATTTTGCCGTTTCGAATTTGCTTAAAGCATCAATCATTCCCTGACGGTTTTTCCAATAATTTGCTGTTCCTGCAAATTTTGAAGCATACATAAGATTCAAATCTTCACTTTGATCCATGTATTTTTTCATTTGATCCATCCCTGTTTTGGCGCCTTCAACCCAAGCAGGATAGGCAAACTTCACATTTTGCTCAATGCCGCCCGCTGGCATCCAACGGTTGGTTCTTCCCGGATAACCTAAAATCATCGCGAAATCTCCTTCTTTCACGCCACCCAAACTAATTGGCAAATGGTGTTTTGGCTGTAATGGAACATTGTTTTGAGAATAATCAGCCGGATTTCCATTGGCGTCTGCGTAAATTCTGAACATAGAGAAATCGGCAGTATGACGCGGCCATTCCCAGTTGTCTGTATCGCCACCAAATTTTCCTAAACTTTCCGGCGGTGCACCTACAAAACGAACATCTTTATAATCTTGGTAAACAAAATAGTAATATTCATTTCCTTGGAAAAAAGGACGCACAGAAACAGTATATTTTCCGCCTTCATTATTTTCTTTATCGATTAAAGCAATTTCCTGATTTACCGCTTTTTCTCTTTCCATTTCAGTCATTTTATCATTTACTTTTGATAAAATACGTTTAGAAACATCATCCATACGCACAAAGAAACGAACATATAAACTGGAAGGTTTAATTTCTTCTTTTTTGTTTTGTGCCCAAAAACCATTCTTTAACAGGTTATTTTCTGATGTTGACAGCGCTGCAATTGCATTATAGCCACAGTGATGGTTGGTTAATACCAATCCGTCTTTTGAGATTACTTCAGCAGTACAACCTCCGTTAAACTGAACAACAGCATCTTTCAAACTGTGGTTGTTAACACTATAGATTTCTTCAGCAGTAAGTTGCAAGCCCATTTTTTGCATATCGCGGTGGTTTAAACGCTCAATGAACATTAAAAACCACATTCCTTCGTCGGCTTTAACACTTGAAGGAATTAGCATAATTCCTATAATAAACGATAAGATAATTTTTTTCATTTTTTTTAATTTATAAAAGTTGAATGATATTTTGTATTAGTCTGTCAGAAGTCAAAATTGTTACACTCAAAGTCCATATTTATATTACTTTTTTGAAATGTGCATCTAAGTCAATTTTTAATCAACTAGGCAATAACATTTTATATTATTTTCCATTCTTTATCCTTAAAAATAAGGAAGTGTTATCAATTGATCATGTAAAAAAACTTTATGAATTGTTAAATTCTGATCTATCCGGTCAGTTTGAAGATTCCTCTATGGAAATCGTTCGACTGGCTGCCCAAAAATGCCATATAGGACAAGCAGTGAATGTAAAATATGGTGTCGATTTTGAAAGTGCCGTTTTAAGAATTAGTTTGGGCGCACGCGTTATTTCTGAAAGCTGGATTAACAGGGATATCAGTCTCTTTTTTAGAAATATTGAAGCACAAATGAATCAAATTACAGTAATTGTAAAAAAGATAGAATTGATTCTCAGCAATCCTAAATTGTTGGATTAAATAATAAGAAGTATTATTTAGGTTCAAAAGCACTATCATAGAATGCACCAGAAAGGTATTGAAGACCTTCTTACAATCAGGTTAGAAAAGGCAAAAAGATCGGCCAATGATGGCGTAACCTATTGATAGTTATAAGTTACCATTTATGCTATGAATCAAATTATTTATAACCAAAATATGATATTTATTAGATTAATTATATATATTTGGAGCTAACTAACGAAGTTTCTTTACGATCCCCGCAAGTAATTGGGTTGATTTTATTTTAACTTTTAAATAAATCAACTGCTATGAAACAACAATTACTTTTTGCAATTACCTTATTTTTCATTCAATTTACGCA
>CAZBGP010000130.1:0-6287 GCA_964491495.1 uncultured Lutibacter sp. | reverse complement strand
ATAAAAGTTCGTTTTTTGATTCATCAAAAATATTTGGTTTGATTATTGAAACCCAATCACAAGAAAAATATTTTGTACACGTAAGCGGATTGTTGGAAGAAATTAAAGAAAATGACAAAGTGAGTTTTGAACTGGAACGTGGATTGAAAGGGATGAATGCCGTAAGAGTTAAGAAAGTATAAGTTGACATAAACATAAATTTATATTAAATGCCGCTTTTGAAGCGGCTTTTTTTATGATTTTTTTTCAATATCTTCCTTTTTTTCTTTTGATTAAATCCTTTTTTTTACAAATTCAAAAACTATCAAAGACTCATTTTCTGGATAAATAATAAATAGTTAAAGCCTTATAAATAAGCGTATATTTGCACCTTTCAAAAAAATAAAATTATGGCCACATTTTCAGCATTAGGGATTCGCAAAGAATATATTGAAGCATTAAAAGAATTGGGAATAAAAAATCCTACAGAAATTCAGGAGAAAACGATTCCAATTTTGTTGAGTTCTAAAACCGATTTTATCGGATTGGCACAAACAGGAACTGGTAAAACTGCCGCATTCGGATTGCCAATATTGCATAATATTAACAGTGGTTTGCCTTATACCCAAGCATTAATTTTGGCACCAACGCGCGAATTGGTTCAGCAAATAAAAAAACAACTGTTTAAATTTACTAAATATACCGACGATAAAATTTTTGTGGAAGGTGTTTATGGCGGTGAAAAAATTGATATTCAAATGAAATCCCTTAAAAGAACCACGCATATTATTGTGGCGACTCCAGGCAGATTGCTGGATTTAATTGAAAGGGGAGAAGTTGATTTAAAAAAAATCTCGACACTAGTTTTGGATGAAGCCGATGAAATGTTGAGTATGGGTTTTAAGCAGGATTTAAATAGAATTTTAAAATTTACCAGCGGTTCAAGAAATACCTGGTTATTTTCTGCAACTATGCCAGAAGAAATTCTAAAAATCATTAAAACTTACATGGCTGCTAATACGCCTAAAGTAGCCGTAAACAAAAAGGATTTGGTAAATGTGAACATTACGCACCAATACATTAAAACGGAAGTAAAAGACAAGCTTAATCTGTTGATTAAAATACTGGAAAGAAGAAGTACCGACAGGGGAATTATTTTTTGCAGAACAAAAGCTGGTGTACAAAATTTAACCGCCCAATTAAAAGAAGAAGGTTTTTCGGTTGAAGCTTTAGAAGGCGATATGCAGCAAAAAGAACGCGATAAAGTGATGCGCGCGTTTAAAAATGGTAGTCTGCAGGTTTTAATTTCTACTGATGTTTCTGCTCGTGGAATCGATGTTGACAATTTGGCATTCATTATTCATCACCAACTTCCTGAACAATTGGAATATTATACACACAGAAGCGGCAGAACAGCAAGAGCTGGAAAAACCGGATTTTCAATTGCCTTAATTGTTCCTAATGAAGTGCAAAGAATCCAAGAAATTCAGAAAGAATTGGGAATTAAATTTATTGAAATAAGTATTTAAGTAATCGCTATTTTATAAAAGGCGCCAAAATTTTTGTCCAAAGTTGATAGCCTTCATTGGTCATATGCAACCCATCTTCCAAAAACCATTTCTCGCTTGGTTTTCCTGTAATATCAATCATTGGGGAAAATATATCCACAAAAGCGGCATTTGATTTTGTGTTCAAATATTCATGAATCATAGTATTTGCTTTTTGCATTTCAATGACCTTATTCCAGCGGTTTAAACTTGGTTTTATCGCAATATAATATACTTGGGCGTTTGGTAATTTAGCTTTAATCATACCATATAAAACACAAAAATCCCCAAAAACAATTTCGGCCGTTTTACCTTCCTGAATGTCGTTATCGCCTGAATAAATCACTATTTTTTGTGGGTGGTATTTAAGAATAACCTGATCAAAATTTTCAATTAAATCTATAATTTGAGAACCTCCAAAACCTCGATTTAAAATTTTTGGATTGTTGAAATCCATTGCAGGGTTTTTCCACATTCTGATGGAGGAACTTCCGGTAAAAAGAATTCCGTTTTGCAAAGGATTGGTTCCGTTCAATTTGTCAAATGCATCAATTTCAGTTTGCCATATTTTTTGATATTCTTGCGCAAAAGCAGTGATCGAAATAAAAAACAGCAGGATAAAAATATTTTTTTGGATTATCATAATTAATTTATTTTCTACGTTTTTTTACAAATTATTAATTGCCGTTCCCAACCAAGTCATTCTTTGGGAATACCAAGTTTTTAATTGATTAACTTCAGCTTCATAAGTACCAAGAACCACAGGGTTTGGCCACACATAAACACCAATGGTGTTCCATTTTTTATTGTTTTCCTCTTGGGCCCATTTAAGATAATTGGCATGAGAATCTATTTTATTCAGTATTAAATTTTGATTATCCTTAAAGTAAATAAAACGTGATTTCACTTTGGCAACAAATAAAGGATCTTGAAAAAGTCGTGCATACCATTTATGATCTTTGACCCAAAATCCTGTCGGATTTGTGGCATCGGAATAATTAACATTGCCAAAGGCCAAATCGAAATCCCAAATTGGCCCCATTTTTATTTTTTGGCCTGGCATCACATTTAAAAAAATACTGGAAAAATCTTTTGAATCTTGGTTTTTTGCTATTTCATTGATCAAATACCAGTCAATAAAACTGTCAACATCAATGTATTTTACGTACCCAATGTTTGCATCTTTAAATTGGTTGCTTTTTAAAACATTTTCAAATTCATTCAACAAATTTTTTACATAAATGTATTCATTGCTGTCAATTGTTAGTTCAGGCTCTTTTATGTTGATTAAAAAATCATTGGTTCTAAAGTAAACATCACCCGGATCCAATCTATCTAGTTGGTCAATTTCCAACAAATAGCCGGTACTTCCCAACACAACTCGATTGCTGCCTGCTTCAACTTTTTGTGAAATGCTGTAAGTTCCATTATATTGGTTGTTAACATACACTTCTGAAAAGGCACTTTTTGGCGTCCATTCAAGCTTACTTAAATAGCCCATTTCAAAAGCAGCGACATTTCTTAACATCGTTTTATCGGAATATTCTGCCAAGAAAATCCATTTTTTGTCTTTTGGCATTCCCAACATTTCGGTTTTGCTGTCAAACTTCAATTGATAAGGTTTTTTTGGGTGTACCCACCAAGTAGAATTTCCCCTTCCCCTAATTGCCATTGGAGCATTAATGAGTTCTGAATAATTGCGCCCGCCATCAATAGTTAAAGTTCCTGGAATTTCAATGTCTTTTGAAGTAATTTCGACACCATTTGTATTGATGTAAATAATGGGTAATCCCGTAAATTTTGTGAGATCAACTTCATATTGAGCCTCACGGCCATCAGTCGTTTTTACGGTATAGGTAACCAAATTGGTAAAATTGTTGGCTGAAGTTCCGCTTACTTGATTAACATCGCTTATAACTGCGGACGAACCGCTGTTTTCAAATGTTGCAATAAGATTTGTGACCGCAACATTAAAAGGGATTCTTCCTTTGATGCTTTGTCCGCTAATTTCCAAATTGATATCATAAAGAAGATTTGGGTTGTTGGCTTTAAGAAAGGAAAATTGGGTGATTTCTGTTCCTTCGATTATGGGTTCTGCATTTTCACTTTCTTTACTGCAAGAAACAGAAACAATTGTTGCTACAAAGTATAGACTTATAAAAACAATGTTTGACGTAAAAACTTTATAAAATTTAAATAGTTTCATTATTTTTAATTTTTTTGATGAAAAATCATCATTATTTTTTTAACCTAAATTTAGAATTAACAAATTTAAAAATTAGAATAAGTTAATCTTTTTTAAACCTCCAAATTTGACCTGTTGTTTCACCACCTTTATTGTCCTTTGCAACCACTTTCCAAAAGTATTCATTTCCGGATTCTAGATTTACTGATTTTGTTTTTGAACTTTGATTTTCAACAATTTTAGCAGTAGGAGGATTTACTTTCCCAAAGTAAACATCAAAAACAAGTGCATCTCCATCAACATCAGTTGCCGACCATTCTAAATTTGCTGTTACAGTGGTAACAACTGTGTGTAATTTTGGAGCAATAAGTTCAGGAACAAAAGGAGCATAATTTAAAGTTCCAGTTCCTTCTGTATAAAAATGAAAAATGGTAGAAAAATCACTTGAAGCACTTTTGCTGTCTATTGCTTTAACTTTCCAATAATAGGCAATTCCTTTTTCTAAAGAAACTTGCTGAGAAGTTGTAGTCAAGTTTGCAAATGATTGAAGACCTTGCGTAAACTGATTATCTTTTGAAATTTGCAATTCGTATTTTACAGCATCATTATCTGGGTCTGTTGAAGCTGACCATTGAAAAGTTAAGATATTATCAATACACAAAACATTGTTTAAAGGTTCTATATTTGCCGGTTTGCTAGGCGCATTATTTGTTTGTTGAGGATTTGGTGTATCGTCACCATCAGAACCGCCACAAGAAATCAACATTGCTATAACTAAAAAATAAACGATATTTTTCATATTATTCTTTTATTAATTTAATTTGAACTGGAGATTGTAGATTAATTTTAACTATATAAATTCCGCTAGGTAAATTCGAAATATCTAAATGTAATTTCTGCTGAAGTACATTTTTTAATTTTGAAAAAACTAACTGACCATAAAGGTTATAAACTTCAACATTAATCTCTTTTTGATTTGTTGGAATAGCTATTTCAAATTTACCTTTAGAAGGATTTGGATACGCCAAAATAGTATCGACTAAATCAATTTTATTTTCAAAAACACCTTCACATTCAATAGCCGATTTTACAATAATAACATCTCCATTTGCAACTTCTAAATTAAAATCATTCAATAAAGTTTCAAGCACTTTTTTACCATTTACAAAAGCTGTAAAAGGAGCAGTTCCTTCTTCAATATTAATAGAAGCTGTTTTGCCAGAAATTGAAGTTTTTCCCAAAATTTTTCTTCCTTGTTCAACAATAATTTTGTAGCATTGTTCAAATACTTGTCCATCCACAGTTATACAAAAATCATATGTTCCAGGCGATAATCCAGAAAGTGTAATTCCTAATGAAAAATCACGAACAACACCATTTAAAGTTAATTTATAATTGTGGTTTTTAACAGCAGTAATTATAATTTTTCCATTTTTTCTATCTTGACATGTTTCACCTTGTGCTCGAATAGAAAAATTATTTGCTGGCAGACTAAAAATAGCACAACCATTGGCATCAACAACTGCGCCTGCAACTGTATTTGGACAATTATCTAAACCATCTGAAATGCCATCGCCATCACTATCTTCATTAACATTTAACAAGCTAAAATCCATCCAATTAAAGTTAAAACCACCTGCTAAAACACGCATTCTTAAAATATGAATTCCTTTAGGGATATTTAGATTTCCTTCAACGGTTTGCCAGGTTTGCCATCCACCAGTTATAGGCGTATCAATAGTTAAAAGTTGAGTTTCAACACCATTAGCAACTAAAAATAAACCTATTTTTCCAGGATTACTTTGTGCTGCAAGTCTAAATTTAACCTTGTAATTACCAGTAATATCTGAGTAAATTTTATAATCAGCATAATCACCAGCATGTGTGTAACCAATATTAGATCCTCCACCAGTATCTGTTGTATTTTCTACTCCCAAACCAACCATTGCTATAAAACGCTCAGTTTCTATTTTACCTGGAATAACAAATAAGGTTTCTAAGGTATTTCTTATTGGCAAGTTGGTAAAAGTTTCTAAAGTTTTTCCAGAAGAAGATTTTATTACATTTCCGTTGTAAGTAACTTTAATATCGTTTGAATAAATAATTGTTTTAGGAGTAGTTAATTTTATACTTCTGTCTTTTGTTGGGTCGAATGAAACAGAACTAATAGTTTCTTCTACACCATTTACAATTAATTTAAATTGATCTTTTGAACCTGTAACGGATGATTGTAAAATAGGTTGATTTAAAACAACTTCAACTGAATTTATATCAAACGTATGACCATTCAAAACTTTTAATGGAGTTGTTGTAGACTCACCTGTTTTTGTAAATTTTAAACTACTTAGATTGAATTCTATATCTGAATCGAAATAAAATTTTAAAACGTGTTTACCATACGATTCAACGGCTCTTGTCTGAACGTTTGATGTAATGCACATTTCCAATGGCACCCGATGGTCGTTTACATAATTAAACAAATCACCATTTTCACGCAAACGCGTTCCATGCCCAATTCTGTTAGCTCTTACCCAATGCAATGCTTGATGAATACTTTCAGGTCCAGAGGCTTCTCC
>CAZBGP010000129.1:0-6317 GCA_964491495.1 uncultured Lutibacter sp. | reverse complement strand
TTGAATTCTGTGCAAACAGCAGCAACCGTAAATTTGCAATGGACAGCAAGCGATGTTGACACCAGCGATACTCTTACTTATGACGTATATTTTGGAACCGATAAAGACAACTTGCCAATTGTATCGCCAAATCAAAGTGCTAATTCATTAAACAGAACTGTTGCGGCTTCAACAAAATATTATTGGAAAGTGACGGTAAAAGACGGCAAAGGCGGACAAACAATTGGCCAGGTTTGGAGTTTTACGACGGATTAGATATTTCCTATCCCCAAACCTTTCCTAAGGAAAGGGAGTTTGTTTTGACTATGAAAGGAAAATATTTCTTAACTGTAACAATTTAACTTTTAACTTAGTCTTCGGTCTTCCGTCTTCTAACTTTATTTAAAATTTTCCCATCCCCAGGAAGTTAACGGAATTTCAACCTCTTTGGTTAAATCGAAAGATACCGTAAATAACCTGTCAGAGCCTAATCGTCTGAGGTTATAGGTGTATGCGTTTCCGTCGACGGTAATCCACCAGGCGTTTGAAAAAGCTGCGGGAATTACATCAACAGTTTCCTGATCGGCCGGAAATACTTGCATATTTTGTGTCCCTGAATTTGTGGATGTTCCGCCATACATCGTTACTTTATCATGGCTGCCATCTTCATGCCGGTGATCATGTTTGAGTTCAATCCTGCCGTTTTTGTATTTTAAAATCCAGGTTCTAGATCGGTTATCCCCCACATTAAAAGGAATTAAGATGGTTTCATCATCGGCAAAAAGCACATGCATCACCAATTTTTTACCGGCAAAATCGTCATTGGCAGGCGCGCCCACCAATTGTCCCTCAAATGCTTTTCCGCTTAAAGCTTTTAAATTTTTCCAAAATACTTTGGCAACAGTGCTGTCATTTACTAAAATAATTGCCTTTTCAGCATTGAGATTCTTTTCATCATATTTAAATCTGGCATTTGAAGAAATAAAAAAAGATAGCGCTAATAAGACAATAAGATGTTTTTTCATGGATTGCTTTTATTAAATTGATTTACGAAAATACACTTTTTATGTTTATATTCCGTAAAAAAATAATTGGGCAAATATCTCTTAAAAATTTAACGATGAATTTTCTAATGCCTTAAAATAAAAATCAACCCAAATTTCTTATTATTTAATTATTGTTCGTATATTTACGAATAATAATTATCCAGATGAAAACCATTTCAAAATCGGATTATTTTACTCCAGAACAGGAACAGACGGCACGGTTTGCAAAAGCTTTGGGACATCCTGTGAGAATTGCCATTTTACAGTTACTCAATTCTCGGGCTTGCTGTTTTCACGGCGATATGGCCGATGAGCTTCCCATCGCAAAATCCACGCTTTCACAGCACTTAAACGAGCTAAAGGATGCCGGTTTAATTAAAGGAACCATTACGCCACCTACGGTTAAATACTGTGTTGATAAAGAAAACTGGGAACTTGCTAGGAAATTATTAAACGATGTGTTGAAATGATCTTGATAATTTTGTAAACAGCTTTAAAAGAAAGAAAATGTTTGATTGGTTACAGCATTTAGCCGACTGGCTTATATATTCGGTTTTTAATATTGGTGCCGAAACCCATTTGGGAATTGCCCTTAACTTCTTCGTTTATGATACCTTGAAGATTTTATTGCTGCTATTTGTCATCGTTTTTCTGATGGGAATTGTAAACACCTACTTTCCTATTGAAAAATTAAAAAATTACCTGAACCGTAAAAAATTGTATGGCTTAGAATACTTTTTTGCTTCTATTTTTGGTGCGATTACCCCATTTTGTTCGTGCTCTTCTGTTCCATTATTCATTGGTTTTGTGCAAGGCGGCATTCCGCTGGGCGTCACTTTTGCATTTCTCATCACTTCGCCTTTGGTAAATGAAGTTGCCATTGCCATGTTTTTGGGAATGTTCGGCTTAAAAGCCACGTTAGTTTATGCCGGATCAGGCATTTTATTGGGAACTATTGGCGGTTGGCTGTTGGGAAAATTTAATTTGGAACCGCTGTTATCCGATTGGGTGAAGGAAATTATGGCTAAATCACAAGCTTCCTCAGATAAATATGAAGAAGAAAAAAGAACCTTTAAAAAACGACTTCCGGAAATTACCAGAAGTGCCTGGGATATTGTAAGAGGCGTGCTGATATATGTAATTATCGGAATTGCCATTGGTGCGGCAATGCACGGATATGTGCCCGAAAATTTCTTTGCCAAATACCTGGGAAGCGGCGCCTGGTGGACCGTTCCTTTGGCAGTGATTGTGGCAGTTCCCATGTACGCAAACGCAGCGGGAATTGTGCCCGTAATTCAGGTATTTGTGGCAAAAGGCGTTCCAATTGGCACAGCCATTGCCTTTATGATGGCCACGGTTGGACTCTCCATTCCGGAAGCCACGCTCTTGAAAAAAGTGATGACTTGGAAGTTAATTGGGATTTTCTTTTCCGTAGTGGCCCTTTTTATCATCCTTTCCGGCTATTTATTTAATATTTTATTATGAAAAACTTTTGGAACGATCGCTACGGCAATCAGGAATATATTTACGGTAAAACACCTAATGTGTTTTTTGCCGAACAGTTACAAACATTAAAACCCGGTGAGATTTTGTTGCCTTGTGAAGGTGAAGGACGAAATGCCGTTTTTGCGGCGTTAAAAGGCTGGGAAGTCAGGGCTTTCGACAGCAGTGAGGCCGGAAAAATAAAGGCTGGGAAATTGGCTGCGGAAAATAAAATTGACATCGATTATTTGATTGATGACGCCTTAACGGTACAATATCCGCCAAACAGTTTTGATGTGGTTGCGTTTATTTACGCCCACTTCCCTCCCGCCATCAGAAAAAAAATTCACCAAAAAGCAATAGCCTGGCTAAAGCCCGGAGGCAAAATACTATTGGAAGTATTTAACCCGAAACAACTGCAAAACAACTCGGGCGGACCAAAAGAATTGTTGATGCTTTATACGGAAGAAATGTTGCGCGATGATTTTGAAGGATTAACGATCGACCTGATAGAAACCAAAACCATTGAATTGAATGAAGGCAAACACCATCAGGGAAAAGCCGATATTATTCAGTTTGTGGCAACTAAAAAAATTGAAATGAGCACTAAAAAATAGGACCAAAAGAGAACAATAGAAGTTACTACAACTCGTCGGAATCAAAAGGAATATCATCGTCCGGATCGTGGGTATCATAGTCAATTCCGGGCGGATTAAACAAGCCCCAACGATCTATGATATAGTCCCATTGGTCAAATGTTTTTACCCATTCTGCGAACAAAACCCTGAATTCTTCAATTTCATCTCGTAACAATTGCAGGTAATCGGTATTTTTATAACCGCACATTGCCAATCCCGAGCAATAAGTTGAAAGCTCCCTGGCTGCCTTGCGGATAATCGTGGCATTTTCCATTTTCAAATCATAAATTTCAACCGCCTCAGCACCAGCAATCTTTGCAGGAATAATGGTGGCGTTTTCTCTGATATATTGGGCATAACCTTCTAACATTTCGCCTTCTGCATCATCCAGATTTTCTATATCGTGTTTTGACACGCTTTCACTTATTTTAAGGCTAATTTCCATAATTTCCTGAGCCTTTATAAAAAGTGGCATTTTCTTCAGACGGTCATAAGAGTTTTCTTCATCAAACATAGGTTTCATTTTATCCTATAAATTTATGAAAAATTTACGACAGCAATTTATAGAATTTCAGGTGTCCATAAAAGCGTAAAAAGATGGTCTCGAATTGGACACCTAAATAATTAGAAAAATGTGAATTTTGGGATATAAGTGCAAAAAAAACACCGTAAACGTTAAGTTTACGGTGTTTTGGGTAAAGGTGGTGGGCAATGAGGGGTTCGAACCCCCGACCCCCTCGGTGTAAACGAGGTGCTCTGAACCAGCTGAGCTAATTGCCCTAAGCGGTTGCAAATATATAACGAGTTTTTGTTTTAAACAAAGCTTTTTTATAAAAAGAATCAAATATTTCAAAGATTTTATAAAAAATTCCGATTTGTAAGGGTTTGCTTAAAAAAGCGCTGAACCAATTGGTTCAGCGCCACTATTTTAATCAACTATTATTTTTGTAACGATGGAATATTTCTGTAAATGCTATCTCCATGCCCTGCAAATAATTTAGCGTATTTTTTAAAAAATTCATCAGCTTTGGCTTTATCAGTCCAATGTGCATCTTCCAACTTTGTGTTTTCGGCGAACGATTTCTCTATGTCCGCCAAATTATTGAAAACGGATACTTCAATAAGGTCCTGGCTGTTTGCGCCATATCTGTGTCGCATCGTATAAAAACCTTTAACATATGGATTTTTCATCGTTATATTGTCAAAATATTCCCGGTAACCAGCGCCACCCGTACCTGCTATATTCTTTTTCATATAATAAATCAAAGGCTCTTTTGAATCGGTATTTACCGGTTTGGTGAAATTCATGGAAGCATAAATTTCATCGCTGTGTTTGGGTGCGTAGTAGCTGCTTTGCTTATCGAAAAAGGCAGTTCTTTTGGCTTCATCCGGCCACGCTTCCATCACAAGTTTGTTGGTGACATCGGTTGCTTCTTCGATATCTTCCCAGGAATTGTATATCGTCACCGACAAAATTTCTGAATCATCTGGTGTAAAAAAATGCATATAATAACCCGAGCCAATAATTAGACTGTTCTTGGCGGTCACTTTATCATAATATTCCTGTTCGGTTTTCAACCAATCGGTAAAGTCAACATCGGGATCGCTGCTCCTATGCAGTGTTGTAACGGTTAAAAAAACAGGTTTAAATTCGGCAGTTTGCGTTTGCTGGCCAATGGCCTTTGAAGTAAACAAAAATAGGAATACAAATATTCCAAACGAAAAGTTTTTAATAGTTTTCATAAGTAGATAAAATTTAGTTAGTAGTTAGTTAAATCAGAAATGTTGTTCAGCAATAAAATGCCAAATTAAATGGAAATAAATAATTCATTAAAAAGATGAATAATAATGATATCAAAAAATGAGGTTTGACTTTAGCAATTTGGAGTTGGTATCGCTATAAAGGTCTGTTACTTAACGCGTAACTATTCTAGAATATTGTAAATATAATATTTTTAGTTTATAAAACAATAAAACAGAAAAATATTTCGAATAAAATTGAACAATGAATAATTTTAACCAAATTATTCTAAACCACCTCTGCAACCACAAAAGTACTGCCGCCGATGAAAATTAAATCGTATTTCTCTGCATGAGCCAACGCTGTTTTATAAGCGGTTTCTACGGAAGGATAGGCCTCGCCCATTAATTGAAATTTGGCGCACTGCTGCTTAAATTCCAGCGCATCCAAACCTCTCGGAATATTTGGACTGCAGAAATAATAGTTTGCGTTTTTTGGAAACAAAGGCAAAACCGATGTTAAATCCTTATCATTCACAACTCCCAAAACGATGTGTAGTCGGTCAAATTTTTCTTCCTGCAATTGTTTAAGCACATAACGCAATCCTTCGGCATTGTGGGCGGTGTCGCAAATGACTTTTGGCTGTTCATTTAAAACTTGCCATCTGCCCTGAAGTCCGGTGTTTTTGACCACTTTTAGCAATCCGTTTCGTACGTTTTTTTCTGAAACAGCAAAGCCTTTCGTTTTTAAAACCGCTATGGCTTGAAGCACCGTTTTAATATTGTGGATTTGATAAGATCCTTTTAAATCGGAGGTATAAATAGTGCCTTCATTATTTGCGGCCAAAGACATAGGTGCAGATTTTTCTTTTGCAATTTTCTCAAAAACCGGGAACACTTCCTTTTGGTATTCCCCAATAACCACGGGAACATTATTTTTAATAATTCCTGCTTTTTCAAAAGCAATTTCGGGCAAGGTTTCTCCCAGAAACTGCATGTGGTCATAGCCAATATTTGTAATGACCGAAACTACAGGTGTAATAATGTTTGTGGAATCAAGCCTTCCGCCCAAACCTACTTCTATCACCGCAATATCCACTTTGTGTTTGGCAAAACAGTCGAATGCCAAACCCACGGTCATTTCAAAAAATGAAAGATTGTTTGATTCAAAAAAAGATTTGTTGTTTTTTATAAAAGTTACGACTTCATTTTTATTGATGAGTTTGCCATTGATTTTAACGCGCTCCCTAAAATCCTTTAAATGCGGTGAAGTATACAAACCCACCTTGTAACCCGCTTCCTGCAAAACAGAAGCCAGCATATGGCTTGTGGAACCTTTTCCGTTGGTGCCGGCCACGTGAATGGTTTTAAATGTTGATTCAGGGAAATTAAGGTGTTTGGAAAGTGCAATGCTGTTGGTTAAATCTTTTCT
>CAZBGP010000128.1:0-6536 GCA_964491495.1 uncultured Lutibacter sp. | reverse complement strand
AATGCCGGATCTGATGATCATTATGCAGGAGGAGGAAACTCAAGTGATGGTGCTGGAATACAGTCTTTTTCAAACTATTCCATAGACCCAATTCAAATGCCCCTTAGTTTTTGGAGCGATCATTACCAAGGAATTTATAGAGCCAATATTTTGCTTTTAAAATTACCTGATACAACTATGGAAGAAAGTGTAAAAACGCGATATGTTGCTGAAACAAAAGCATTGAGAGCTAATTACTTTTTCAATTTGGTGAGAATGTTTGGAAATGTTCCTTTAATCATTGAGCCAATAAATCCAGCTGATATGTATTCAGTTACTCAGTCTGCTCCGGCAGCAATCTATGCGCAAATTGAAAAAGATCTTATGGAAGCCATTCCTTCTTTGCCAGCATCGTTAAACCTTGCTACAGAAGCCGGAAGGTTTACTAAAGGAGCTGCACAAGCATTGCTTGGAAAAGTTTATTTGTACCAAAATAAAAACGCTTTAGCGGCTGCACAATTAGCGCTAGTAAATGGTACACCTGGGCAAACTAGCCAATATGGTTATAAATTGCTAACAAACTTTAATGATCTTTGGGTGGTTGATAATAAATTTAATACCGAAGCGATTTTAGAAGTTGCTCATACCAATGTTGGACTATCAGGTTGGGGAAATTGGGGAAGTGGATCTGATGAGGGCAATTCTGTCAATGTAATGGTAGGACCAAGAAATTATCTTAAAAAAACTAATAATGCACCAGATTTACCTTCTGGCTGGAGTTTCAATCCGGTTTTACCAGAATTGTATGATTTACTTAAAAATGACCCAAGATTTGGAGCAACCATATTGGATTTAAAAGCTTTAAAAGAAGCTGGCGATGCTGAATATATAGCCGGTTATCAAGATACAGGATATTTTCTTAATAAATTTACCCCTACAAAAGCTGTTGAACACACAGGTGCAGGAGATGCTGTATTAAATTATCGACAAAATACTTATGCAATACGGTTAGCCGATACATATTTAATGGAAGCTGAAGCCTTAGGTGGAACTGGCACCAGAGCACAAGCATTGCTTGATGCCGTTAGATCACGAGTTGGATTGCCTTCAATTCCTGTTTCAATGGATGCTATTATGGCAGAACGCAGATTGGAATTAGCCGGTGAAGGCCACCGTTGGTTTGATTTGGTTAGAACCGGACGCGCTACCGCAAAATTAGCAAGTAGAGGATATGTTGCCGGGAAACACAACATTTTTCCAATTCCTTTTAAAGAATTGGAAAATACAAAATTGGTTCAAAACCCAAATTATAATTAAAAATATAAAAACATGAAATTATTTAAATATTTTTTAAGCGCGATTTTAATCGTAACAGCTGTTTGGAGTTGTACCGATGAGGATTTTGGCAATCTTGATTTTATATCGACTGCCACTCCCCCAACAAACGTCTCTGCGTTGTTCAAAGTTACCCAAGACAATACTGGTCTTGTTTCAATAGCCCCAACGGGTGAAGGTGCTGTTTATTTTGAAGTTAAATATGGTGACGCAACTACATCAGTTGCCAGAGTTGCTCCAGGTAAAATAGTAAATCATACTTATGCCGAAGGTAACTATAAAGTAATTATAGCTGCATACGGAATTACTGGTTCAAAAACGGAAGTTACAAAAGATTTAGTGGTTTCTTTTAAAACACCTGAATTTGGTACAAATCCAATCATTGCAAATGATGCGGCAAAATCAAAAAAAGTAAATGTAACAGTACCTAATGATACTAAATATGCAGTTTTTTTCGATGTCTATTTTGTTGAAAATGGCGTTGAAACAATTCTATCTGCTAATGTTGGTGATACCGTTTCTTACCAATATGCCAATGCGGGTTCATATACTATTAAAGTAGTATTAAAAGGTGCTGCAAGAGCTACGGTTGAATTTATTGTTACAGATTTTGCAGTAACCGAAATTTTACAACCTATTAATTCTGCACCTACCCAACCAGGAAGAGTTGCTACAGATTATATTTCTATTTTTAGCAATGCTTATACCAATGTTGCAGGCAGTGATTTTAGCCCATGGTGGTGGCAAAATACCATTTATACTGCATTTAATTTGAATGGTGATGCAATGCTTCAATATAGCAACTTAAATTACCAAGGAATTCAAATTGGAACGACACAAAATGTAACTTCCATGGAAACTTTACATATTGATGTTTGGTCGGCAGTTGCCAATAATGTAAAATTCTTCCCGCTTCCTGTTGGAATAGCTGCAGCAAACGAAAAATTCTACACCTTGAATCTTTTGGCAGACCAATGGAATAGTTTTGATATCCCATTGTCCTATTTTACAGACCAAGGTTTGGCATTAGATAAGATTCATCAATTTAAATTTGAAGGTACAGGAACCATATTTGTAGATAACATCTATTTCTATAAAGCACCTTCAGTGCCTTCAATATTGGCAGGATCTTGGAAATTGGCTCCAATCGCCTATGCATTTAAAGTTGGACCTACTTATGGTTCTGGAGATTGGTGGGGAAATAGCGCAGTTGATGTAACAACAAGAGCTTGCCTTTTTGATGATGAATATGTATTTGCCAACGATGGATCGTTTAAAAATATGTTAGGTGGTTCTACTTGGATTGAAGGATGGCAAGGTACTGAAGGTTGTGGAACGCCTGTAGCGCCGCATAATGGAACAGTTAATTCATCATTTTATTATGATGAAGCGACAAGCAAACTTACCATTACTGGAAAAGGCGCTTATTTAGGAATTCCTAAACCATACTCTGGAGGAGAACTTTCTTCACCAGCAAACGCTCCTGATTCAATTACATACGATGTAATGCTTTCTAACAATAATAATACGATGACCTTAGTTCTTTATTACGGAGCAGGTTTTTGGACTTTTGAACTTGTTAGAGATGTATCACCAATTGTTGGAAACTGGAAATTGGCTCCAGAAGCTGGAGCTTTAGCAGTAGGACCTGCACTTGGAAATTATAGTTGGTGGGGAAACAATGCAGGTGATGTAACAACAAGAGCATGTCTTTTTGATGATGAATATGTTTTTGCTGCAAATGGATCATTTAGCAATGTACAAAATGGAAGTACATGGATCGAAAGTTGGCAAGGTGTTGAGGGCTGTGGAACTCCTGTAGCACCTCACAACGGATCGGCGATAGCAACGTATTCTTATAATGAAACAGAAGGTACTGTAACTGTTACAGGTACAGGAGCTTATTTAGGACTTCCAAAACCATACAATGGTGGAGAATTATCTAGTCCTGCAAATGCACCAGGTTCAATTACCTATGATGTTGTATTTTCTGATGGAGGAAATACGATGAACTTAGTGCTATTTTATGGTTCAGGATATTGGTCTTTCAAACTTGTTAAGTAATTATAAAATAACTCAAAATGAAAAATATAAAATATATAATTAGTCTTATACTTACAATAACATTTTTTGTAGGTTGCGAAAAAGAAACCTATGAATTTGGTGACTTAATTGCTCCTACTAATATTGTAATTAACACTGAAATTGTTGGCAAAAGCACTGATTTTCCTGATGGGGATGGTTCGGGTCTAGTAAAAATTTCTGTAACTGCTGATAATGCAATCACCTATCACATAGGATATAATAAATTGGAAGATTATGGAAATGTAAGTTTGGCTGTATTACCTGGTGGAGTAACAAATAAGAAATTTACCGATCCAGGCACAAATACCTATAGAATTACTGTTGTGGCTTTTGGTACAGGAGGAATCTCTTCTAATTTAACTAAAGATATTTCTGTAAGAAGTGATTTTGTTCCGGAACCTGCAATTGTTACTGCATTGACAAATGACAGCTCTAAAACCTGGGTTGTAGACGCAAGTGTACCAGGTCATTTTGGTGTAGCGCCATGGGATAATGCTGTTTATTCACCTATTTGGTGGTCAGCAGGTGTTAATGAAAAAGTTGCTTGTTGTAATTGCTTTTATACCACAACGTTTAAATTTGCTAAAAGCCCTAGTAATTCGTTCTCTTTAACAGTTAATGCTCCTGATGGTGTTTTCACTAAAACAGGCAATTTATCAAATCTTCCTGGTATACCTAGTAGCGGTGCAGAAGGTTGTTATTCAGAATATTCTGGTGGAACTTCAAGTTTTAATTTTATTCCTGCGAGTACAGGAATTCCAGCTGGTAATTCTACACAAACAAGCATTAAACTTTCTGATTTCAATACTTATATTGGTTACGGATCTTTTCAAGATGAATATGAAATACTTGAAATCAATGCAAATTATATCTATTTAAGAGTACAAGGAACTGAAACTGGAAACTCTTGGTATTTAAAATTGAAACCAGCACCATAAAAATAAACTTAAATTTTTTAAATACCCAGAGCGTATTTCACTCTGGGTATTTTAAATATATCATTAAAAAAATAATATGCGTATCTCTTTCAAATTTCACAAGGTTATTCTTCCTGTATTATTATTTTCAATCCTGTTGTTTTCTTGTGGAGGCGGAAGTGATGATAGCGACCCAATAGATACAAGTACACCTTCTAATCTTACGCTCGCAGCAAATCTTGTTGGGGCAAACACTAACAATCCCAATGGAGATGGCAGCGGCAAAGTTGTTTTTAACTTTTCAGCCGACAATGCCACTTCTTATAAAATTAATTTTGGCAATGGAGACACTGCTGAAACTTCATCCAATTCCATTTCTTATACTTACACTGGTGGCGGAATAACAAATTATAACATCTTTGTTTCGGCTTATAAAGGCGATAAATTTATTTCAAAAAGTATTACAATAACCATAAAAGTTAATACGGGTCTTATTTTTTCCGATGAATTTGACACTCCAGGAAGTCCAAATACCAATAAATGGACCTATGACCTAGGTGCTGGCGGATGGGGAAATGGCGAATCACAATATTATACCAGCAGAACCGACAATGTGGTTATTGCAAACGGTATTTTAAAAATTACAGCAAAAAAAGAAAGTTACCAAGGTGCCGGATACACTTCAACCCGTATGAAAACACAAGGTAAATTTGATTTTAAATATGGCAAAGTTGAAGTGAGGGCAAAACTTCCCCAAGGTGGCGGAACCTGGCCTGCAATTTGGATGCTTGGCTCAAATATTTCAACCGTTGGCTGGCCAGCTTGCGGTGAAGTTGACATTATGGAACACGCTGGGAACAGACAAGGAATTGTTCAAAGTGCCATGCACACACCTTCCAGTTATGGAAACACTTCAAATACCGGATCGCAAACTTTGGCCGATGTTTCAACGGCATTTCACGTATATGCTGTAGAATGGACAAGTGAAAAAATGGTATTTTCTGTTGATGGCGTTGTTCATTATACGTACAATCCAGCAACCAAAAATAGCAGCACTTGGCCTTTTAATGACAAACAATTCCTAATTTTAAATGTGGCTATGGGAGGATCATTTGGAGGTGGTATTGATGCTGCTTTTACAGAATCGAGTATGGAAATTGACTATGTAAGAGTTTACCAATAATATTATTTTAATTCAAGATTATATGTTTATTTTTAATTTGAAAAGAAACAATCAAAAAACAATGTTGAAAATGAGTTTTTTAAAAAAATACAACCCGATTGTTTTTCTTTCTGTTTTTTTACTTTTTTCTGCCTGCGGTTCAAATAAATCGGCAACAAATAATAAAAACCCTTCTTACAACGATTATAAATTGGTTTGGTCTGATGAATTTGAATATTCCGGTTTGCCAGATTCCACAAAATGGAATTATGACATTGGCGGTCACGGATGGGGCAACAACGAAAAACAATTCTATTTAGAAAAATCACTCGAAAATTCGTATGTAATAGAAGGAAAGTTACATATAACGGCCCTAAAAAAGGCTCACGAAAACAGTGAATACACTTCTGCCCGATTGACTACTTTCAACCGATACTTAATTCAATACGGGAAAATTGAAGTGATGGCAAAACTTCCTGAAGGAAAGGGAACCTGGCCTGCCATTTGGATGCTCCCTGAAACCATTCGCACAAAAGAGGAAGAATGGCCATTGTGCGGAGAAATAGATATTATGGAGCACGTGGGCAAAGACCCAAATATGGTGCACGTTTCGTTGCATTCCGAATTATATAACCATATGAAAAATACGCAAGTTACCCATTTTGAAAGATTGGCCGATGTTTCTGAAAATTTTCATTTATACGGAATTGAATGGGACACAAACAGCATTAAATTTTATATTGACAACAAGTTATTTTATACAGCGACTAGAGGTGAAAACGAAAAAGTAACCACCAACGAAGGCTGGCCTTTTGAAAAACCTTATTATTTAATTTTAAATCTTGCCATAGGCGGTAATTGGGGCGGAGAAATTGATGAAAGTATTTTCCCAGCAGAAATGCAAGTGGATTATGTGAGAATGTACCAAAAAATTAATAATAATTAGCATGAAACTAGTATTACAAATTTTGACATACAAAGGAATGATTAATTGCGAACAGCATCTGTTACCGCTAAAAAATAAAATTTAAACAGATGAAAAAATCAATTGTTTTGTT
>CAZBGP010000127.1:0-6707 GCA_964491495.1 uncultured Lutibacter sp. | reverse complement strand
ACGACCTGCTGATTACAAATCAGCTGCTCTAGCCAGCTGAGCTACATCGGCTTTTGAGTGTGCAAATTAAATTACTTTAAAAGTAATAAGCAACTATTTACATACTTTTTTTTAAAATAATTTTCATTTAATTGGTATTAAGGAAATTGAATTATGAAACGCTATTTTTTGGCAATATAAAAGGGCAACGCTATTTAAATACCATTGCTCAATTTAATATATTGGTTTTAAAGTGAGTTTTTTAAAATTATTTATCCAGTAATTTTGGAATTTCATCTGTTCCAGGCAATTTTTTTTGGTCTTTTTTCTTCATCACATTTTCCACCACTTTAAATATTTGCTGTTTAAGCTCTTTATATTTATGAATGTAACTATTGACTTCTATTTCTAATTTTTTATGGCTTTCTAAGTAATTTTGATTGCTTGAAACGCTTTCGTATTTAATTAATTCTGCAAGAATTTTATTTTGGCTGTTGATAACTTCCAGCAAGGTGTTTCCAACATTTTTTTGAACAGATATTTGTTTAACGGAATCCTCAATTTTTTTGTGCAAACCCGCTGCCAAAAAATCGATGTAATTTTCGCTGAGCAAATGTTCCAAAAAACGTATTTCGTCTTTGATTAAATTGATTTCAGAAACCCATAGTTTGGTGTCATGATGCAATTCATCAGTGCTTTTTTCTCTGCCAAACCAATCTTTTTTCATTTTTGTTTTCATTTATTACGGAATTAAATTTTCAGCTACGATAAACAGTCTGTTAACTTGTTTTAAAGTTAAGTGCTAAAACTGAAAAATTAGTTGATATCCATCAGTTTTTAAATTTTTAGTTTTCTGTTGAAGATGATTAATTGATAAGGCCATTTATGTATTCAAATATTCGAATTTTTAAATTTTTGTAGTGTTTCATATACATAAAAACTTCTTCCGCCAGTTTTTCATATTCAACCAAGTATAAATGATCAGGATCCAGTGCCTTGGTTTCTTCACTTTCCAATAATTTTTTGTCATAATTGTTAATTTCAACAAGAATATTGTTTTTAGCCTGTTCAAAATTATCAAGTTCTAAAATAAATAATTGCAGCCGTTCATACAAATTTGGGATGGTTGCAGAAAATGGATAGGCTTTAATAAGCCTTTTTATAAACGCCAATTCTATATTGATAAAAGCATATTCTGATGTCCACAAGGAAATATTGTATAACAATTCTTCGATGGTTTTATCCTTGGAAAATGATTTGTAAATGATGTTCGATTCCATTTCTGAAGGTTTTTAATTCATAGCTAAGTAATTCATTATAAGTTTCATGAAAAATGATATATATCAAACGGTGATTAAAAAATCTGACCATAAATCATTAAAAAATTAAAAATTTTCATTGTTTTTTGCAATTTTAATCCGCAAATGAATCTATTTATGAGCATCACTTCAAATCATTGAAAAATAACATGAAACTTCAAAAATGAAATCCTTTAAGATTGAGCAAAATCATTTTTTAAATTATAAACAAATTATAGCTTTATGTGAATCATAAATAATATGGTCATGAAAAAATTACTCATTTTAATTGTTTGCCTCAGCATTAATTCGGCTGCTTTTTCACAAATTTTTAGCGAGATTGATGAGGTTTATCCTTTCCATGGCGATTTTGCAGCCATAAATAAGGGAAATCAGTGGGCTTTTATTGACAAAGATGGGAAAAAGACTATCGATTTCAGGACTGATTTGGTATTGACCAACAGGTTAAATTCAATAAACAAAATAATATCATATCCGGTTTTTAATGATGGCAGGTGTTTGATCAAAAAATTAAAAGGCGACACTTATTACTATGGTTTTATCAATGAAAAAGGCATTGAAATTATTAAACCGCAGTTTTTAAATGCCTCAAATTTTTCAAATGGTTACGCCATTGTTGTGCTGTCATCAAAGGATTCCATCGGTTTTAACTACGTGCTTAAAAAACCTATAGTGTCCAATTATTTGGAAGAATATGTGATTGATACTTCCGGTGAATTGGTAAAATATTTATACAATCCAAGAAATGATGTACCTGCAAACTACAAAAATGGTTTACCAATCATCGAATCGAAGTTTATTGCATCCAAATTGGTTGCGGTAAAAACCAAAAACAAAAAATGGGAAATACATCAGTTTTAACTTAAAAAATATGCGTTATGGCACTTAATTTTAATCAATTCGCAAAAGAAGGCAATGCATTTTTGAAAGAATTTGCAAAAAAAATAAATATGCCTAATGATACCGATAAGGCAGGAAGAATTTTATCCTCTATCTTACACGGACTTCGAGAAGTGATCACTACAGAAGAATCGTTGCAGCTAATTTCTCAGTTTCCAATGTTTTTAAAAGCGGTTTATGTGAATAAATGGACTACCCGAAAAAAAGTAAGAGTGAAAACCATGACCGATTTTATTGATTTAATTAGGGAATTGAACGGAGTAACTTCTTTAAATGATTTTGAATCGGAAGAGGTTGCAGAAAATTACATTCACGCAACATTTATGATGTTGCGCAAATACGTTTCTTTAGGTGAATTGGAGGATATTAGAACGGTACTTCCAAAAGAATTAAAATCCATTGTTTACCAAAACGTGATGTTCTAGTAAAATCTAAAATTTGAGTTATGAAGAGTGGTGTGCAATCGTTTAAGGAAGTTGATATTGACATTGGTGAAGTGCTTTTAAAAGGAAATTTAAGGCTTTCTGACCAGAAAAAAGGAATCATTCTTTTTTCACACGGAAGCGGAAGCAGCAGGCTGAGCATCAGAAATAATTATGTTGCAAGTTTGCTGTTTGAGCAAGGTTTTTCCAGTTTACTTTTTGATTTGTTAACTGCCAAAGAAGATATAATTTACGAAAATCGTTTCGATATTGAATTGCTGACCGAACGATTGGTGAAAGTAACAAAATGGATGATGAATTATGTAGAAACAAAAAAATTGCCTATCGGATATTTTGGCGCCAGTACCGGAGCGGCGTCTGCATTAAGCGCTGCCGCCCAAATGGGAAATACCATAAAAGCAGTTGTTTCAAGAGGCGGTCGTCCAGATTTGGCCATGACAGTTTTAAATGACATAAAAACACCAGCGCTTTTAATTGTAGGTGGCGACGATGATGTGGTGATTGAATTGAACAGAAAAGCAAAAGCAGCTATAAAAGGCGTTTGTGAATTAAAAATTGTTGAAGGTGCCACGCATTTGTTTCCGGAAGCGGGAAAACTTGAAATTGTGGCTAAACTTACTGCAGATTGGTTTGACAAGTATTTAATAAAGGAAGCTAAAAAGGTGCGCGATGTTTACAAATAGGGAAGAAGCTGGCAAATTGCTGGCCAACAAATTAATAAATTATAGGGACAATAAAGAGGTTGTTATTGTCTCAATTCCACGAGGCGGCGTTCCTGTTGGGTATGAATTATCCAAAAAAATAAATGCGCCATTAGAAATTGTGCTTTCAAAAAAAATTGGACATCCTTTTAATAAAGAATATGCCATCGGCGCCGTTACTTTGGAAAATAGTATTTTAAGCGATGGCGCAAAGGAAGTTTCACCCGTATACATTTATGAAGAAACAGAACAAGTAAGGGCTTTGCTAAAACAGCGACATCAATTGTATTATGGAGAAAACAAGCCACTTTCACTCAAGGACAAAACAGTTATTTTGGTTGATGATGGCATCGCAACCGGAAATACAATTATTTCTTGCATACAATTAATTCAACTTAAAAAACCTTCGAAAATAATTGTTGCCTTACCCGTTGCACCAAATTCGGCCCTTAGAAAAATAAGGGAAATGCCTGAGGTGAACGAAGTGATTTGCTTATCGGCTCCTGTAGATTTTCAGGCGGTCGGACAGTTTTATGAAGAGTTTGACCAAGTAAACGACAATGAAGTTATTGAAATCTTGAAAAAAGCGAACGAGACCTTTACTTTAGTTTGAAAAAATCAAAATGACACCAAGATTATTGACAGTCTCAGCACTCAAATCTAACAACTCCTTATAAATAGTGCTTCATTTCACTTTTGCGTTTTTGCAGTTGCTTGTCTATATCGCGTAGGGTTTCATCAGTGGCAGCTTCAAAACTTTCTTCATCAGAAAAAGCAAATATTCTTGGTCCGGGAAGACTTAACCTTATTTCGCAAATTTTTCCTTTTCCTTTTGTGTCTGGTTCTAATTTATAAAATACATCGGCTCTTATAAGCCATTCATATTTTTCTGACATTTTAATTAATCGTTTAATCACAAATGATTCCACCGCTTCACTTTTTGGCACTCGGACAAATTGAATTTTTATTTCCATAATAATTAATTTTAAATTAAAATGATATCGACATTTAAAGATATTCAATATGGTGGCCATTGCCAATGATATATATCAAACACAGGTTAATTTTATCAACTTTTATTTGATTAATTTATCGGTAAAACGCTATAAATTTCAATTATAGTGGGTGTTTTGGATAAAAGAATTACAGGTTTGCCAAAACTTTTTTCAGTTTATCGCCAATTTCCAAGGCTATTGGCGCCAAAGATTCATTTATAACGGCTTGCATAGAAATAATGGGATTGATGGCAGAAACTTCAATAATTCCCTGTTCTTTTTCCTGGACAATTACGTTGCACGGAAGCATGGTGCCAATTTTGTCTTCGGCTTTTAATGCTTTATAGGCAAAAGGAGCATTACACGCACCTAAAATTCTGTAATTGTAAAAATCAACGTCCAGTTTTTTCTTCAATGTGGCTTTTATGTCTATTTCCGTAAGCACGCCAAATCCTTCTTTTTGAAGTTCTTCAGTTACTTTTTCTATGGCTTTATCAAAAGTGATGTTGTTTAATATGGTTGAATAGTAATAATCCATTTTTTAGTGTTTTTAAATTTATGATTGTTATAGTAAACCTGTAATTTACAACATTTATTTCAGCTGTAAATGTAAAAATTGTTACACACAACTTTAATTCCTTGTATTTGAATTGATTGTAAATTTAAAATGATTCGTAATTTTTTATACAATAATAAATACGATTATCGTAAAATAAAAACAGGAGGTCGCAACCTCCTGTTTCCTGAAGAGATTAAGTCTGTTTATAACGCTAAACTAATTTTTCATATTGATTTATCTCTAAAATAACATCAATACTAAAATGAGTTTTAACTAAACAAGAACCTGAAAATCTTCATTTCAATCTGCATTGTTTTTAACAATGTAAATCTATATTTTTAGTAAAAACAGGAAGCCGTAACTTCCTGTTTCCTGAAAAGATTAAGTTGGGTCTTCTCAACCAATTTTCATAATATTTTATTTCTAAAATAATATTAAAACTGTCTTAACAAAAACAACAACCTTAAACCCTTCATTTCGATTAGCATTATTTTTCAATAATGTAAATCTGTTTTTTTGAATAGAAACAGGAAGCCTTAACTTCCTGTTTCCTGAAGAGATTAAGTTAATTTTTCTACGTTCAACTCATTTTTTACATCACCTTATTTCTAAGACAATCCTTAAACAAGTCAACCTTAAAAAACGTTCTAAATCTCCCGTTTCAATCAACATTACTTTTAAATAATGATGATCTATCCCTTTTTAGTAGAAGCAGGAAGTTTTCAGTTTCCTGCTTCTTGAAGTTGTTAAGTTTGTTTTTTAACACCAACTAATTTATCATAACATCTCATTTCTAAAACAATACTAAAATTAGCTTTATTAAAATAACTAATTAACACTTCTATGATCTGCATTATTTTGCAACAATGGAGACCTTTTTTGGATGGAAGCAGGAGGCCGAAACCTCCTGCGTCTATCTTGAAGAAATTAAGCTGTTCTCTGCAATTTTTAAATAATTTCTTACGTCACCTTATTTCTAAGACAAAACTAAAATCGATTAAATTTGTTCACCTTAAACTCTTCAAATTAGGCTATTATTGCTATGTAAAATGCAAATTTACATACGTGGGGAAATTTTATTTACTATAAATCAATGAACTTTTATTTTTTAATATGATGTAAAATTAATGACTAATTTGCTAGTCTAAAATGATATGCATCAATTTGGCATATGATTGTTCTCAGTTTTTGAATAATTTTTTTGTTTTTATTATGGGAAAATAACAATTCCATAACCCATATTTAGTAAAAACAAGCCTATAAAAAAAAGCATTACATAAATTACTTGAACAAATTTAATGTTGAGATAATCCAGCCATAAAACTGTTCGTTTGGGAAAAACAAACAGCGACAGGCCAATAAATAATGCCACCCAGCCTATAAAGGTGATTATTAAACGCCAGTCGTCTTTCCAAATATTATGGAATAAAATATTAAGCAACCCAACAATTATCGCCGAGAAAGAAATGACAATTACAAATTTCTGATCTTCCAAATCTTTAATAATCTGTACAATTCTTTTTGGGTTGAAACTTAAAATTAAAAAGAAAATAATTAAATACCATCCCCAAAATTTGGCTAAAAAAATTGATACTTCATCCATGATGAAAGTGTTTATAAGTTATTCGTGCAAAACTAAAAACGGAACATCGGTGTGATAACTAATCTCTTCCACGGTTGGCCTGAATAAAATTCGTTGAAAAAGATTAAGGCTTTTGGCAATCATCACAATCAGATCAATATCCCTGCTTTCCACAAAACATTGAACGCCATCTTCAATTTTTTTATTTGTGATTTTATGAAAACTATGG
>CAZBGP010000126.1:3255-6761 GCA_964491495.1 uncultured Lutibacter sp. | reverse complement strand
AGGGGTGAAGAGAGCAGCGTGTAGTCCATATCGTTTTTGGTTGCGCAAAGATACGATTTTGAATTTACGATTTTTAACGTTTAACATATAACAAATAATTTTTCAACTTTTCAATGTATAATCTGATTAAAATCAATTATTTGGATGATTAATATCACGGTGTTTTGTAAAATTACTTCGGCAGTTTGACCAAAATCATTGCAGGCTATTTCCGATTCAGGGTATTTTGGTAAAAAATATAACAATGCTTATAAGTTTCTTTTCAATCTTATTTTTGTTATTGCTTTTTTATTTGTCGATGATGCCCATTGTGCTGTTTATCGACACAAAAACCAATCAATATTATTTGCAGGTAAAAGGTTTGGTAAAAGCAAGTATAGAAAGTCACGATGAAGAATTGATCAGCATACGGCTGAAAGTTTTTTTTCTGAGTTTTTATTTTTATCCGCTAAGAAATATTGGCATCGGCAATAAGAAAAAAATATTGAAAAGCACTGAAAATAATAATATGAAAATTGGCAAGGGAATCAACTTTAAAAAAGGTTTGCGGATGCTAAAATCGTTTAAGGTGAAAAGATTTCTTTTTGATATCGATACCGGCGATTACATTTTGAACGCAAAATTGTATCCGCTTTTTGCAATGCTGAATTATCACGTGGGCGGATTTAGTGTCAATTTTGAAGGAAGAAACCGAGTGGAACTGCATATTTACAGCAGGCCAATCTATTTAATTAAATCATTTATAAACCTTTAAAAACAATAGTATGGAATTACGTATGGAAGAATTGTTGGGGAAAATCACCGACTTTATCAAGTCGGAAGCCAACACGGAAACTGTGATTGGAAAACAGTTTGATTTGGGAGAATTTAAGTGTGTGCCGGTGATTAAAGTCGGTATGGGATTTGGTTCCGGCGGTACAACAGATGCCCAAAAAAAGGATGTTAAAGGCGAAGTCGCAGCACAAGGCGGCGGTGCGGGAGCTGGCGTGGGCATTGAACCCATTGGCTTTTTGGTAAGCAGAGGAAGTGAAATTTCTTTTATTGCCGCAGGAAAACCAGGCGGACTTGCTGCTGTATTTGAAAAAATGCCTGAAATGATCGATAAAATTGCCAAAGCCAGAAGCAAGGAAAAAGAAACTGCTTAATTTTTGTTGAAACTGTTTGTTTGCTTTTTACGATTTTGGATTTATGATTTACGATTTTTAAAAATAACGAATAACAAATAACGTTTAACTTTTCTTTTTCATCATTTTGACTGAAAACCATCCAAGCACCAAAATAATGATGCCCATAAGCACCCACAACCACATTTTATTTTTGAATAAAGGTGCTGTTGTTTTGGCTGTTTTGTCAATTTTTTGTTCATTTCCCAGTGTTAAAACGGTTAAGGTATCCGGAACTTTGGAAATGAAACGCTCAATATCGTAGTTTGGTTTTGTGGCTTTTTTGTTTCCGTAGGTTAAAAAATACGCAGCCGGTTCCGTAAAACGAACCAGCAATTCGTGCACATAACCTTTTACTTCAATCGTTTCAATATTTAAGGGTTCATTGTCCTGGTTAAAAATACTGATTTTCAATTTTTTCAGGATGGTGCTTTCAAATTTGAATTCGTTATTTTCAATGGAACTAAGCGTTCCTGTGGTTAGATTTTCATACAAATAATTCCATCCTTGCTCCGTTTTTATGCTGTCTGCAACATACTGAATGCTTATTAGACGGTAATAATCGAAAGTGTCTTTCACTTTAATTTGAATAAAACTCACGGCAACGGTCGATTTTAAGTCAATTTCAAGTGTTGTTTTTTGTTCTTCCTTATCCTGAATAGTTTTGATGTTTGTAACATCGTAATCAACAAAACCGCCATTTTTAATCTCGTTGTATGTGGTTTTTACATTGGCCAATTCCGGATTTTCTTCGCTTTTAACCAGCAATCTGAAAAAACGAAATTTTGTGCCCGGAAAAATGATTTTGGTAAATTGATAATCGGTCGCAGTATTTTTGATGGACAAAATTCGGTAATCATCAACCACAGTAAACCATTCCTGCTGATTTTGGCTTCCTTCAAGCGTTAACTTCCAATCGAAATTCTCTTTTTTAAAATCGAGTTTTAACTGATTGATGGCTTCCTCTGACGAAACTTCCAACGTAAAATAATAGCCTTTTTCATTTTGGCTGGTGTTCAAAAATCTGAAAATCACATCTTTGGAAACTATTTTTTCTGATTTCAATTTCAACAAATAGGAAGCTTCAATGGTATCTTTGGCAGCGGTAATCCCATAAATTCGAATATCGGCTAAATTGGGCGCCACTTTTCCGAAGATTTCTTCAGGTAAAATCACTTTGTGCCACGGCGCCGTAATTCCCCGCAATTCCCTTTTGTAATTGTATTGGTTCAGTTGCGCGTAAGAAAATGAACAAAACATCAGCAGTAAAAAAGCGCTTATTTTAGCTTTCAATTTCATTGGAAATTATGTGTTTGAATTTGTTGTATAAAAATGAAATGATCAACAGCAATATGCCCAACGCTAAAAAAACAATGGTTTTTGAAATGGTGTTGAGGTGCGAAATGTCGTAAAAAAACAGTTTTATCAAGGTCACAGAAAATAAGGCAATGGCACCGATGCGCAAATATTTTTTGGTTTTCCAGATACCCAAAGAAATTAACAATAAGGCATAAACGCCCCAAAGTATGCTCAACCCAAGTTTATTGGATTGGGTAGATCCCGAAAGTTCCATGATATTGATGAGTTCGCTGCTGGCAATCCATAGAATAGACAAATGAAGCAACAAATCAAAAGGCATTTTATAATCAACTTTCATAAATTCCTGGCGAATGTAGGTGTAGCAGGCAAAAAGCGCCAAGGCCAAAAAAGCAAAGGAAATATACCGGATGCCAATATTAAATTCGCCAATTTGATAATAAGCAGCCATTGTTTGGGTTAAATAACTATCGCGCAATTCGCTTAAAATGTACAATCCCTGCATTAAAAAAGTCAAAATTGCAAATGCATTGAATCCGATATTGATAAGACCGAACTTCCTGTTTTTTAACTTTTTGATATTCAGAAAAGAAAATACCGATAAGAAAAACAAGGAATAATTAAGCATCCAGATAGTTTTAAATTTCAGATAATCATAGTTGTAGTATTGTTGAAAAACATTGAGATTGATATTGGAATCGTTATAGAGCTGGTTAAAGTAACTTTCAATTTCCATTCTGAAAGCAAAATACATCGTTCCTAAAAGTGCTGCCGGAATCGCAAAAGAAACCAGTTTTTGTAATTCCTTATTTGAATTTAAGGCCGAAGGATATTTTTTATTGTTATTTTCATCATCATTTTCCTTTTCGCGAGTAACGCGATTTATTTCTTACTACTATTTATAACAGATATACTCATAAATGTTTAGCCCAAAAAAAATAATACCATCACGTGGACGGTATTATTTTTATAAATAACTAAATGTTAAGCAGTGATTAACGCCTTGAGGACCCAGTTGACAATCGC
>CAZBGP010000126.1:0-3245 GCA_964491495.1 uncultured Lutibacter sp. | reverse complement strand
AGGCCGAAGGATATTTTTTATTGTTATGCAGAAAAGCGATGAATCCGAAGGCGACAATAAATAAAACCGAACTCAGGAAATGGATATTGAGAAGCGGCGTAATTTTTTCTGATGCATCGCCGTAATAATTTAAATTGTAGCCGGTTGCCCAATCCTGAAAAATACTAAAAACAGCAAGAAGCATCAACGGATAGGAAATTTTTTCATACACAGGGATATTTTTTATCCTGCCAATCCAAAACAGCAGCGCGGCTTCGCCAACCCATAAAAGCGTCACCCAATTTCCGTTTAGCTGAACCGGAATTGCGATGGTGATAAAAACCAGCACCAAACCTGCCACAAAGTAAAACAGGTTTTTATCGCCCAGTTTTTGCCGGTAAATAACAAGGCCAACCATAAAATGTAACATCGCGTTGCCGAGCGTAAATAGTCCCAGTAATTGGGTGCCGATTTCGTGGCTGTCCAAAATGGCATAACCAAATGCATAAAAAATAAAGGAATTGGCAAGCAATAATAAAATGTCGATAATTTCAAATTTTTCCTTCTGAAGCAGTTTAAAAGCAAGAAATGTTGCGTAAAAAGTGGTAAAAAAGATAAAAATAAAAGTCAGCGCCAGCTCAAAGTGTTCGGCCATTTCGTATTTTGAAGCGTACCAGGTCGCAAACATCCCCCAGGTGAGCACAAAGGCCGAAAAATACAGCAGTTTCCAGTATTTTTTAAAGGCAATCACCAGAATGCCAATATTGATAATGGCCATATAACTGAAAAGCACAGCCACATTTCCCGAGTCTTCACTCAATAAAAAAGGAACGGCGTAAGCGCCCACCAAACCGATGAGTGCAATGATTTGCTTGTTGTAATTTAAAGCAGCAATTACTGTAAAAACCGTAAAAATCACCATAAAAATAAATGCGATTGTTTGCGAAAACAGATCGTAAAAACTGAACGCAGCAAACGTCATAAAATACAAAATAGCCATAGCACCACTCACCAAAACGGCACTGAAATTCTCATACTTTTCCTTTAATTTCAGCCCAAACCCTAAAAGTCCCAAGCCTACCAAATAACCCAAGATTACCCTTGTCAGCGGACTTATCAAGTCGTGCTCAATGGAATATTTGGCGCCTATTCCCACACCAATCACGGTAATGGCAATCCCAATTTTATTGATGAGGTTTTCTCCGACAAATTTCTCCCAATCAACTGTAATTTTTGGCTGGTTGTCAGCAGTTGGCATAGTTGATTTGCTCGCGTTTTGTACAAATTGCGATTGTGGTTTTTGTGCTGCTGCAGTTGCTTTTGGAATAACAATCCACAATACAATATAGGCCAAAAATCCAACGCCAAAAAAGACAGTTAGCAGCAAGCAGATAATACGTGTTAAAATGATGCTGATGTCAAAATATGCTGCCATTCCTGCGCAAACGCCGCCTAAAATTTTGTGATTGAGATCTCTGAATAATTTTTTGGGTGCGGTACTTTGGGTGTATATTGGCTGTTCTTTAACAGGTTCTTCCTTAAGAAGTGCGTTCTTCTCTAACGGATTTTTACCGGCATCAATGCGAAGTTGCTGAATTTCATCCCTTAATTCTTGCACTTCTTTTGAAAAAACAGCCTGTCTTTTTAAAAGCGTCTCCAGTTTGTTTAGAAGTCGGTCTGTTTGATTCTGTTGCTCGCTCATAGGATTAATTTTTTGTTTTTAGCGATGGTTAATCATTATAATGCTTCAGAGGAAAAATGCCAAATAAAATTTAGGAGTTGCGGTTTTGTGATGTAATATTACAAAAAAAAAGTTTTCCAGTGTGATTTTCACCCTGTTTTTAAGCCATCCGCAAATTGTTTTTGGAGTGCAGTAATGTATTCTCAGCGATCTTAAAGTTTTAGCTTTTCCAGTTCTTGCTGGTAATCGTACTGTAAATCTTCGTGTAAAACGAGCATCTTTTTTTCGATGGCCGCTATTTCCCTTTCGTACAGATTTTTGAGCACTGTATTTTTATTGATGGATGGTTTAAAAGCCTTCAATTTTTTGCAGAAATAGAGCAGGAGTTCCACTTCGGTTTCCTTTTTTTTTGAATAACGGATGGCGGTTTTAATGTTGCGTAAAATTTTACGGACGCTCTTTTTAATGAAGTAATACGTTTTTGTGTTAACCAATTCAAATTGCTCGTCAATTTCCAGTTTTATGCTACTGATATAGCCTTCTTCATTGGAAGATTCAAACAAAAGATAGGTGAGCAGCTCCTTATTTTCCTTTTTGAATTTAGACAAACGCAAACAAAGTTCCACCAATTCCTTTTGTGAATAATGCAACAATTCTGTTTTTATTTCTTTTACGGTGACTGTTTTCATGGATACAATTTAGGCAAAAGATCGAATTAACAGATAATTTATGCTGAAGAATTTTTGTTCGGCTGACAATTCCGTTTACCGACAATTATTTGCCATTCATCGACACATAATTTAAACCTGTCGAATAACTACCTAAAAACATTGGAATCTTAGGATCTTTGTTGATTATTTTTAATTATTGTAATTAGAAATTTTGAAAATAACTAATACACTACTGATGAGAAAAAGTCTGAATATATTGCTGGTTGAAGATGATATGATAGAAATTATGAAATTTAACAGAACAATTTCAAAATTGGCGTGTCATCACAATATTGTTGAAGCTAAAAATGGCGAAGAAGCGTTGGAAATTTTATATAATAATGAATCGTTGCCCGATCTTATTTTGCTCGACTTAAATATGCCCAAAATAAACGGCTTTGAATTTTTAAGCATCATCAGAAATAATGACCTTTTAAAATATATTCCAACCGTTATTTTAACCTCGTCAAACGACCATAAAGATGTTACAGATTGTCACCAGCTTGGCATTTCGGGTTATTTGGTAAAGCCATTAAAATTTGCCGATTATTCTGAATCCATTAAAACAGTACTGGATTATTGGTGTTTTAATGAGTTTGTACAAGCATAAAGCTTAAGATTATGCCTCAAAAAGCGCAGTTACTTCAAAAATTAAAACACCAAAATGAGCAGTTGAATGACTATGCCCATTTGGTTTCGCACGACTTAAAATCATCATTAAGAGACCTTTCGGCCTTGTTAGCCTGGGTGAAAGAGGATTATATCGAAAAAATTGGAGAAGAAAGTGTTAACAATTTGAATCTTATGGAGGCTAAAATTGAAAAGATGGATCAGTTTTTAGAAGACATTATCAATTATTCGGAAATTGGTGAGAC
>CAZBGP010000125.1:2292-6772 GCA_964491495.1 uncultured Lutibacter sp. | reverse complement strand
AACCCCCGCTTTTGCATAACGGCTTTTACCTGCTGGCGTTCTATTCATTTTGTACAGTTTTAATTTCAAGTTGATTACTCTTCTTTATGAACAATGAACAAGCTATAATCCAAATAATAAATGTTCCTTCAATAATCCTTTGATATAGTCCTACATATTTTGCCAATGGGTCAGTTAGTAATAAACCAATAAACACAACACAATTTAGTCCACACAATATTGCAATTCTTGATAGTCCATTTTGTGTCTTCAATTGTCGCAAACCAAGACCTATGGCTATTATGCTTAATGGAACAAATATATAAGTCAATAAACCCGTCAAGTTGTGAATTAATTGCGAAATACTTGGGTCAACTAATTCCTTATTACATCCTTTGTCGCATGGGAAAATCCCAACAATTATTGTAGCAATTCCATAAAAAATACCGAGACCCCAAAAGCCAGTCTTGATTAAGGAGGATTTAGGAAATATTCTCAGAGCTGAAAAGGCGAAAATAGTCAAAAAAAGCCCACTTGGAATATAACCGAAATATCTTAAAGTCTGTCCATATGGCGTGTCAATAGCATAAGTCTCACTAATATATTGTGAAAGAGGGTTGTAGTTGTCAAATTGAAAACCACCTAATATTGAAGCAACCAAAAATAAAGTCACTCCAATTATTCCTATCCAAAAAATTACTCTCTCATTCATGGTTATATTACCGTTTTATGTTGATGTCTGTCGTTTTGGTGTCGTTCGTTACGCTTGCCGCTAACGTTTTCGGGCTTGGCGAAGGTGGCGATTTTCACCACAAATGTTCATTAAATGCACTACTGTTTGTTTACCCACTAAACTGTCAAAGAAGCACTGAACCGCCACTTTTGCCAAACCCGTGTAGTGCCTTCGTTTTTATTTTCCGCTAAATTTAATTTTTATTGCTTTTTCAACTCTTAACAAAAGTAAAATTACAATTAAAATCATAAATCCTAAACCTATAAACATATTCGTTAAATTATCAAAGTTTGTAATTAGACTTAAAAGGCTACTTATTAAAAGTAAAAAACCCAATTTCATCATTTCTTTAGAGGAATAGTTTTGAGCAAAATTCCACTTTTCTTGATTTTCCATTGAACTTGCTGTTCTATAACCATAAAGTGAATTGATTTTTTTTGGCGGATATTTATACAAAATAAATCCAGCAGTAATAAATATTAACCCACCAAAAAAAGTAATATTTATAAGTGGATTTTCAAACATATTATTTAATATTTCATTTGTTTTCATTTCCATTTTTCTTTTTGTTATATATGGTCAATGTCATTGCAATTATTAGTAAGATATTTGAGACAATACCTGAATATTTATTTTCTTTCAAATTTTCAAAGTCTAATTCCAATAGGTTTAATACAAGTAAAATTAAACTCGCAAAAATTAAGAAGTATGCTATTTTTATTCTATTCATATTGTTAATTTTTCATTTTCGGTTCGTTCTGCTAAAATGACGCACAACTTAAAGGGCTTGGTGATGTGGCGGATTAAGTAAGCCTAAACTTTCGGTTAATCACTGACTTTGCAAGTATAAACCCGACTTTAAATTAAACCCAAAACCCGCCATTTTTGCAAACTGCCGTTAGTAGCCGTTTATTTGGGCAGATACCAAAAATTTATATTGTTATCTTTTGAAGATACAATTGCGAATTGTCCATCTTTAGAAAATGTTGCAGATGTATATTCTGTCTCGTATTTCTCTTCAAAAGTCTTAATAAGTTCACCTTTAGTATTCCATAATTTGGCTGTTCCGTCTTCACTGCCTGTTAAAATATACTTACCGTCTGATGAAAACTCTGCCTGATTTATTTCTCCCGAATGCCCTTTCAATGTAGTAATTGGCTTACCGTTTAAACTCCATATTACTGCTGTTTTGTCAAAACTTGCTGTCAAGATACTTTTTCCGTCTGGGGAAAAACTTGCAGCACTTACTCCATTTTTGTGCTTTTTTAAAGTCATTGTTCTTTTTCCATTAATGCTCCAAACTGATGCAGTATTGTCGCAAGTTGCAAGTATTATTGATTTGTTATTTGGGGAAAATGAGGCTTGATAAATTGTACATTTATGTCCTTTGAATGTTCTGATAAGTGTGCCATCTGCTTTCCATAATTTTGCAGTATTGTCACCACCACCACTTAAAATAAATTTTCCGTCGTTTGAATAAACAACGGTCTTAACATATACTTTGTCCGCAGTGACTGTTTTAACTTCAGTTCCGTCTATATTCCAAATTACAAATGTACCTTCAGAACCTCCTGTAATAAAACGTTTATTGTCTGGTGAAAAAACTACATCGTTTACACTTTTCAAGTGTACACTTATTGTATCAATAATTTTACCGTCTTCATTCCACAAAAAAGCAAGATTGTCATCACTTCCTGATAGAAAATATTTACCATTAGGGGATTGAGCTATTCCCAAAATCGCTTCTTTATGTCCTGAAAAACTTTTTACAATTACACAAGATTGAGCATTTACTAAATTGGTTATTAGAAATGTCAGAATTGAAATAAAAGTTTGTTTCATATGTCTGTTTTAAATGGTTACTAACGTTTTGCAGCTATAAGAAGTTGGCGATTTCGAAGCACAAAACTTTCAACCTGCACGAAAGTTTGATTGAAAAACTGAACTTCATTTAACCACTGAACCGCCAATTTATTATAGGTGCTGTTACCACCAGTGCTTCCGTCTATGTTTTGATTTCTATGGCTTTTTACTTTCTCCCTGCATTTGATTTCATGAATTGAATATATATATTGACCTCTATTTTACACCCATCAGTTTCGCAACAATCGAAGCCACTTCTACTGCTGCTTCTTTTGGTAAATATGCCGTATCGCTGATGCCTGAAATCACTCGTGTAATATCGTGATCGACTTTGCCACGGTAATTCCAATTTGATGCTGATGCTGCAGTAATATAGACTGAGAAATTGCGGTGCATAGTACCGGGTCGCTCGCCAATGATATGTAAAACACAATGTTTGCTCAATCCCTCTTTCCCAAAAAGTAGCTCCCCAACCTCATAACCTGCACGCACACGTCCGTTCTTAATCACAATGGGCGCTTCAGCAATAGTTAAATTGAGAGAAGCCAAATTTTTGTAGACGGAAGGAAGAAATGTTTCAAGGTGATCTTCATCCATAAGTGATCGGGTATTCAAGCCGTCGGAAATGATAATCTGCACATCAGGTGTGTTCTTTTTGAGCCTTTTACGCAGGCTTTGAATTACAAGTAAACTTTCGGGTGAAATTCGCTCACCGCTAGCAGGGTGATACACATAGTCAATTCTGTTGTTCGACATTGATGCTATTACAATAGCATTTCTTATGGACTGCAGATAGGATGGCTCCCATTCAGTCCACAAACAATATTTGGCGTCTTTATACAGCTCCCGAATTTCGCGATCTAGCGAAGGTTGCATTTGCCAAGTCTTTTCTCCAAATCCTTCTGCAATAGATACGCCGCGTTTGCGGACCCGTTCAATGGCTGCTTTGCCTTCAAACAATATTGTTTCATCACTTCGCATATCACCTTTTGCTCTACAATAGCGCAAGTAAACTTGGTTGGGTTGACCAAAAAGGGCGGTTGGTTTATTGTCTACACCAATTATATTTATACGCTTAAAAAACTCCCACATCGCATCATTTACTTTATAGCCAAATTGCTCCCGCACCCGAACGTGGTCGGTAAAAGATGTGGTAAGGTAGCTTAGCATAGGGTCATTTTTCGTTGGCAGAGCCATGAAATAGGCAGGATTGGCTGGCATAATCTGATCAATGCACCAATCAAGATCATCTAGGGTTACGTCCATGTGCAGCGTCGTGCAGATGTCTAGCCCAATAGTAAGCCCATGAAGCTTGCCCATTACAAGGTCTTCTAGGCAACAACGGACAAGTTGCTCTTTGGTGCGGAATACTTCCGGGCCTATGAATCCAGCGACATCATTAAGAAATACCCAAGGAACGGTATTGTTATTTTTGTGTTTGCCGAGACGTTGCTTTAATGCACGCAGAAATCCGTATTTCCTGGATTCATGTACGACCATATCGAAACCTTCGCCGTGGCCGTTGGTACCGTCGGCACCCTGACCGGTTTCTGCGTATAGGCCATAGCGTTTGCCTTGCCGTGCATCTGCATGTGTCTGCATTTTTTCTATGGTTACATCGAAGGTTTGATTAGCCTTAACTGTGCCTGCAAGACTCTGAAACCAGATGCCCGTAGTTCCTGGCTGAGTATTTTCAACTTGAGATTGAATATCAATGTGGGAAAGGACGCAATGGGGCATGGTATTTTCCAATTGGAAGGTAACTAGTAAGTCATGCAGCGCCGCTTCGATTTGTGCCACCTTGAGCGGATCACTCGAAACCGGATTGGTTCCAAGCACCAGATCTCCCACTCCATAAGACCAGGCATCAAATACCTGCCAAACAATATCTTCGATATTATCGGT
>CAZBGP010000125.1:0-2282 GCA_964491495.1 uncultured Lutibacter sp. | reverse complement strand
TCTTTCTTTACTCTTGTATTCGTTGTCTATTAGTTGCGCCAATGTTGCTATTGGGTAATGGGTTAAAGACTTTGCTGCTGATGCTCACTAACTCGTCATTGGTCAGAAGCTTTACAACGAAGGCAATAACATCACTTGACAAAGAGGGCATGATGCTCTTAATGTCAGCTTCATCCGATTCAAGGAGGAATTTTTTTAATTGACCGAAGGTCATGGCAATAACATCTTTGTCAAATGCGGTAGTGTTGTGAATAAGGTCATATTGTTCATCTCTGAAAAGAGGATGCTCGATGACATCTGACAGTAGTGTGTTTGCGATAAGTTTACGCGCCATCTTTCTGGCGGTTTCATCATTAGCTGCAATTCCTGCAATTTCATCACCTTCTTTAAATTCATTGGCAGCACCAACCAGCTGTTTGTATAGCCTTATGTCAAATCCTCCTGAAATCCGGCTGATGTACGTAAAAATATCCTCATCATTTAGCGAGTCCTTAAAGTCAATGAGACGATTTGTTGAAAAGGCTGGTAAACCGAAAACTTGGGATTTGGTAAGCATCATCGAAATGCTTACCAATCCTAGTTGAAGCAGGAAATCTCGGCGCGGAATGGTGTTAGCAATTGTCATATGTTCCATTCCTGTTTGCTTTGTTCCAATCTGTGGGAAGTTAACTCTATTTTTATTCATTATCGTTGAGTGTCGTTTATCTTTTTTCAGCATTGCCTCTAACGTTCTGGTACTACAGCGGGTTTGGGACTAAAGTAAGATTTATTTTTCGGTTATTACTAAGCATCCAAATACAAAACCATTTTCCCATTAAGCCAATTGCCCAAATCCGTTGTAGTAGCTGTTGTGCGATCGGTCATTTGGAACGAAATGTTGATTTTTATTTCTACTTTTTGTTATTTGTTTTCTTAATCTGTTGATAAAATTGCGTAACCGTAATTATCAGACCAACCTGATTTTAGTGGTAATAATTTTCTTGTGTGCGCTTCTCGCAACATTCCAACTTTCTCTAAAACATTTATTGATCCAATATTTTCAATTGCACAACCTGCTTCAATTCTATGAAGTTTTAAGGTTTCAAAACCAAAAGCTATAATCTTTTTCAAACTTTCTGTAGCGAAACCTTTATTCCAAAAAGCGTAATCAAATTTAAACCAAACTTCCGCATTTTTATATTTCTCTTTTCCTAAATTAATTCCAATTAATCCAATAAATTCTTTTTCTTCATTTAGTTCTATCGCAAAGGTGTAACTTTTATTATTTTCTAAATTATTATCAGAAATCCATTTCTCGACAATAATTTTTGTTTCCGTTATATCCTTTGGAATTCCTAAAGTATTAAACTTATCGGTTTCGGCTAAACTATGTAATTTGTGAATATTTTCAATATCTTTTTCTGAAATTGGTCTTAAATTCAGTCTTTCAGTTTTAAAATTTATGTTGTTCATTTTTTGATTTAAATATTCAGTTTTTGTTATTCTTTTTCTTGCGTAATTTTGGTTTTGACTGTTGCACAACGTTTTGCAGATTTGCGATGGGCGGGCTTTTTACTACAAATGTGTCTGCGGAGCACTGAACCGCCACTTTTGCCAAACCCGTGTTAGAGGTTCGTTGTATTTTTCTTCATTACTATATTCCAAATTAAAACCGCTGAAAGTCCAGTTAATATAGCAAATAATTTTTCGAAGGTCGTTTTCGCAAAAATGTTTCCAATTGTATTAAGAACGAAAATTGCGAAGAAAGTCCACAAAATTACATTTATAACTTTGTCAGAGAGTTTGTATTCTATAATGTTGTCTTTCATTAACAAAATAATTGATAAAAATATATTTATAAGAATTGATATTGTTTCAAAAACATACATTTCCGTATCATTTGTAAGTCTTCCACCCCAAGCTATGTCATAAGGAATAATTTTTAAAATAATGCAAATATGAAAAAGGATTACAGCCAGCAGCAATCCTAAAAATATCTTAATTGAGTATTTTGAAATAAAATTCATATTCAGTTTTTAATTACAGTTATGCTCGAAAAATAGAGAAGTTGTCAATTTATTCATTTGTCGTATGTCGTTATTTACAATGACCTCTAACGTTTTGCAGCTTGGCGACTTGGCGGATTTAGAAGCACTTACTTTCAATTTTGCACTTATGTTTATTAGAAATCCGAATGTTCAATTTAGCACCGAACCCGCCATTTTGTCAAACTGCTGTTAGCGTTTCGGGCTTGTTGTCCAGTCATTATATGTCATTTCGAATTTAATTTCCTTTGTTCCGTG
>CAZBGP010000124.1:0-7005 GCA_964491495.1 uncultured Lutibacter sp. | reverse complement strand
AGCTACATTAAAAAATATTTACCTTCAAATTTCAGCAATCAATCCGAAGGCAACTGTGATTTTTACGGTTTCTCCGGTTCGCCACATAAAAGACGGCTTTGTTGAAAATTCACTGAGCAAAGCACATTTAATTTCAGCAATTCATAAAATTCTAAACGTTGTTAATGGACGGTATTTTCCTTCCTATGAAATGATGATGGACGATTTGCGCGATTACCGTTTTTACAACAGCGATATGGTTCATCCCAACGAAACTGCCGTCGATTATATCTGGGAACATTTTATACACGTTTGGATGGCTGAAAATACAGCTTCGATTATGAAAGAAGTTGAAACCATACAAAGAGGATTGGCGCACAAACCTTTCAATCCAGATTCGGAAGAATACAAAAAATTTACGCAAACAATTCAATTAAAAATACATAAGTTAAAACAAGATTTTAACATTTCTTTCTAAACAAATACGACATATGACGTATTGATTTGCTTTTTATTTTACAAGACTTTTGAAATAACACTAATCAAAATGTCTATTTATGAAAACTCAAAAATTAAACAAATTCTTAATAATTGCACTAATACTTAGTGTAACTATTGTAAATGCTCAAAAATCGGATCCAAATTTTGTTTACGATTTAGGCGGTAATATCGAAAAAATGACTGTAACCGATTCTGGAGTACTTTTAATCACTCATGGACAAGGGCTTGCAGGAATTAAACCAGGCCAAAAGGAATTGGTATTTAATTTTGATGATTATGGTAAAGTAAAAGAAGAAGAAATTAACATTATTCCTAACACACCCTATGTAATGGTTGGTCAAATGGGATTTGGCGGAATTTCTGCCAAGCAAAGCGTTATTGATATGATTACTGGAAACCGTGTTTTCGATACCAAAGCAAACGGCTGGAAAGCTGCGCAACAACCAACATTATTAATGCCACAAAACAAGTTAATAGTAACGGGACAGCGTACCGCAAAAGAAAACTACGCACAAGCAGTGGGAATTTATGATATGGGTACAGGAAAAGAAGAAAAGCTGTTTACATTAAAAGGTTTTGATATTATGGTTGGAAAACCAAGTATCATAGATGGTGGTTTAATTATTCCGGCTGGAAAAGGGTTAATAAGAATTGATATGGCAACTGGAAATGAAAGTTGGACAGCAAAACTTAAAGGCGTCGCGTTTGTTCAACCAGCAGAAGATGGAAAATCTATGTATGCATTTGTAAATGTGAATAGTGGAAAAAATCAAGAAGTTTATAAGGTAAGTGAGTCTGGCACATTATTATGGGCTGATGGCAATAAAGTAAAAGGAATTGTTTCCAATTTTGAAATTACCACAAAAGGACTTGCTATTGTAAGTGACGTAGCCGATTCGGGCAAAGGGGGAATAGGAGGTTTAATGGCGGCAAAAGCACAAAGTAATATTAGTTTTTTATCTTCGTCATCTGGTGAAGATTTATGGGAAAAAGCGCCTAAAACTAAAGGATATGTGCAACACTTTTATGTAATGGATGATGGAATTTTATTTGGTATCCAAGAAGGCGGTATTAATAAAATCTCATTTGAAGGCGAAACGTTATTTAAAAAACCGTTATCCACAGGAGAAAATATTCATACTATGGCATTAACCAAGAAAGGCTTAATTTATATTACTGATGAAGATGCTAATATTATTAATTTGCAAACTGGCGAATCAATTTGGAGTAAACCTATAAAATATAAACGTGCCAAAGCTGTAACAAGCACTTATGACCAAGCACATAAAAGATATTTAATTAGTACTGGTGAGGAGATGATTGCTATTAATGAAGACTCTGGAGACATAAGCACTTTGGCATCTTATAAATTTGAAGAAAAAGAAAATCCAACAAAATTTGAAATACGGAAAGATGGATTATTATTGTCTTCAGATCAAAATGTAATGATGCTTAATTTTGATGGAAGCAAAAAATTTCAAGAATATTACAAATCTCCAGGTAAAAGTACTTTCGCAAAAATAGCTTTTGGAGTGTTAGCAGTTGCTTCAGTTGCAATGGCAAGTGCAGCATCATATCAAGCTGGTATGAATAAAAACTCAATAGGGCAATACAACGATTATGGCGCTCAAAAAAATAGAGAATCTGAAATGTTCTCAGCCATTGGAACCGTTGCATTTAAGGAAATGGCTAAGCGATTCAAGGCTACTTCAGCCACAAAGGATGCCCAATTTACTTTATCAAGTTTGGATGATGGCGTTGGACTTGTAAAATTAGATAAGGACACCGGAAAACCCATTAAACAATTTATTTTAAACGACAAAAAACCTGAATATGAAGTTGATGAATGGGGCGGTTATTTGTATTATAAAGCAAGCGGAAACACAATCAACGCCTATGATTTGAATAAATAAGGTGAAGTTTTACCTTCGAAGGCTGTCTTCAATCCCTACAATTGAAGCGGCCTTCTACCTATAAAATAACTAAGAGAAAGGAATTTTACAAGTTGGTATCAGAAATACTTTTTTTTGTATATTGCTGTAAATTAAATTCTTAGTGAAAATAAAATTTCTTTTTGTATTCATTATAAGTTTTGGCATTGGCAATGCCCAAAAAATTAGTTATTCAGACAGCCTTCAAAAAAGTTTAAAACACCTATCAAAACCCCAACAGCTAAAACAAATTATAGAAATTCCTTATGATAAATTCATAGGAAATATTGCTGCTTCTGAAAAATTGGCGTATAAAGCAATTGAATTGGCTAAAGAATTAAACAATCAGGAGTCTTTAGCTGAAGCCTACTTGTTGCTTTCTCAGATTTACAATTACCAAGATAAGAGAGAAAAAAAACTGGTTTTCAATTTAAATGCCATCAGAATTTATGAAGAACTTGGAAAATTGGAAAAAGCAGGATATGCCTATGGAGAATTGGGATTTTCAATAAAACGTGAAGATCTCAAGAGTGCTTTGCATTATATGCGAAAAGGGTTAAAAATTATTGAGAATGTTAAAACTGCAAAAAAAGTCGATGCTACTTATGATAATTATGGCATTTTGCAAGGAATGCTAAAAAATTATGACAGTGCCATTTACTATCACAAGAAATCGTTACAATTAAAAAAACAGCACAACGACAGTATTGGAATTCCTTATGGTTATGTGCATTTAGCAACTGTAAATATTAATTTAAACAAATTTGAAATTGCAAAAAAATATATTGACAGTGCACAAACCATTCGCCTAATACGAAATGACATTTATGGCATAACGGACAATTATGTTTACTATGGTGATTTGTATTTTGCAGAGAAAAAATACGGTCGGGCTATTGAAAATTTTAAAAAAGGATACAATTTATCCATTGAAAATAATTTTTTATCCCTGGAAAAGTATTGTGCTGATTACTTAGCCAAATCGTACATTGAATTGGGTGATTATAAAAATGCTTTTATCTACAATAAAATATTTCAAACCCTTAAGGACAGCACCATAAATACAGAGACAAACAGCAGAGTTGCAACCCTTCAAATTGAATTTGAAACAGAAAAAAAAGAAAAGGAAATTGCCCAGCAAAAAGAACAATTGCTGGCTCGGGAACTGGAAATAAAAAACAAAAACAATTTTAACGTTTTATTGGGGTCGGGCATTTTAATGTTAGGCATCGTATTGTTTGGCTTACACAAAAGACAACAACACAAAAGAAGAGAATATCAAAACCAGTTAAAATTAAAAGAGGCACAAACTTTTAGTAAATTACAAGACCAGCGCCTTAGTATTTCGAGAGATTTGCATGACAACATTGGGTCACAGTTAACCTTAATTATTTCATCAATAGACAATTTAAAATTCCTTACTAAAAATTCAGATTCAGTATTCCAAAGCAAACTAACCGAGATTAATAATTTTGCCGGCAATACCATTTCTGAACTGCGCGACACCATTTGGGCCATGAATAAAAATAAAATTTCTTATGAAGATTTTCAGGGAAGAATTTTATCATTTATAGAAAAGGCAAAATTAGCATCAGGCAATTGTCATTTCAATTTTAATTCAACTGTAAAAAGCCCTGTTCATTTATCTTCAGTAAAAGGAATTAATTTATTTAGAATTGTACAAGAAGCCATTAACAATGCGCTTAAATATGCCAAAGCTTCAGAAATTTCAATATCCATAATAGAAACTGAGAATAACCTCATTATTAAAATTAGTGACGATGGAATTGGATTTGATTTAAACTCTATTGAACTTGGAAATGGACTGGAAAATATGCAAAAAAGAGCTGCGGAAATAAACGGAAAAATCAATATTCAATCTAAAATTAACGCTGGCACCCAGATTGAAATTGTGTGTGATAAAAATAAGACAAATGCCTTATAGCAATTTGATTTATTTATTTTTATTTTTAAAAAATAAAATCACTTCTTATGAATATTAAAATAGCCATTGCGGAAGACAACAGCTTTTTAGCAAAAGTAGTGATTGAAAAATTATCGTTTTTTAATGATTTAAAATATAAATTTCGCGGCATCAACGGGATAGAACTTATTGAAAAATTAGACCGCGACCATAATGTGGATGTTATCTTAATGGACATACAAATGCCAGAAATGGATGGCATTGCAACTACTGAAATTGTTAAAAAAAAATACCCGCATATTAAAATTATTATGATTACTGTTTTTGATGATGATGAAAATATTTTTAACGCCATAAAAGCCGGTGCAAATGGCTATTTATTAAAAGAAGTTGATGCTGAAAATTTGCATAAATGTATTTTAGAAGTCATCAATGGCGGTGCTCCAATGACGCCCAGTATCGCTTTAAAAACTTTGAATTTATTGCGCAATCCTATTTTGGCTGAAAACGATGACGCCATTAATGAAATAAAACTAAGTAATAGGGAAACCGGCATTTTAGAACATTTGAGCATTGGTTTAAATTACAATGAAATAGCCGATAATTTAATTATTTCACCTTCAACTGTCAGAAAACACATTGAAAATATTTACAAAAAGCTTCAAGTGCATAACAAAGTTGAAGCGGTTCTTAAAGCTAAAAAACATAAACTCATCTGACTTTTATACCGATTTATGAAAAAGATTTTACAAAAAAGAGCGGCAATTGCCGCTCTTTTTATTTCTAATGTTTGTTTTATTGCACAAACTTGGCCACGTTTTGCCAAGGTCCGCCATTAATAACGTCAATTCCCTGTTGCTTTAAAAATGAAGTTGCCTGTCCGCTTCTTGCGCCGCTTCTACAAACCGCGATCACTTTTTTATTCATTTTTTTGATTTCTGCAACTTTGGTTGGAATGGCATTTAACACCATGTTTTTTGAGCCTTTTACGTGCCCTTCTCTAAACTCTTCTGCAGTTCTTACATCAATAACAACTGCGCCTTCTTTTAAATATTCTTCAATTGAAGCTCCTGCATTTCCACCACCAAATAATCCGAAAAAACTCATTCTTTTTAATTTTAAAATTTAGGCAAAGATAATTCAATAAAATGTTACATAGGTAACTATAGTTACGCTATTTTGAAATAATGTGAATTCCGTTGGCGATCAACTGCTCGTGCTTTTTATTTTTTTTAAGCTGCATTAAATAGTCTAAAATTTCGGTTTCGATTTCCATACCTGACTGATAAACAAGTTCATACATTTCTAAAGGCAACAACCAATCTGAAACGAAATTTGCTTTCAATTTTTCAAAAATCAAGTCAAGTCGCAAGAAATCCACATCCCCACTTTTTCGCATTTCAGCGATTTCCCGGTACATTTTATGCAACTTGATTTCTTCTTCTGAATAAGAAATTTTGTGCGTTTTAGTCGCAGAAACCTCACCTAAATTCTTAAACGAATTGACAGAAGCCGGACCGGCATGGGCAGAAATTATTTCTTTTCCTACAGCCATATCATAAATACCCCATTCGGGTTTAAATAAAATAGCATCGTTATGTGTTACGGTGCAATTTTTAAAAGAAATGAGTAAAATCTTCCCTTTTAAATCGCGTTTTCCAGTAATTACTTCACCTTCAACTTTTATATTTCCTTCAAAAAGCAAGGTTGTTTTTTTGCCTTCATAAATTCCGTAAACCTCCAAATCCTTCGGAAACATATCCTCAATGGCCAAATTGATGCCTTTTAATTTCCCTAATGGACTTCCGAATCCTTCCATATGATAATCGGTTCCATGCCCGATTAATTCCCTGTCCCTGCTCGCCAAAGCAGTTGGTCCCGAAGTTTGGATATAAACCGGTTTTTGGTTGGCATCAACAATCACATGGGCAAAAACACCCGAAATTTGTAGTCCGGTACTTAGTTCCACCGTGCCAATATTTTTAGATTTAATCAATTTTTGAACGCCGCTCAATCCGCCAGTTCTTAAGGCCATTTTATTGGCAAATTCTTCGAGCACAAAACTTAAATAGGCAAAATCGGGGGTTACAAAAAGTTGTGGCTGCGGCTTGGTGATGTCGAAATTTTGCGTCGCGGCTTCAATGGAATAAGGAACTTTTTTGACTTCATTGGTCAAACATTTTTTGCTTTCGCCTATAGAAGAAAGCAATCCTGCACCGTATATTTTCGGATTTTCCAAGGTTCCTATCAAGCCGTATTCAACCGTCCACCAATGCAAATTCCGTATTTGGGCCATTTCAGAAAGTTCGCCCATCGTATTTTGCAATTCTTCCACTTTTTGTTGCGCGTTTTCAATTTCGGCTTCCGAAGAATTTGGATCTTCCTTTAAAATAGAAAGTAACCGGATGGCTTCATACATCTCAAAGTCTTCCGAAGAAGAGATGGCTTTACAGCCAATTTCGCCAAAACGGCGCAAGTATTCGGCATATTCTGGGTTTGCTATAATTGGCGCGTGTCCGGCGGCTTCGTGGATAATATCGGGCGCCGGCGTATATTCAAGATGATCAATTGTTCTGATATCAGAAGCAATTACCAGCACATTATAAGCCTGAAATTCCATAAAAGCATTGGGAGGAATAAATCCATCCACAGAAACCGCTGCCCAGCCAA
>CAZBGP010000123.1:5667-7036 GCA_964491495.1 uncultured Lutibacter sp. | reverse complement strand
TTTTTCAGTTCTAAGCTCTCAAGTAATAACTCAGAATCAAAAAGAAAGCGTCATATGATTTTTTTCGTGGTAAAATATTTAATTTTTTAGCGCTGGCCGTTGGAGCAACCCAAAGAGCCAAGCGCCGGATGGAGCTGATGGAAAGGCGGTCTGGGTGATGTGGATATAAAAATTCAATAATTTTACAGAAAAAGATCATCAGACTAGACTTTTTTGTTACTTTTTTGGGCGATGCAAAAAAGTAAAAGAGAGAATAAACATAAATTGAATTACCAATTAATTAAAGAAATTTTAATTTTATTGGAAAAATAAATAACTAAATTTTTTCTTTTACCCCGTCCCTCCCTTCTATAAAAAGCCTTTGCTGAGCGATAGCCGAAGCAGGGGTTAGGGGTGTGTAAAAAACATAAATAAAACAAAATTATCAAAAATAAATCCTTTACCCCGACCCTAAAGGGAGGGATTTATTTCAAGAAAACAGGAACAGGTGCTTTTTCATCACCCTTTAGGGTTGGGACAAGACAAAAAACGCAAAAAGGATTATTTTAACAAATTAGTAAATTTGTGGTTACTTAGCTATTATTTTTTGTTCAAAAATGCTATTTAAATTTTTCAAAAGGCAGTTTTGATAAAAATGTTAAAAACCATAAAAAATCATCATTTTTAAAGTTTAATTACATCGTTTGGCAACCCATAAATAGTGGTAAAATAGAAAATACTTAAGAAGGAATTCCCTAAAAACAGGCCATTTAAGAGGAATATTTATAATAAAATGTAAATTTATTTTAAAAATATTTTGTAATTTTAATTTCCCATTTCTCCTAACATTCAAAATTTGCCAACAAACGGTAAGTTTTAGCAATTAAAATGCAGCTTTTAGTACAATTTTTTTGGGGCTATTTTTTCAATCTTTTTCTCAATTTTTGTATGATTTTTACTATAATTTAAAACAATATTAATTTATATTTGCCTTTGTGTGTAATTATATGAAGGTTAATATTTTAATTTTAGTTAATCGTAATTTTATTATAAACCAAACGCATTTAAAACTTGTTCGCAATTTTTAAATTGCTAATTAAACAGTTTTCTATGGTTAAAAATCTGCATTTTAGATTTAAGATATTTCAATTTTTCTTCTTTTTTCTTATGGCTGCTTATGTACATGGGCAATGTACACCTTTATTGAGCGGGGTTAAAAATGTAAGTTGTTTTGGACTTACTAACGGTGAAGTAACAGCCACTGGGGTAGGGACAGCACCATATACTTATTCATGGAATACCAGTCCGGTTCAAACCACGGCAAAAGCGACAGGTTTGGCTGCAGGGACTTATACGGTAACTGTAACAAATACTGCCACGCCAAGTTGTA
>CAZBGP010000123.1:0-5567 GCA_964491495.1 uncultured Lutibacter sp. | reverse complement strand
GGTTGTACAAAAACGACATCCGTTAACATTACAGAACCTGCAGCAATTTTAACAGGAACCTCAGTCCAGGTTAGTCAGGTAAAATGCTTTAATGGTTCAGACGGGGTGGCTAAAGTGACTGCTTTTGGAGGAACATCACCTTATTCTTATAGTTGGGGTTTAAGCAGTGCATCAACAAGTGACACTGCAACGGATTTAACTGCAAAAACACATTCGGTAACGATTAAAGATACCAATGGCTGTGAAACAATAGTGCCTGTAACGATTACTGAGCCAGCCATTTTAACTGCGACAGCAGTTGAAAATAGTCCGGTAAAGTGCAATGGAGAAAAAAATGGTAAAGCTACGGTAACTGTGGTGGGAGGCAAAGCTCCTTATAAGTATTCTTGGGATAATAGTGCATCACTTGGCGCTATAGCGTTGGATTTGGTTGCAGGGCTTCATACAATTACCATTACAGATGCCAACAATTGTATAACAACTGCAAAAGTAACCATAACTGAGCCAGATGTTTTAGCAGCAACAGCAGTCCAAAACAGCCAGGTAGAATGCAAAGGGGAATTTAATGGCGTTGCGACAGTAACAGTTTCCGGCGGAACAACGCCTTATAGTTTTTCTTGGGATAAAAGTACGGCAATAACCGCTACAGCAACAAATTTGGGTGCCGGATTACATACTGTTACAATAACAGATGTTAGAGGTTGCAAAACAACAGCAACGGTAACCATTACAGAACCTGTTGTATTGGCAGCAGGCACAGTTATAGTAAGTGCGGTAAAATGTAAAGGAGGATCTGATGGCGTGGCTAAAGTAACGGCGACCGGCGGAACACAACCTTACACCTATAGTTGGAATAAGAGTATTGCAACAAGTGATACAGCAACAGATCTTATGGCGGGATTGCATACCATTACTGTTACAGACTTTAATGGGTGCATTGCAATAGCAACTGTGGTAATTGCTGAGCCAATTTATAATTTAACGGCAACTGCAATTCCAATTAGCGCTGTAAAATGCTTTGGAGGTTCGGACGGTTCAGCTAAAGTAACAGCTGCCGGCGGCACAGCGCCTTATACCTATGTGTGGCAAAACAGTGCATCTACACTTGATACCGCAACAGATTTAACAGCGGGTGTGCATAACATTACCATTAAGGATGTAAATGGCTGTGAGATTACAGTTATTGTGCTCATAAGTGAGCCAACAGTTTTATCAGCTACCTCAGTTGAATTTAAACCGGTAACCTGCAACGGGCTATCAAATGGATCGGCAGTTGTAACAGCTATTGGAGGAACACTGCCTTATACCTATTCTTGGGATAAAAGCACCTCAGTGAGTGCTGTCGCTTCAAATTTGGCTGCCGGAATTCATACCATTACTGTAAAAGATAAAAACAATTGTGAAACTAAAACAATTGTTGTGATATCAGAGCCGGCTATATTAACTGCAACAATTATTAAGAATATTCCGGTAAAATGCAAAGGGGAACGTAATGGAGAGGCAATGGTAAAAGTTGAAGGAGGAACAGCACCTTATACCTACGCATGGCAAAACAGCGCATCAACAATTGATACCGCAACAGATTTAGCTGCTGGAACACATAATATTTCTATCAAAGATGCAAAAGGTTGTATAACAACAACTTCAGTGATCATTACTGAACCGGCTATTTTAGCGGTATCGGCAATTCAAAACAGCCCCGTAAAATGTAAGGGAGGTTCCGACGGATCAGCTACAGTGACAGCTGTTGGCGGAACAACGCCCTATATGTATTACTGGGACAATAATCCGGCATCAAGTGCTACTGCAACAAATTTATCGGCAGGAACACATTCTGTTAAGGTTGTAGATGGAAACGGATGTGAAAAAACAACAACAGTGACGATTGCTGAACCAACTGTTTTATCAGCAACAGCTAAAGAAGACAGTCCCGTAAAATGTAAAGGGGCATTTAATGGCGCGGCAACAGTAACGCCGACTGGCGGCATTGCACCATATTCCTATTCTTGGGATAAGAGTCCTTCAACAAGTGCAACTGCTTCTGATTTAGGTGCAGGATTGCATACCATTACCATAACCGATTTAAATGGATGCCAGACAATAACGACTGTAACAATTACAGAATTAAATATTTTAGTGTTAACCGCTGTGCAACTTAAATCAGTTTCCTGTAACGGGGGTACTGACGGGGCGGCAGAAGTAACTGCTTCTGGCGGAAAAACGCCCTATACTTATTATTGGGACGGAAATGCTGCTTCAGGTGCTAAAGCAACAGGGTTAGCCGCAGGGATTCATTCAATAAAGGTTATTGACGGAAACGGGTGTGAAGTTACTGTTTCTGTAATAATTACTGAGCCGGCAATAATAACAGCAACAGTTATTCAAGAAAGTCCTGTAAAATGTAAAGGAGAAAGTAATGGCGTGGCAACAGTAACACCGGCAGGCGGAACAGCTCCATATACGTATTCTTGGAATAAAAGTACTGCAACCACAGCCACTGCATCAAATTTAACAGCCGGATTGCATACCATAACCATCACCGACAGCAAAGGTTGTTCAGGGACAGCGACTGTCACCATTACAGAACCAAATGCACTGGCCCTTACTGAAAAAGTGGAGCCTATTATTTGTAATAAAGGCGGTTCAATTACCGTTCAGGTGACCGGCGGGGTAAGCACAAACTATTTTTATGCTTGGACAGGGCCTTCCTCTTTTTCACAATCCGGCCCAAATTTAAAATCGATTACGAATCTTTCAAATGCAGGGAATTATATACTTATTGTTTCTGATGACAATGGCTGTGCCATTACTAAAAATTTCAACTTGGAAGCTTATGTGCCATTAGAATTTACAGGGACTTCAGCAATTGAATTTGACACCTGTGACAGTACCCCGACATTTGGAATAGATGTGGCTGATATAAGAGGCGGAATACCTTACAGGGATAGCAGTGGGAACCCTTATTATTTCTTTGAATGGTTTGGCCCCAATAATTACCAATCTAATGAAGCCATCATCCCAATTGTACCGGGAACTTATATTTGCATTATCAGCGATAGTGTAAATTGCAAAAGCACACCTATAAGTTTTACATTTACAGCCAATTATGAACCCATAGTTGTCAATAATATTATTATTGGCAATGTAAGTTGCGATTCAGAAAATAAGGATGGTTTCATCTCAGTCGCTATTAATGGCGGAAAAATACCCTACAGCATTCTATGGGAGCGAGAAATACCAAGTGCGTCCACCGGAAATCCAAATCCGACATATACCACAGTTGGTCAAAATATATTAAGGGTAAATAATTTAATGGAAGGCAGATACAGGCTCACAGTTACCAGTAATTTGTTTAATTGTTCAGCTAGCAATCCAGTCTATAAATTTCAATCGATTTATACAGTCAGTACACAAAATTCAATTAGAATTTTGGAAAATCCGGTGTTGGACAGTAACTTATGTAAAGGAAATGCAGGAACATTGACTGTAAAGGTGATCGATGAAAATGATGGACCCATTAGTTTTTATTACAATGGAGGGTTGACAAAAGCTGATGATTTAGGCGGCAACAATTATTTGGTTTATATTGATAATTTTGTTACTGATGGCGTGCTGAATATTGTCAATGAATATGGGTGTGGTGAAACCGTTACTATCGACATCAAAGTAGTTACGCCTTCTTTCGAAATAGCATCTGTAGGCTATAATATAAATGGGATTATTAATATAAATGAAACTGTCACTTTTAACAATACATCAACACTGCCTTATTCAAGATTGGAATGGGATTTTGGTGACGGTTCAGATTTATCCGAGGAAGAATCTCCGGAACATGTTTATGTTGTATCCGGAATACGGGATGTGACGCTGAGGATTTATAATGACTTGGGATGTTATAAGGAATATACTGAAAAAATTAGTATTGGTGAAGGATATCTCGCTATGTTTCCTGATATTTTTACACCCAACAATGATGGCATAAATGATTACTTCCAGGGGGAATTAGTAGGCTTCAGCAGTTTTAAATTTGAGATATACGATATTTGGAATAATATGCTTTTTGCCACAGCCGTCAATGTAGTCAGTAATAATAATTGGGGTTGGGATGGCAAATTGAGCGATGGTGCGCCATTTAATGGAAAGATATTTAAATATGTTTTTAAAGGAATAGATAATTTTGGCAAAGAAGTAATTGTAAGTAATCAAGCATTATTATTAAGATGATAAAAAGAACCTATACACTCATTGCGTTTTTAACTATCTGTGTGATTCAATTTTCATTTGGGCAAGACCAAATTATTGATAATTTAAATAAAATGCCAAATTTTCTAAATCCCAGTTTTTATGGGTTTAAAAACACAACAAAAATTGGTGTTGTAAATAAATTCCCGGGAAAGACATTTGACAGTAAATTGGAACAACGCTACCTTTTTGCAAATACATTTTTTGAATACAGCAATTTCAGCTTGGGGGTTGATGTGTATAACAGCAAACTCAGTAATTCGGGTTATTCAAATACACAGGCCTCTGTGAGTTATATATACCACATGGAAATGTCCAATTATTGGCTTTTGTACGCGGGTTTAACCGCTGGTTTTTCAACGGCCAGTTATAACTTTAATGAAATGGTTTTTCAGGACCAAATAAATTTATTTACGGGCCAAATCAATTCTGTCACTTTTGATCCTATGGCTGAAAGCGGTAAAATCAATTATATGGATATTGGCGCATCATTTACCATGAGCAACGATGAAAATTTATTTTTCGGCCTGTCGTTAAAGCATTTAAACAAGCCTAAAAATGCGGTGGACGAAGGTGAAAAGTATAAGTTGGAAACGCTTGTTTCCGCACAGCTGGGATATGAAATTGACATTAACAGATACAACCAAAGTATGTTGCCGAGATATTCCTATTTATATCTTTTTGGGGCAGCTTCTAAACAGGCAAACAAGTACCGATTGGACTTCTACCAGGAATTAAATTTGTCTACATTCGGAATTGGCATAAGCCAGCATTTTAATTATATGGATGCTGTTAATGTGCATGAATTTGGCGTAAACGCTGCTTTGCATATGGAAATATTTGATTTCGGACTCAATTATAAAATGCCTTTCGGCAAGGAATCAGACTACTTTGTCAGTAATTCTGTCAATGCCTTTTTTATATTTGATTTAGATCCCTACAGAAGCGGAAGAAGAGGGGATTTCAGTATTTTTTATTAAGGATTTAATGATTTTTTGAATCGCATTAACACCATTTATACAAAGTTTGTTAAACAAGTCTGTCCCGCCCGATAGCTATCGGGTCTGCTCAAGACAAGCTTAGCCGAAGCAGTAGTGGTGTGTAAAAAACATGAAATAAAACAAAATTATCAAAAATAAATCCTTTACCCCGTCCCTAAAGGGAGGGGAAAAAAACTATTTTTCAGTTCTAAGCTCTCAAGTAATAACTCAGAATCAAAAAGAACCGTCATATGATATTTTTCGTCGTAAAATATTGAAATTTTTAGCGTTGGCCGACGGAGCAACCCAAAGAGCCAAGCTCCGGATGAAGCGGATGGAAAGGCG
>CAZBGP010000122.1:0-7085 GCA_964491495.1 uncultured Lutibacter sp. | reverse complement strand
TCATTTGATTTCTCATTATTTCGTGTTTTTATTTAGTTCTAATGCTTCTTGTTCGTCAGCTGTTTTTTGAATAGGCACAATAGGAACGTACCTAACCAAAATTGTAATAATTAGCAGTGCCATTGCCAATGTTGCAATGGTGATCGCCCATTCATGAAGGCTTGGAAAATAATGGCGCCATTCTTCTGGTACGCCTTGTATTGGCAAAAAAGGGTGCAATAAGGTTGGCGTTACAATAAGGTAACGTTTCCACCAGGAACCAATAACTACCAATAAGCCGATAATAAACATTGGAAAAGGTTTTCTTCCTCTTCTAAATAACAATACAATCACCGGTATAATCAAACCTCCAACTATTACAAACCAAAATAGTGGTGCATATTCTCCAACAAATAAAACGTTTATATGTGTAGTTGCACCTTTTTTTGAAGTAAGCTGTGGTATTAGGTATTCATTTAAGTTAAAGTATAAGTAAATTAAACAAACCAATACTAAAAATTTTCCCAATTTATCAAAATGAAAATCAGTGATGTAATCCTCTAATTTATATACCTTTTGAAGCACATAAGTAGCCGTTACAAGTGCTCCGATACCAGCAACAGCCGCTCCTGAAATAAACCACGCATCAATAGTTTGTAGCATAAAACCTACAGGAATAATTAAAATGGCTATTATTTGTATTGATTTAATCTGAATTGATTTTTGTGCATCACTGCCTGTCCAATTCAATGAAAGTCTTTTATACCATTTACTTAGGTTTGGTTTTTTTTCTTGATAATATTTGCCCAATAGCCCAAAATCTGGCAATAAAGGGAAATACAATAATAATATGCATACCATCATTGCAGTAGGAATGATGATAACATCCCAGGTAATAGGGGATTGCATTCTTCCATGAATAAATAAATTCATTAATCGATCTGGTCTTCCCATATCAATTGTGATTGTAATCCCTGCCATAATTATTGCTGCTACAGCAATAATCTCAGCAATTCTTACAATTGGTGTTCTCCAATTGTTGTTGGTAAGCCTTAAAACGGCAACAGCAGCTGTTCCAACAAAACTTGTTGCCACAAAAAACACAAAGTTTGAGATATAAACGCCCCACAATGCATAATCGTTCATGTTGGTGACCATTTGTCCCCTAATAATTTGATCTATATAGGCGATGATTCCTAAAACGATTAAAACAACTAAAGAAATTGTCCAGATAACGCCTTTTGTGCCAAATTTTTGTGGCGCTAAATCGTTAAGTAATTTGTCGTAATTTTTCATATGTATTCTTGTTAATCAACAGATTTGTAATCAGTGAAACTTTCTAGTCCTTCTTTAAAATCTACCAATCTGTCTACAGGTGGTAAATAGAATACACTTGGTTTAGTCCCCAAGCCTTCCATCAATCTGTATCCATGTTTATCTTCTAATAATTTACTTAATCGAAGTGTTTCTTCCCCGTTGGTGACCGTGTCTTCGTATTTGTCTCCAAAATAGAATACGCCGTTTGGACAAGCTGTAACGCAATGTGGCAACACATTTTCTTTTATGGCATGTGGACAAAAATCGCATTTGTCAACAGTACCTTTTACGCTAGGTAAACCAGTAAATTCTGGTGAGTGATGTTCTGTTTGGTTTTCCATATCCATCAACATGGTAATTTCACCTTGGTTTGGTTCTCTCCAGTTAAATACACGGGTAGAGTAAGGACATGCAGCCATACAGAACCTGCATCCAATACAACGTTCGTTGTCAATTAACACCAAACCATCTCTTCTTTTGAAAGTGGCGTCAACCGGACAAACAGTTACACAAGCTGGTTGATCACAATGCATACAAGTGGTTGGCATCCAATAAGGTGCGGTATCTGCATCTTCTTGCATTTTATATACCTTAAGCCAGGCATGGTCACCGGTAATATAGTGCTGTTTGTTGCAGGCAACTTGACATTTTAATGCATTTTTACATTTTGCCAAATCAATAACCATGACAAATTTTCGGTTAGGCATGCCTTCCCGAACGTCATATTCTTCTTCTGTTTGTTTCTTTTTGGAATGGTCCATTTCCATCACTTCTGAAGAATCTACCTCAATGATAGTTCCGTCAGTAGTCATCAGTTCCATTTTTCCAGTTGAAGCTTCGCTGTTTTTCGCATTTAATTTAGATGCGATTTTTGTTAGGCCAATGGCGCCGATTGCGGTAATCAGACCCAATTTTAATCCTTTATCAAGGAATTTACGCCTTGAATCAGTGTTCTTATTTTTCATATAAAGTAGTAATTAAAGGACATTATAGTTTTCTGCCCAACCAATTAAGAAACGATTCGTTAGAAATATTCTTCTGAATAATTTTTGAATTTTTTACAGTGTTCACTTTAACCCTTACAGCAGTACCATCAGGTTTTAACAAAGTTTGATATTCTTCGTTTTCGTCTGGAACAATAATTTCATCAATAGTTGATGTTTTTCCAAATCCTAGTATAGGCAATAGCAAAGTGCTTCCAAGGATTGGCAGAATGCCTCTTCGTGAGATTTGTGTTCCTTTTTTAATTTTTTTATCCATAGTAGTAAAAGTTTAGGTTAAACAGTAAAGCAATATAAAAATTATTTTTGAAATCTAGGATGCTTTTATGTCTAAGTTAACCTTAAGATTAACAAAAAATTGTTGTTTTTGATGTGGTATAAAAATAGGAACATGGATATTGTTTTTCTATGATAAAAATCAGGGTTTCAATTTTTTTAAAATGCTGAAAACAAGTATCTTACGTATAATTTAGATTGATTACACTTAAAATGGGTCAAATATTATGTTAGTTTGGTTACATAACTATGAAATATTTGATACATAAATTTATTTTAAATTACCCAATTTAAATTACATTTAAAATGGAAATTCGTCTTTAATTAATTCAATTCTGTTGGAAGCAAAAAAATAAAAAAAGCTCCATAAAAATTTATGGAGCTTTTTTGTTTAATGATGTTAATTATCTAGAAATTATAGTTTCTTGTAATGTTAAAACCGATTAAGAATTCACCATTAAAGAAATCATTTTGATTCTTCATATAATTTTGTTGCGACACTATTCCAGAATAGTTTGTTAAGAAAATTTGGAAAGCGTGTGCAGAAGTGGCAAATTCAGCACCAATACTAATTCCAGGGTGAGGATTGCCTTGCTTAAATTGCGTAAGCGGTTGGCTATAGTCTGCAATAATAGCGGTATTAGGGCTAATTTTCACACGACCTCCAACAGCAATGGCAAACATATCATTTTCCATACCCGGAGCCACTGCATTGAAATGTGAAATGCTAGGCGCAATTTGCAACGAAACATTTGGACTAAACTTTTTGGCAATAATAATCTGATTGAAGAAAGAATACCTGTCTTGAATCATATTGAAAGTTTTTTCAGGTCTTGCGTCAATGGTGAAATTACCATAATAAGTAACACTTACAGGCATACTGTTAGAACGTGTTTGTCTTAATAAAGCAGCTTTCCAGAAAAAGTCTTGCAAACGACTATTTTTGGTCGTTCCGTACCCAAGGGTCAATCTTTCATGGAATGCCCAGGATAAAGCGATTCTAATGTTAGCGCCATCTCCGTATATACCTGCCAAGGTGTTTGTTTCGTTAAGTAAACCAAATCTGTGTTGCATTTGCACTTCCAACGTGTTTTTGTCAAATAAAATGTTGGTTGGATTTTCAATGAGTGCTGCGCCCTCAAAAGCTGGTCTTTCCAGTTGTTCTTTAGCTACAACGGCTGTTGAATCTTCTGTGCTCTCTTCTTCCTGTGCAATTGAAATTACCGGTAACATCAATAGAACAAAAAGTATTTTTATATAATTTTTCATGTGTACTGTCTTAAAAATTAGTTGTTCTTAGCACCTTGGTTTATCCAAGTTTTAATTAATGTTAAGTTTGCGGCGGAAACATTTTGGTGACCGGCAACTAGTTTAACATAAAACGGACTTCCATCTGCATTGCTGGCAGTAACATATTGAGGCACTATAGCGGCATACGAGAAACCTGCTCTTAAATCCGGACTTCTGCTGGCATTATGGCAACCGGCACAACTGTTTGTGAAAATAGGTTGTATATCGGTTGCAAATTTAATTTCAACATAATCAGGATCATCTGGATCAACAGGCAATTCAGGAATAATCCTTTCTTGTAATTCATCATAATAACAAGAGTTCATTGCCAAACCCACGCATACGATTAATAAAATTTGAAATATTTTTTTCATTTTTTGTTTTTTAATTAAATAAATACTTGCTTTTTTACAAAATGAAATTGAAAGTTTAATTTTCAAATTTGTTAAAAACTATTTATTATATAAAACTTATTAAAGTTCGGGTGTTACAGAAATTTTATAACTCCCGAACTTTTAATAGCTAATATATGATGAATTTATTGAACTGCTTGAAGCGCATTTTTAATTAACGCTTTTGCGTATGTTGGGTTGTGAACACCTTTACTTCCATCTCCATAAACGGTTCCATAATTCCATAATGCCTGAGCAGTTTTAAATGGAATTTTTGTAGTTTGAACTATTGTAGCGCCATCGGCAGTCAACAAGCCTAGAGCGATTAATTTAGCCTTTAAAGTGGCCATATCAGTGGCCAAACCTGCAACTTCAGTTGGTACGGATGTATGACAAGGTGTACAAGAAGTTAAATTTGGTTCAAATGTGTGTCCTCCGGTAAGTCCATTAGTAGAAGTTTTCATATGACAAGAAACACAAGAAGCACCAGTTCTATGTGCAGCTGTTCCTACACCAGGGTAGGCGGTAGAGCCATTTGCAATAAATGCGCCCTGAATTCCTTCTAACAAATTTACTTGTCCACTGTAATGAGGATAAAATCTAGAGTTTGCTTGTAAATAAAGACCTGTACCATCATCTACTGGAGCTTTTGATCTTGCCTGGTGACAAGAAACACAACTGTTACTTGAATTACCATAATTTATGGTAACTGTATTGTCAGTTAAATCCAATTTTGTAGGTGACATATTTCTTAGCGCAAAATCATGACCGTCATTTTCAAAATCGAAAGTACCATGTTTGCTATGGCAAGTAGTACAGCCAATAGCTGATGCGTTTACAATATCAACTGCTGGTTTTCCTGTAACATAGTTTACATAGCCTTCACTTGAATGGCAACGTGAACAAGAACCTCTACCACCGGCGGATAAAACTGTTGCACCTTTTGCATGTTCAGATTTTGCGAATGCAGTTTCTATTGATTCTTTGTGACTGTTACTATGGCAAGCCACGCAAGAGGCGGTACCGGAAGCGCCATCAGCACCATCTACACCATCAACTCCTTCATAACCGTCAACGCCAGCAATACCTTGTGGTCCTTCGATAGGGTCACTTGTACATTGGATAAACATTAAGCTTGATGCTAAGATCATCAAGAAACCTATTAATTTCAAATTTTTCATAATATTAGATATTTGTTTGTTTTAAATCTTTGATAAAAATACCAACAACTTTAACGTTTTTTTATGATTTAAGTCATCTTTTTGCAAATTTTAATAAACTAATAATCAGAATATTAACCCTTATTTAGATTGTTTATAGATTATTTAGCGCAATTTTAACGCTACTTATGTTACATGTAAATGTAATTGTTATTTTTAAATTTTTAAAATTTACTTTTTGGAAGTTAAATTATTACATCGTTTTAAAGAGTTGAAATTAAAGTGAAATCAAAATTGTATATCTTCAAATTTATGGTCGTTTTTTGGCTGATAAATGTCAAAATAGCAATAAATAAAATAGGTAATATTTTGTATAATAATTAAGGTAACTAAAAAATCGCTCATTTTTTTTGTAAATTTGCTCATCAAAATAAAAAAAACAATGGCTAGATTCGAAATAAAACTTCCCAAAATGGGGGAAAGCGTTGCTGAAGCAACCATCATCTCATGGTTAAAAAATGTTGGTGACCATATAGAAATGGATGAGGCAATTGTTGAAATTGCTACAGATAAAGTTGATTCTGAAGTGCCAAGTGATGTGGAAGGAACTTTGGTTGAATTGTTATTTAAGACCGATGCTGTTGTAAAAGTTGGTGAAACCATTGCCATTATTGAAACTTTGGGTGAAAGTGCAGAAGAAAAAGTTGCAGCAACACATTCTGAAGAAATAATAAATGAAGCCGCAACCATTGAGAAAGAAGTTGAAAAAACAATTGAAGCAACAACCATAGGTAAAATTTCAGATTCAGGTAAATTCTTTTCTCCTTTAGTGAGGAATATTGCCGCTACAGAAGGTGTTTCCATGGAAGAATTGGAAGCAATTATTGGTACGGGAAAAGATGACCGGGTTACAAAGAACGATATTTTGGCCTATATTGAGAGCGGCAGAAGCGCTTCCACGCCGGTTCGTAAAGAAATTGCTGCAGAAGTCCAACAGCCAAAAACAGCAACATCAGAAACTGTTAAAGCAGTGGTGCCAATCTCGGTGAGCGGAGAAGACGAAATTATTGAAATGAGCCGTATGGGTAAAATGGTGGCGCATCATATGGTGGCTTCCGTTCAAACTTCTGCGCACGTTCAATCTTTTATTGAAGTTGATGTTACCAATATTGTAAAATGGAGAGATCGCGTTAAAGACCAGTTTTTTGCGCGTGAAGGCGAAAAAATTACCTACACACCCATTTTTATGATGGCAGTTGCCAATACCATTAAAAAATTCCCAATGATCAACATTTCTGTTGATGGTGATAAAATTATTAAAAGAAAAGTTATTAATTTAGGAATGGCCGCTTCTTTGGCCGATGGAAATTTAATTGTACCTGTCATTAAAAATGCAGATCAACTGAATTTGATGGGAATGACCAAAGCCGTTAATGATTTGGCCGACAGAGCAAGAAATGGGCAATTAAAACCTGATGATATTCAAGGCGGAACTTATACAGTAACCAATGTTGGAAGCTTTGGAAGTGTTTTTGGAACGCCCATCATTAACCAGCCGCAAGTAGCTATTTTGGCTTTGGGCGCTGTTCGTAAAGTGCCTGCCGTCATTGAAACACCTGATGGTGATTTTATTGGAATCCGCCATAAAATGTTTATCTCCCATTCTTATG
>CAZBGP010000121.1:0-7186 GCA_964491495.1 uncultured Lutibacter sp. | reverse complement strand
AATCAAAGTGATATTGAAGTTGTGGGCCGCGGCGGTGTTTCTATCGGTTACCGATTTCAATAACATACTATAAAGAAGAAGCTGTTAAATAGCTTCGTCAACCTGAACTTGTTTCAGGTTCTCATATTGGTAAATATTCACTATGATAAGATTCTGAAACAAGTTCAGAATGACGAATTTTAAAACTACTTCAACAGCTTCTTTTTATAAAATAATTTTTCAACTTACATATTCATCAACCATTTTTTAACATCAACTTCTTCTTTAATAATATCACGAAGTTCCGATATTTTCACGCGATTTTGCGCCATGGAATCTCTGTAACGAATGGTTACAGTATCATTTTCCAAGGTTTCATGGTCAACCGTAATGCAAAATGGCGTTCCAACCGCGTCTTGCCTTCTGTATCTTCTGCCAACAGCATCTTTTTCATCATAATCCACACTAAAATCCCATTTTAGATCGTCCATAATTTTACGAGCAATTTCAGGCAAACCGTCTTTTTTAACCAAAGGCAGAATCGCCGCTTTTGTTGGTGCCAACACTGCAGGTAACCTTAATACGGTTCGTGTTGTTCCGTTTTCCAGATCTTCTTCTTGTAATGAATTGGAGAAAACTGCCAAAAACATACGGTCTAATCCAACCGATGTTTCCACCACGTAAGGAACATAATGTTCGTTTAATTCCGGATCAAAATACTGTAATTTCTTGCCCGAAAATTTTTCGTGGCTTGATAAATCGAAATCGGTTCGTGAATGAATTCCTTCCAATTCTTTAAATCCGAAAGGGAATTTAAACTCTATATCAGCAGCGGCATCAGCATAATGCGCCAATTTATCGTGGTCGTGAAAACGGTAATTTTCCTTGCCCAATCCCAAGGATAAATGCCATTTTAAACGGGCTTGTTTCCATTCTTCATACCATTCTTTTTGGGTTCCCGGACGCACAAAAAATTGCATTTCCATTTGTTCAAATTCACGCATACGGAAAATAAACTGGCGCGCCACGATTTCATTTCTGAAGGCTTTTCCAGTTTGTGCAATTCCGAAAGGAATTTTCATCCTTCCCGATTTTTGCACATTCGAGAAATTCACAAAAATTCCCTGGGCGGTTTCCGGACGTAAATATAAATCCATGGAAGCATCAGCAGAAGCGCCAATTTTTGTGCCAAACATTAAGTTGAACTGTTTCACATCTGTCCAGTTTTTTGAACCTGATAGCGGACAAACAATCTCTAATTCTTCGATAAGGGATTTTACATCGGCCAAATTTTCATCAGCCAAAGATTTTCCCATACGTTTTAAGATGGTTTCGCCTTTTGTTTTATAGCCCAATACTCTTTCGTTGGTGGCTAAAAATTGTTCCTTATCAAAAGAATCTCCAAAACGTTTTGCTGCTTTTTCAACTTCTTTTTCAATTTTATCATCCAATTTAGCCACGTAATCTTCAATTAAAACATCGGCTCTGTATCTTTTTTTTGAGTCTTTGTTGTCTATTAAAGGATCATTAAAAGCATCGACATGGCCGGAAGCTTTCCAAGTTGTTGGGTGCATGAAAATCGCGGCATCCAAACCAACAATATTTTCATGCATTTGCACCATGGCTTTCCACCAATATTCCCTGATATTTTTCTTTAATTCTACACCGTTTTGAGCATAATCGTAAACTGCGCTCAAACCGTCATAAATTTCACTGGATTGAAATACAAAACCGTATTCCTTCGCGTGTGAAACTACTTTTTTAAATTGATCATCTTGATTTGCCATGCTGCAAAAATAGTAAAGCTTTTAACACTAAAAAATAAAAAAGTGGAAATAGCCTAAACTATTTCCACCAATAAAATATTAAATAATTGTAATATGGAGTGACTTTTTTACTTCAACACAAATTTGATTGCTCCAACAAATTTATTCTCAATATAAATATTCACAGTATAAACACCAGCTTTCATAAGGTCCCTGTTCACTTCAACCAATGAAATTAAATCAATGGCTTCGTTCATATAATTTACGATAGAGAGATCGCTGTAACTTATCTGAGTGTTATCATAAAGCATAAACTCGCCTTTTGGGGACAATGTTTTTCCTTGCGCATCCGCTATTTGTATATAAACCTGACGGTCGCCTGGCTCGGCAATTTCATTTTTTACAATGGTCAAATTAATTCTTAAGGCATCAGTATTGTTCGCACGTGTAGTTTCCACCAATTTTCCGTTATTCCGCTCTTTCATTGCAAGCACTTTCGCCGTGCTAATTTTCAACTCAGAACCAATTGCCACCTTTTTGGCCAACGTTAAATTTTGCACTAACAACGTATCATTTTTGGCTATTTGTTTTGTGATTACAACTTTGGCGCTGTCTAAATTGGTTGTTAATAATTGATTTGAGCTTGTTAACGACTCATTCAATAAAAATAATTTTTTGTTGGATTCTTCCAATTTAGAGATTTCGCCTTTGTAACGACGCAACATACTGTAATTTATAACTTTCATATCCTTGATGGAATCTCTTAAAGCAATAATTCGGTCTCTTTCAATGGTCAATTCGGCAGACATTGATGTTTTTTGGGCAATCGCATCTTCATACCTAACGATCATACTGTCTAAATTTTGCTCTATTTCAAGTTTTTCAACTTCAATTTGATCGGTTAACTTTTTATGTTCTGTGTTGGTATAAAAAGTATATGCCAAAGCACCCAATAATAAAACTGCTAACGCGATGATTATCAGCTTAGTATTTGAATTTTTATTTTCTTCCATCATTTAATTGTTTAATTATTTCAATTAAACGTAAAATTACAAATTAAATTATGCCTAACTCACTTTTTTTGAAGTGATTCCAAATGCTATTGCCAAATAATTATGAAAAATCATTATATTTTCTTCACTTTTATTGACATCTAAAATTTATTTGAATAAAAGATGTACTTTTAATTAAAAGATCTGCTATGAAAATTTTTAAAGATGTTTTTGCCATTTTTTTTCCTGAAGTGTGTTTGGGCTGCGGCGAATATTTAGCAAGTAATGAATCTATTATTTGCTTAACCTGCCGACATGATTTGCCTCTGACCAATTTCAGTTTTGAGGAAAATAATTTAATTGAAAAATCCTTTTACGGAAGAATTCCGCTTGAAAACGCCACATCATTATTTTACTTCTTTAAAAAAGGAAATGTGCAACGTTTAATTCATGAATTGAAATACAAAAAACAACAGCAAGTCGGAACTTTTATTGGTGATTGGCTTGGCGAACAACTTGCTGAAAGTCATCGTTTTGATACTATTGATTGTATTATACCTGTGCCTCTTCATCCTAAAAAACTTAAAAAACGAGGCTACAATCAAGTGACAACTTTTGGGGAAAGCCTGTCTAAAAAATTGGCTATTCCCTATCATTCGAATATTTTAATCAGGGTTTCATCAACAAAAACTCAAACAAAAAAATTGCGTCTCGAACGTTGGAAAAATGTGCAGGAGTTATTTCATGTAAATAACAATAATGCCTTAGAAAATAAACACATCCTATTAATTGATGATGTAATTACAACCGGAGCTACCCTTGAAGCTTGTTATGATGCGCTAAGCCATACAAAAAACCTAAAAATAAGCATCGCTTGTATGGCTTATACCAAGTAAAAAAGTTAATATTAAGTAGCCACCAATTTTAATGTGTTTTTTTGATAAAATAATTGTTATTTTGTACTTTAATAAAATAAGTATGAGGAATTCTTTGGTTAAGTTTTTGTTGATTTTAATGATAGCGAGTGCGTTTTTTGATTGCGCCAGAAGAGGCACGCCAACCGGCGGATCAAAAGACACGATTCCTCCGGTATTGATAAAGGCGATTCCTGCAAATGAAACTGTTAATTTCAAGGAAAAGCAAATAAAAATATATTTTGATGAATACATTAAACTAAAAGACGTCAATCAAAAATTAGTGATTTCCCCGCCTCAAAAAAATGACCCAATTCTTACGCCGGTTGGAACGGCAAGTAAATTTATTACCATAAAAATTTTGGATACTTTAGATGCAAATACCACCTATGCATTTAATTTTGGAAACAGCATTGTTGATAATAATGAAGAAAATAAATTGGAAAACTTTAAATATGTTTTTTCAACAGGAACTTATATTGACTCCCTAAATTTGGCTGGAGAAGTGACCGATCCAAAGTTAAAAAAAATAGAGAAAGGTATTGACGTGATGCTTTATGAATACAACGCTTCTTTTACCGATTCTGTTATTTACAAACAAAAACCAAGATATATTGCCAATACTTTAGACAGCACTTTGTTTGAATTGACGAATTTACGCGAAGGAAAATATTTGCTTATCGCCTTAAAAGATGCCAATAACAATAAAATTTACAATCCGGAAATTGATAAAATCGGCTTTATAAAAGATACGATTGTATTGCCAACCGATCAAAAATATAATTTCACCATTTTTAAAGAAGTCCCAAAATTAAAGGTGTTTAGGCCAAAAGAAGTCAGCAAAGGCCGCATTCATTTTGGATTTGAAGGCGATGCTTCAGCTATAAACATAGAACTTTTAACACAAAAACCAGCCGATTTTAGGTCGCAAATTGTTTTTGAAAAAGATAAAGATACGCTCAATTATTGGTACACACCTTTTGAAGCAGACTCCTTAAATTTCCTGGTTTCAAAAAATGACTATGCTGAAAAATTTACTTTAAAGCCAAGAAACACAAAAATTGATTCCCTAAAAGTTACTCAAAATGCAACTGGAATCCTACATTTAATAGACACTTTCTCCATTGCAACTAATACGCCTATGGTGAATTTTGACATGACAAAGATTAACATCATTAACATCACCGAAAAAGACACTACGGCGGTTGATTTTACGGAAACAATGTCGGAATCCAAAACCAAATTAACGCTGAATTTCGACAAAAAACAGAATTCGGAATACACTTTTGAGTTAAAAGCTAAAGCAATTACAGATATTTTTGGCCTGTCAAATGATTCAATAGTCTATAAATTGAAAACAAAAACACCTGAAGATTATGGCATCATCAATATTGATTTGACGAGCACAAAAAACACGGCTTTAATTGTTGAATTGTTAAATGATAAAGATGTTTTAATAAGAAAGGTAAAATTAGACAAGCCCCAAAAAGTCAGCTTTAATTTATTGTCTCCAGGAAATTATGGCATAAGGGTTACGTTAGACGAAAATAATAATGGCGTTTGGGACACGGGAAGTTTTTTAGACAAACGGCAACCTGAAGTGATAAAATATTTCGACGAAAAAATTGAAGTAAGGGCCAATTGGGACGTAAATTATTCATTTATCTTAGATTAAATTTATTTAAAATTGCGAATACTGAAGTTTTTATTACATTTGAAACAACTAAATTTTTATGTTTTTGAATAAATTTATAAAAATAGCAACCCCAATACTTTTTTTGTTTTTTTCCATTGGATTGAAAGCCCAAAGTGAAAAGAGCCATGAAATTGGTTTTATTTCCGGGTCAGCATCATTTACAACCGACTACGGACAGCGAAATAATTTCAAAGCCAATGTTGGCGGAAATGTTGGTATGGGTATTGGCGTGATCTATTATTTAAATTTTACAGATTATCGTTACCGATGGAACCTGCGCACCAGTTATTTTGCCGAACATTTTCGTGTTCGCGCAGAAGCATCTTATATGTCCGCCAAATTAGAGCATTTTGGAGAATATGTGGAAAGCCCGGGAGCGTGGGGAGACCGGTTGCGAGCGCATACAGGCAAAACATATTTGGTAAATTTAGGTGCCCAAATGGAATTTCATTGGGTTGATATTGTTGATTTCGGATCCAGAAGAATTCCTGATTTACAGTGGTCGCCTTACGTAAGTGCTGGCGCTTTTGTTAATTACTACAATCCTTCCATTACTTCCACTTATGGAAGCGGTGATTGGAGAGATGCTGATGTTTTATATCCTAAATGGGATATCACTAAATTTCCGGGTGCCGCTAAAGATGAAGCAGGCATTACCATGTCGGCCACATTTGGCGTTGGCACACGCTATAAATTGGGTGAATATTCAGATATATTGATAGAATCCCGATGGCAATATTTCTTTTCTAACTATGTAGATGGATTAAACGCCAAAAATGACCCAGCCAATAAATTTAATGATTGGCTTTTGTGGGTTCATATTGGTTATGTTTATTACCTAAACTAAACTTAAGGCTTGGTCTAAATCGGCCAGTAAATCATCAATATCTTCAATTCCTACGCTTAAACGTATTAGAGAATCCACCACACCTGTTTTTTCGCGTTCGGCTTTTGGAATAGATGCGTGAGTCATACTTGCAGGATGGCCCGACAAAGATTCCACACCACCCAATGATTCGGCCAAAGTGAACAGTTTTAGGTTTTCAAGTATTTTAAAAGAGTCTTTAATGTTGTTTCCTTTGGTTACAAACGAAACCATTCCGCCAAAATCTTTCATTTGCTTTTTGGCAATTTCATGATTTGGATGATTTTCAAATCCGGGCCAATAAACTTTTTCTATTTTTGGGTGTTTTGCCAAATATTCAGCCACCGCTTTACCGTTTTCGCAATGGCGTTGCATACGCACATGCAAGGTTTTTATGCCTCTCAAAACCAAAAAACTGTCCATTGGTCCGCAAACGGCGCCACAAGCATTTTGAATAAAATACAACTTATCAGCCAATTCTTTGTCATTTACAATTAAAGCGCCCATCACCACATCCGAATGGCCTCCCAAATATTTTGTGGCCGAATGCATTACAATGTCAGCACCCAAGTCCAACGGATTTTGCAAATAAGGCGTCGCAAAAGTATTGTCCACCGCCAATAAAATTTGATGTTTTTTGGCAACTGCAGAAACCGCCACAATATCAATAATGTTCATCATTGGATTGGTAGGCGTTTCAACCCAAATTAATTTTGTTTTTTTAGTAATATGTTGTTCAATATTGCCTGCATTTTCCATTCCTGTAAAATGAAACTTAATACCGTAATTCTCAAATATTTTTGTGAATATTCTGTAGGAACCTCCGTATAAATCGTTGGTGGAAATAACCTCATCTCCAGGACTTAATAACTTTAGAACACAATCAATTGCGGCCAATCCCGAACCAAATGCAAGTCCGAATTCTCCGTTTTCAATACTCGCAAAAGCGTTTTCAACCGCAGTACGCGTTGGAT
>CAZBGP010000120.1:0-7249 GCA_964491495.1 uncultured Lutibacter sp. | reverse complement strand
AGAACTGGCTTTTCAAAATGAAGAAAAAGAAAAACGTGCTGCAGAATTGATCGCTGCAAAAGAGCATGCGGAAGAAAGTGACCGATTAAAATCGGCGTTTCTGGCAAATATGAGCCATGAAATACGTACGCCAATGAACGGTATTTTAGGCTTTGCCGGATTATTGGAAGAGCCAGGGCTTACCGGAGAAAAGCAACAAAAATATATCAAAATTATTGAGAAAAGCGGAGACAGAATGCTTAATATCATTAACAATATTGTAGATATTTCAAAAATAGAATCGGGGTTAATGAAAGTTTATTTGAAAGAGACCAATATAAATGAACAAATAGAAAACATTAATAACTTCTTTAAACCAGAGGCTGAAGCAAAAGGAATTCAACTTTCCGTTAAAAAATTCTTGCCCGAAAAAGAAGCCATCCTTAAAACTGACGCTGAAAAAATAAATGCCATTCTTAACAATTTGGTAAAAAACGCCATTAAATTTACCAATAAAGGAACCATACAATTAGGAGTTGGTTTTGCAAGTTCAGCAACCGGAAAAACTGAACTGGAATTCTTTGTAAAAGACACGGGAATCGGAATTCCAAAAGACCGGCAAAAAGCTGTATTTGAACGTTTTATTCAGGCCGATATTTCTGATAAAATGGCAATGCAAGGGGCAGGATTGGGCTTGTCAATTGCAAAAGCCTACGCAGAAATGCTTGGCGGTAAAATTTGGCTTGAAAGTGAAGTGGACATTGGGTCAACTTTTTATTTTACCATTCCTTGCAACAGGGAAACAGAAGAAAAAATCACGATTCAAAAGGATTCAATATCTAATAACATTGACAATCCTATTCGAAACCTTAAAATATTAATTGCTGATGACGATGAATCATCAGAAATACTACTTTCATTAATTCTTGAAGAATTTAGCTCAGAAATACTCATCGCAAAAAATGGTATTGAAGCCGTTGAAATTTGCCGCAATAATCCAGATTTAGATTTAATACTGATGGATATTCAAATGCCGGAAATGAACGGTTATGAAGCGACACAACAAATTCGGCAATTTAATAAAGAGGTGATAATTATTGCACAAACAGCTTATGGATTTTTATCTGACAGAGAAAAAACACTGAAAGCCGGTTGCAATGATTATATTGCAAAGCCCATTAAAATTGATGAATTAATAGCGTTAGTTCAAAAATATTTTAATTAATAAATTGGCAATTAATAAATAATATAGCAAAAATTAAGTCAATTTAAAAGTATTAAATCTTTCAAAAAACAGCCCTTGTTTCAGCTAATTTTAACTATTTTTGAATCTTCAACAAAGATTATTGAACAGATTGGCTTTGTAAAAACAATCTGTTGCGCCACTAAATAAACTGATACAAAAAATGAGAATCTTATTATTAATTGGAACAGGAAGTTTTATCGGCGGCGTTTTGCGCTATTCACTATCGCAATTTATTCAGACAAAATTTCTCTCCGCTTTTCCTTTCGGCACGTTAGGCGTAAATATTTTAGGCTGTTTTGCCATTGGACTTGTATTTGGACTTAGCGAAAGAACAAATATGTCTCCCGAAATGCGGCTGTTTTTGGCAACAGGAATTTGTGGCGGATTCACCACTTTTTCTGCTTTCTCCAACGAAACATTCAGTTTAATGCGCGACGGACAGCTTTTGTATGCTTCTGCTTACATCACCTCCAGCGTTTTGTTTGGCCTGCTCGCCACATTTTTTGGATACTCACTTCTTAAACTTATGTAACCATGGAAAATTATCCCAATGCAAAATTACTACGCATCCTCATAGGTGAATCTGAAAAAATAGGACACGAAACACTTTATGAAACTATTGTTTTTGAAGCGAATAAAAAAGGATTGTTGGGCGCAACCGTTACCAGAGGTATCATGGGATTTGGTGCAAACAGTAAAATTCATACCGCAAAATTGCTCGAAATTTCTTCGGATTTGCCAATTATTATTGAAATTGTTGACAATGAAGAAAAAATAAGAAACTTTACGAAAATTGTGGAGCAATTGTTTGAAGAAGCCAAATCGGGCGGACTTATCACCATTGAAAAAGCCGAAGTCATCAGATATAAAGCAGGCAAAAAAAATTAGAATTTGGGCGTTACCACAAGGGTCGGGCTATACGCTTAAATCTTTTCAATCGGCAAAAAAGCCTCAAAAAAGGATTTCCGCTTCTATCCCTAACGCAAAGTGCTGGGCCAAATATCATTTTAAATTAAATTTAACATCACCTAACTTCTTTCCGAAGCACTTCCAACGGCGGACTTTTTATCACACCAATGCTATTTCCCAACCCAATTGCCAAAACCAACAAAGTAATTCCTGGCAATAACACCAAAAATGGAATTAAGGATGGAACAAACGGCGTATCAAAAACCAGCCAGGCTAATAGTTGGCTGCTAAGCAAAGACAAAAGAATTCCCGACAGCGAACCCAAAACACCAAGATATAAGTATTCCAATGCCGTTATTTTAAGAATTTGATTGCTTCTTGCACCAAGCGTACGCAACAAAACACTTTCTCTAATACGTTGATATTTACTTGTTTTTACCGCACCCAACAACACAATAATTCCTGTAAAAATGCTGAAAAACGCCATAAAATTAATCAACCACGAAATTTTATCCAGCAGTTTTTCAACCACTGTAAGCACTTGCCTTAAATCAATAATAGACACATTGGGAAAGTTTTTCACCAAATCCTGCTGCAGTGCTGCGGAAGCGAATTCATTAGGAACACTAGTGGTTAACACGCGAAATTGCGGTGCATTTTCCAAAACGCCCTTAGGGAACAGGATGGTAAAATTCATTTGCATTTGCGCCCAATCAACCGCGCGGATACTTCCAACAACCGTGTTTAACAATACGCCTTGCACGTTGAAAGTGATGTTGTCGCCAACAGCAACTTTGGCATCATCAGCAAAATTATCACTTACAGAAATGGGCACAAGGTCTGTATTGCTAACCTCTGGCGTCCACTCGCCCGCTGTCAATGTTTCTGAAGCCGTAAGTGCATCACGATAAGAAACTCGAAACTCGTGGTTCAAAATCCAGCGTCTTATTGTTGATGTTGTATCTTGTCGAATATCATTTACCTGCCTTTCTTTAATGCTTTGCAAACGCATTGTCACAATGGGCATATTGTCCATAACTGGCAAGCCTTTACTGTCGATAATATTCGCAACCGAATCTATTTGGCCAGTCTGCACATCCAGTAAAATCATATTTGGGTTTTTGGCATTTGACTCCAAGCTGGCTTGAGCCAATAACACATCTTTTGTAAAATAAAGCGTACTGATCAAAAAAGAACCCACACCAATGGCCAAAATTAAAATCAGGGTTTGATTTTGTGGACGAAATAGGTTTAACAAACTTTGGCGTGCCACAAAACCCCAGGAAGTTGGGAAATATTTTTTGATGCTTTTCATAAACAAGTTGGCAATTCCGGCTAAAACAGAAAAGGTGATTAAAATACCGCCAACAAAAGCAAGCGAATACCGCCAGTCTTTTAACAACCAAAACGAAAAAATAAAAATGAACAGAAATATACCCAGCAAAACCATAATTCCAGCTTTTCTAGACTTTGAAGTATCTTCTTCCTGAACCCTTAAAGCTTGCAATGGTGAAACATATAAGGTGTTCATTAAAGGGTATAAAGCAAATAAAACCGACATAAAAACGCCCAATAACAAGCCCATTAAAATAACCTGAGGAGAAAAATTCATTTCCACATCAACCGGCAAAAGATCACCCAAAAACAAAGGAAACAACTGCTGAAGCATCAAACCAAGAACGGTTCCTATAACACCGCCTAAAAAACCGATTCCGGCAATTTGAAGCAAATAAATAAGAAATGTTTGCTTTTTGGTGGCGCCCAAACATTTAAGTACCGCAACGGCACGCAATTTTTCTTTGATATAAATGTGGATGGCGCTTGCAATGCCCACACAGCCCAATAATAAGGCAATAAAAGCCACCAAATTAAGAAACTTTCCAAAATTATCGTACCTGCGACCCAGTCGTTCGCTGGTGGAAATATGGGTATCCAAATCGGCATCCTGTAAATCTATAACCGTACCAAGTTTCTTTTCCAGTTGTTCCAGATCCATCTTTGGAGGCGCAACAAAATAAAAATCATAATTAATTCGGCTGCCGGTTTGCACAAGTCCGGTTTCGGCAATCAATCTATATGGAATAATTACCGGTGGCGCAATGGAGCTAAAAATAGCATTGCTTCCAGGCGAAGCTATTAGCGCTCCCGCAATAGGCAAGGTGATTTTTCCTATTTTTATGCTGTCGCCTGCCTTCAAACCCAATTGCAACAGCAAGGTTGCATCAACCAAAGCGGCATCTTGTTTTTGGTATAAATTTTCTGCCGAAACAGGATCGGTTTCCAACAATCCGTAAAAAGGAAAACCTTCCTCCATTCCCCTCACCTGAACCAATTTTGCTGCGTCTGTTTTTGGAAAAGCAGCCATCGATGAAAAACTTATTTCCCTTGCATCGGCACCGCCCAAGGAATCTATGATTTGAACAACTCTTTCAGTTAGTGGTTGGTTACTGTCAATTTTATAATCGGCGCCCATTAAGGATTTGGACTGCAATGCGATGGTTTCTTTTAAGGTTTCACCAAATGATTGGATGGAAACAACGGCAGCGATTCCCAAAACGATTGATGCCACAAAGAGTACCAATTTTTTACTGCTGGCTTTCCCGTCGCGCCACGCCATTTTTAAAAGCCATTGAAAAGATGCCTTTGAAGCAGCTTCTTTGTTGCTGTTTATCATAGGGCAACTGTTTTATTTTCAACAATTTTACCACCTTTTAAGCGAAGAATGTGTTGGGTTTTTTGCGCCAATTCAATATCGTGGGTAACTATAACAAGGGTAGTTCCCAATTCTTTATTCAAATTGAAGAGCAAATCCACCACTTTTTCACCGGTTTCCGCATCCAGATTTCCGGTAGGTTCATCGGCAAAAAGTATTGCAGGCTTGTTAGAAAATGCCCTGGCTACAGCCACTCTTTGTTGCTCGCCGCCGGAAAGTTGCGACGGGTAATGGTGATAACGATCTGCGAGACCAACTTTTTCCAACAATTCCATGCCAATTTTAGCGGCATTTTTATCACCTTGAAGTTCCAGTGGCACCGCAACGTTTTCAAGTGCCGTAAGTGTTGGCAGCAATTGAAAATCCTGAAAAACAAATCCAACTTTTTTATTTCGCAATAAAGCACGTTGGTCTTCACTTAAGGCATTTAATTGAACACCACACAATTCTATGGTTCCGGAATCTGAATGGTCTAGACCGGCGCAAAGCCCTAACAACGTGGTTTTTCCGCTTCCGGAAGGACCTACAATTGAAAAGGTTGAACCTTCTTCTATATCGAAGGAAATATCATGAAGTACCGTTAATTTTTTGGAACCGCTTGAATAAGTTTTCTCTAAGTTCTGAATGTTTAATATCTTTGCCATAGCGTTGTCTTTAACCTGTTTTTTGGAAAAGAGGCAAATTAAAGAAATCATTTTAATTTAAACACCAAATGCTATGCGAATCCTGTTAATGTTTTGTTATTTTTTGATATTTACCCTATGTTTTTCCTGTGTCGAAAGCCCTAATAAAAAAGAGGAAAACAACCCAAAAGAGATTGATTCCACATCAATAAAAAATCAAAAAACTGCGGATAAAAAAGTAATTCTTTTCTTCGGCACCAGCCTTACCGCAGGCATGGGATTGGATCCCAATGAAGCTTTTCCGGCGGTAATTCAAGAAAAAATCGATTCCTTAAGTTTGCCTTATGAAGTTGTCAATGCCGGATTGAGCGGAGAAACCACGGCTGGCGGAAAAAACAGAATCAACTGGGTGTTGAACCAAAAGGTGGATGTTTTTGTTTTAGAGCTGGGCGCCAATGACGGCCTTCGTGGCGTTCCTTTAACAGAAACCAAAAGCAACCTGCAAGCGATTATTGATGTTGTAAAAGAAAAAAATCCTGATACAAAAATTGTTTTGGTGGGTATGGAAATTCCACCCAATATGGGAGAAGCCTATACTTCCGAATTTAGAAACTTATTTCCTGATCTTGCAAGAAAAAATAAGCTGGAATTGGTGCCTTTTTTATTGCAAAATGTTGGTGGCGTTAAAGAATTGAACCAGCCTGACGGCATTCATCCTACTGCGGAAGGACAAAAGATTTTGGCGAATAATGTTTGGAAAGTTTTAAAGCCGGTGATTACAAATTAAGCAAAAACTAAAATATTTATTTTTACCTCAAATTAAAGATGATGATTTTCCGAAAAGCAACAAAAAATGATGTGCCGTTTATTATAAAAATGTTAGCAAATGACAAATTGGGTAAATTGAGGGAAAATTATCAGGCCCCTTTGCCGGAAAGTTATTACGCGGCTTTTGAAATCATTAATTCAGACCCAAATCAGGAATTAATGGTTGTGGAAAAGAAAAATGATACTGAGATAGCAGCTACTTTTCAACTCACTTTTATTCCGTATTTAAGTTATCAGGGGAAATTAAGGGCGCAAATTGAAAACGTATTTGTTCGGGAAGATTTAACAGGACAAGGCATCGGAAAAAAAATGTTTGAATGGGCCATTGAAAGGGCCAAAGCACGAAATGCGCATGTATTGCAACTCACAAGCGACAAACAAAGACCCAGAGCCATAAAATTTTACGAAGATTTGGGTTTTACAGCTTCCCACGAGGGAATGAAATTGCATTTTAAATAAAAAAGAGACTGCCTAAAAATAACTCAATTTTTAACCGCAAGGAGCGCTAAGTTTTTCGCTAAGAGCGCAAAACACTGATTTAAAAAACCAACATTTCGCGAACATTGCGCCTTCTTTGCGGCCTTTGCGGTTAAATTTTATTTACTATTAATAATTTTATTTCTAAACAATTACGACAACCCGGAAATTACGCCATTGTTGTCAATGGTCATTCCTTCAGAAGCCGGAACGCCAGGCAATCCAGGCATACGCATCATTTCACCCAAAATTGGAATAATGAAACCGGCACCGGCAGAAATTTCAATTTCCCGCACAGTTACATTAAATCCTGTTGGCCTTCCCAAAATGGTTTCATTGTCTGTAAATGATTTTTGCGTTTTCGCCATACAAATAGGGAAATTATTAAAGCCCAATCGGTCAATTCTTTTTAAATTTAGCAATGCTTTTTTATCAAAATCGACACCATCGGCGCCATAAATTTCTTTAGCAATG
>CAZBGP010000119.1:0-7499 GCA_964491495.1 uncultured Lutibacter sp. | reverse complement strand
AAAACCAGAAAACTTGAATATTTAATTCAGGAAGCGCTAAATAATGGATGCGATACGGTAATTACGGCCGGCGCACAACAATCCAACCATTGCAGACAAACCGCGGCTGCTTGCGCCATCGCCAAACTGGAATGTCATTTGCTTTTGGGCGGTACAGTCCCCGAAAAATATAACGGCAATTTGCTGTTGTCCGATTTATTGGGCGCACAAATTCATTTTACGGGAGAAAAAAGGAAAGGTGAAGACATAGAAACTCTAAAACAACAATTGGAATTGGAAGGTAAAAAACCCTTTGTAATTCCCTATGGCGGATCGAATATTACCGGAGCGCTTGGGTTTGTAAATGCCCTTAAAGAATTAAAAGAACAACTTATTGCCCAAAACCTTCAGATTGATTATCTGTTTTTTGCTTCCAGTTCGGGAGGCACACAAGCCGGATTGACGTTGGGAAATGATTTATACCATTTAAATATGAAATTGATTCCCATCGGAATTGACAAAAATGAAACACAAGGCCTGAGCCTCGAAGAAGTGGTGCTTCAATTGATAAGTGATGGAAAATTGTTGTTAAATATCAAAAGAGAATATACGCTTGCTGATGTGAAAATCAATAACGATTACAACGAAGCAGGTTATGGCGTAATTACCCAAAATGAAAAAGAAGCTATTAAAGAATTGGCGCAAAATGAAGGAATTATTTTGGATCCTGTTTATACCGGACGCGCATTTTATGCCATGATGGATTATTTAAAAGAAAACAAAATACCGTCAAATGCAAACATTTTATTTTGGCATACGGGCGGATTACCTGCAAATTTTTATTATGCAGACCAATTAAAATAAGCTGGCAACTATAAAATTGATAGAAGTTCTTCCTTAAATGCCCTATTAACTCATTAAATAAGTAAATGAAATGCAGGCTGAGTTGGAAGTTAGTTATATAATCAGGTAATCCACAGGAATCGTTAATTATTGAATTTTAACTGTCGATATCGAATAATCTGAAAAATAAAGAGCTATAGATTGATTGGAAAAATTAAAAAACAACTTCCCGAAATAAAAAAATAGTCTTAAAAAAAATTAGGATCTCTCATTGACGAGATCAATAAAACCTTTGACCATTGGAAACCCGATTTGTTATTCATAAGCAATCACTAAGCCACTTGTTGGAACATTTATTTATTGGCAGTTTGAAAAAATAATTGTTCAGCAATCTAAAAGAAATTATTGATTGTTTCGTGAAATTATAAATGTTAAAAAACAGGATAGAATATCAATTGAATAAGTGTAAAATAAGTCGGCAAAATCAATATTGGCCAATACTTAGCAACACCAACGTACACGCTTCTTCAAATGCAATATGGTGTTTTGTCAGTAAATTTTGCAATTCCGCATTCTCAGTCCCGGGATTAAACAGCACACGCTTTGGTTTTAATTCAAGAATATAATCATAAAAACTTTTCTGATTATTTTCATTTAAATACAGCGTTATCGTATCAATGTCTTCAAACATCAATTTTTCTTTAGATATTCTTACGCCGCTAACTTCCCCTTCTTTATTTCCTATGGCGAATACCGGATGCCCGTAATTGGTTAACTTTTGAATGGCTTTATAAGAATACCTGCTTGGATTTGTAGAGGCTCCAAGAACCAAGGTGTTTTTTAACATTTAACAAAATTAGTTAAAGTTTAGAAAACACTGTAACATAATTCAATGTTTGTAGTCTATTAAAAACGAAAATCAGTTAAAAAGAAAAATGGCACAATGCCAAATTGAAATATTAATTAAAAAATAAGATAATTTACTACTAATTACTACTTACGAAAAATGAAAAAAATACTTTTATTATGCAGTCTATTCCTATCATTGACTATTTCTGCACAACTTCCATCAAATGACAATCCGAAAACTGGCGTAGTTACCGGAAAAGTGATTGACGAAACGACAAAACAGGCATTGCCTTATGTGAGCATTGTTATTAAAGATGCCAACAAAAAAACGACTACAGGTGGCATAACCGATGCAAATGGAAATTTTTCAATCAAACAAATTCCTGAAGGTGAAAACAATGTCGAAATTCAGTTTATTGGTTACAAAACCGCAACAAAAAAAATAAATATTAGCAAATTAAATTCCAACATTAATTTAGGAACCATTGCTTTAGAAGAAGAAGCAGCACAATTGGATGAAGTGCTGGTGGTAGCTGAAACCTCAACGGTAACGCAAAAAATTGACAGAAAAGTGATCAACGTAGGAAAGGATTTAACATCTGCCGGCGCAACAGCTTCGGAACTGTTAAACAATGTGCAATCCGTTTCGGTCGATAGCCAAACAGGTAATATTAGCTTGCGCGGAAATGACAATGTGCGGGTTTTGGTTGATGGAAAACCATCGAATATTGACACGGCGCAATTGTTAAGGCAAATTCCATCAACCTCGATCAAAAGTATTGAATTGATTACAAATCCATCAGCAAAATACAATCCGGAAGGAATGAGTGGAATTATAAACATTGTATTGAATAAAAATTCGAATTTAGGATTTAATGCCACCGTAAACACAGGAATAACTTCAGGAATTCATAATCGTTTTAACGGATCATTGGATATGAATTTTAAAACTGGAAAAGTGAATTTCTTTTCAAATTATGGGATGAACGACGGCAAAAGTGAAAACAGCGGTAAAATGTTCAGATACGACAACAATTCCATTCAAAACTTTTTAACTGAAAGTGACCAAACTTCTCATTTGCTGAAATTGGGCGCCGATGTTTATTTGAATGATAAAAATACATTCTCCTTCTACACAACCCAAAATGTGTCAAATTCAGAAACTGACGGAAACACCACGGTTTTTTACAACAATATTTTAAACAGCAACAGCTTAAATATGGTTGAAGGCGACAACAATTCAGCCGCCTATAATTTTAATTACAGCCTTAATTTTGATAAGAAAGGCCATAATTTAGAGCTGGAAGCAAATTTTTCAAACTCTGACAGTCCGGAAAATGCATTATATAAAGAAACAATTCGTCCAAATAATCTGATTTCAAATTACAATGACATCGTGACAAATGACCGAAAAACAAACCTGATCAACCTGGATTATACCAACCCAATTTCTGAAAATGCCAAAATGGAACTTGGTTTGGAAGCCAGAATGGAAGACACCAAAAATAACAATGTCACCAGCCAGCACGAATTTGTGTACGACGCAAACGGTGATTTAATTAATGATGGAAACGGCTGGTATGAAACTGAACCAAAAGGCAATTCTTCTTTTGAATATGACCGGAAAATTTATTCAGGTTATGCAAACTACAACCAGACGTTCAACAAATTGGCCGTACAATTGGGTGCACGATTGGAACAATATGAAGTAGATGGTACTTTTGTTAAAAACACGGAAACAGCGACTTACAAAGATGAAATTTTTACGGTTTATCCATCTGCATTTTTCACATACAATGCCAGTGAAAAAAATCAGTTTCAGTTAAGTTACAGCCGCAGGGTCGACCGTCCGTCAATTGGCCAGGTAAATCCAATTAGAGAATGGAGTTCGCCAACAGTGACTTCAGTAGGAAATCCGAATCTTAAACCGCAATTCACCAATTCCTACGAATTAAATTATACACGCCAGTACAAAGATGGTTCCATTACTTTTGGAACTTTCTTCAGAAAAGTCAATGATAATATTGCCAGAATTCTGAATGTTGATCCTTTGGATGATGACAAAGTAGAAATGTCCTACACAAATACGGAAAGCAACAACAGATATGGGGTGGAATTTTCCAGTAATCACAAAATAGCAAATTGGTGGAGAGTGAGTGGAAGTTTCGATTTATATGCGCAAAAAGAAAGCGGAATTGCCAACGGGGATCAGCTTGAAGTTACCAACAATTCCTTTAATTTCAGGGTAAACAATAATTTTAACGCCACCAAAAATCTTCGTTTTCAATTGTTTGGAATGTACAGAGGCGGCGGAGAATCTATCCAATTTAAAACAGACCCAATGTGGATGATCAACACAGGCGCCAGTTTAAATGTACTTGATGGCAAAGGAACCATCAGCTTTAGGGTTAACGATATTTTTGAAGGAATGAAATTCAAATTTGAATCAGAAAATCCTTATCCGCAGTCAGGACAATTTAACTGGGAAAGCAGAACCGCTTATGTTGGATTTATGTACAAATTTGGCGGCGGAAAAAATAGCGCAAAAAGTCGTAAAGTAAGAGATAACAATGAAACTCAGGGAAGTGGCGGATTTATGTAAAAACTTTGTGAATTTGTTTACATTTAATTAACTATCTTTTAACAAGTTAAACACGTTGAAGCCTTAAATTTGCAGTGTAAACATTACGAACATTTAAAGCATATAAATGCTTAAAACATATAAAAGAATATTTATAATTATTTGAATTAGTTAATTGATAGTCTTTTTGAGAAAGCCTCTAAACTTGCGTTTTAGAGGCTTTTAATTTTTTTCCTATCCCCAGCCTCCCGTTCTAAAAACGGGACAGGCTTTTCCAAAGGAAAGGGAGATTTGATTTCGGGATTAGAGAAAAAAGACTTTTAATCCTTAAACATTTTTGCCAAATGCCTTTGTTCAACTTTAAACTTTAAACTTTAAACTTTTTTTACCACCTAATAATTACGCTTCCCCAAGTAAATCCGCTGCCAAAAGCGGCCAAAACTACAATATCATTGTCTTTTATTTTTCCGTTTTCCCAAGCTTCTGTAAGTGCAATGACAATTGATGCTGCTGTAGTATTTCCATATTGCATAATATTGTTATACACCTGATCATCATTCAATCCGAATTTTTTCTGAACAAACTGGGATATTCTTAAATTCGCTTGATGAGGAATTAACATATCAATGTCAGAAGCCTCCAGATTATTAGCTTTTAAACCTTCCATAATAACTTCAGAAAAACGGACAACTGCATTCTTAAAAACAAATGTTCCGTTCATGTAAGGGAAGTAAGATTCGTCATTTTCGTCATTGGCCGCTAAAATTTCTGGCACCCAATGTTTAATGCTGGGCGCAGCAACTATTAATTCTTTGGCATGTTTTCCTTCAGAATGCAAATGGGTTGACAAGATTCCTTTATTGTTGTCTTCAGTTCTCGACAAGACAGCCGCTCCTGCCCCATCACCAAAAATTACCGTAACCCCTCTGCCTCTGTCTGTTTTATCCAATCCGCCCGAATGAAATTCGGCGCCAATCACCAATATATTTTTATACATCCCAGTTTTAATAAACTGGTCGGCAACAGAAAGTGCATAAACAAAACCAGAACATTGATTTCGGATATCAATCGCACCAACAGTTCTCATATCAAGCATTTCCTGAATCTGAACACCGCAACCCGGAAAATAAAAATCTGGACTCAAGGTTGCAAAAACAATAAAATCAATATCATCTTTGGTAAGTCCGGCTCTTTCAATAGCAATTCGAGCAGCTTTTGCGCCCATTACGGAGGAAGAATCTTCACTGCCTTCAGGAATCCATCTTCGCTCTTTAATTCCTGTTCTTTCCTGAATCCACTCATCGTTGGTGTCCATCATTTTTGCCAAATCATCATTGGTAACAATATTGTCAGGAACGTAGAATCCAAGACCGGTTATTTTAGAATTATACATAAACTTTGCTTTTTTGGTATATTATTCAAACTTACTAAAATCAAAAACTATTTACAACATTAATTTTACGATGTTCATAACTATTTTATGGCATGATTTAACCGAATCATAAAACTTAACTCGTGTATTGTCAATACATAACCCTTAAATTCAAATTTATATAAATACGATAGTCAACAAAAAATAAAAATGGTCAAACCTTTTCGAATGACTTTTTTAGTCCAACGGTATTAAAATCAAAAAGTTCATTCAGTAAATTTTTATTTCGTGAAGTGATTTTTTAACTTTTAACATTTTACTTCGGACTACCGTCTTCGGTATTCAGACTTTTTCTTTCAATTCTGCTCATCGCATACTCTGTAATTGCGGTGATGCTCAATGACGGATTTACGCCCGGATTTGCCGAAATCATGGAACCGTCGCAAACAAACATATTTTGATAGCCGAAAACCTGATTATTTTTATCAATAACACCTTTGGAACTGTCTTCACCCATCACCGCGCCACCCAAAATATGCGCAGTGGTTGGCGTTCCCAGCAAAACATCCACAAAATTTCCAAAAGGAATTCCGTTGACTATTTTGCCGTATTTTTTGCTTAAATGAAATGCTTCAGGAATAATTCCTGATGGTGTTGGCCCATTTTCAGGCACCGTTTTCATTTTTGTGATGTTTCCTAATTTTAATCTGATAGTGCTGTCAACCGATTGCATAAATAGCAAGACTGACGTGCGTTTCGCATAATTTTTGGCAAAAACAGTTTTCAGCAATTTTATGGGGAATTTTACTATTAAAAATAAAACACCCAAAAGTCGCAATACTGCGTATTTATTAAAGATGACTGGAATGGTCATTGTTCGGAAAAAAGCAGAACCTACGCCATATCGCACGGGTTCCAAATGAGAATTTTCACTGGTTTGTAAAATAGAGCCAATGGCAATTCCTTTGGAAAAATCTTTGAAATTTTTATTGGTTGAAGTCACTAGCATTAAAGATTCGTTGTTGGTTCTTATGGCACATCCAACCATTTCCGACAAATTTGGCAGCGATTTCTTTTTCAGTTTTAAAAGCAAAGGCACCGTACCCACAACGCCGCCTGAAAAAATAACGCCTTTTACGATAACACTGGCTTTTTCCTTTTTTCCGATACTCGAAATAAATTCAATTTTGTAGCCGTCAGCACCATTTTTTGCTCCCAAAACTGTCACATCGACCACTTCTTTTTCGGCCAAAATTTCTGCACCCAACTGTTGCGCCAAATACAAATAATTCTTATCCAACGTGTTTTTTGCATTGTACCGGCAACCCGTCATACAAGCACCGCAAAAAACGCATCCGGTTCTGTCGGGACCTTTTCCTTCAAAATATGGATCTTCTACCGTTCTTCCTGCTTCACCAAAATAAACTGCCACATTTGTCGCTTCAAAAGCATTTTCTTCACCTATTTCATTGGCCAATTTCCGCAGGGTTTCATCTGCTTCAAAAAAGGAAGGATTTGTTGCCGCGCCCAGCATTTTATAAGCGGTTTCATAATGCGGTTTCAATGCTTCTTCCCAATTGTTTAAAGCGGCCCAACTTCCCGAAGTGAAAAAATTTGATTTGGGAACTGGCAGTGTATTGGCGTAAGTCAGTGATCCGCCGCCAACGCCAACACCCGATAAAACGGTCACGTGGTTTAAAAAAGTCATTTTAAAAAATCCAAACAACTTCATATTTGGCTGCCATAACCACTTTTTTAAATTCCAATTGGTTTTGGGAAAATCTTTGCCCGTAAACCACTTTCCTTTCTCAATCACCAGAACTTTGTAACCTTTTTCAGAAAGTCGCAAAGCACTTACCGATCCGCCAAATCCGC
>CAZBGP010000118.1:0-7551 GCA_964491495.1 uncultured Lutibacter sp. | reverse complement strand
TTGAAATTGAAAAACTAACTGTCAAGGAAATTATGCCTGTTGTTGAAGTAAAGCAAGCTATGGAAGTTCCAAAAGTTAAGGAAACTCCTCCAATGTCCATATCAAAAAAAATCGATAAAAAAGAAGCCAAGGAAGAAAAACCTGAAACCGTGAAAACTTATGTTGTGCCTGTTGTAAATTCCATAGAAGGCAAATATTTTGTTGATAAATGGGGAGAATGTATCATATCCAAAAAAGAGGATTATTATTCCTTTGTTGGCGGTGACGAAAAATTCGAATTTGCCGTAATTTATAAAACGTCTATGCCTAATTTATTCATAATAAAATGGGCAGCGTTTAAACAACCTCGATTGCTGGAACTGGACTTACAAGGAAATTTGAAAGTAGAGGATGAAAGCGGCGAAAAAATTTATAAAAGAGTGCAATAAAACTCAGGTTTTCACCAAATAAATTCGATTGAACAAAGATATGTAACCATAAAAAAAGCGCGATTGTTTTACTTCACGCTTATTTTATATTTATATGCAAACCCAATTTGCTTTTAATTTTAATCGTGCAGCATTGCCCATAAAGTATCTTTTAATTCGATTAATCCTTGTTGGGCAACCGATGAGATGAAAAGTGTTTTAATTCCTTTAGGCAATTCTTTGATAATTTCTGCTTTCAATTCATCATCCAACAAATCGGATTTTGATATGGCAAGTAATCTGGTTTTATCAAGTAATTCGGGATTATGTTGTTTCAATTCATTCAATAAAATATCATATTCTTTTTGAATATCGGCAGAATCAGCGGCAATTAAAAACAATAAGATGGAGTTTCGTTCAATATGTCTTAAAAAACGATGTCCCAAACCTTTTCCGTCAGCGGCTCCTTCAATGATTCCGGGAATATCAGCCATTACAAAAGTTTGATAATCTCTATATTCCACAATGCCCAAATTGGGTTTTAACGTGGTGAAAGCGTAATCTGCAATTTTTGGTTTTGCTGCAGTAATAACAGAAAGTAACGTAGATTTCCCGGCATTTGGAAAACCAACCAATCCAACATCAGCCAATACTTTTAATTCCAACTGAAACCAGCCTTCTTTAAAATCGATACCCGGCTGCGCAAATCTTGGCGTTTGGTGGGTTGAAGACCTAAAATTCCAGTTTCCCAATCCGCCCATACCGCCATCAAGCAAAATTTGCTCTGGGTTTTCGTGGGTAATTTCAAATAAAATTTCCTGTGTTTCGCCATCTCTGATAATGGTTCCCATTGGCACTTCTATATAAACGTCTTTACCGTCTTTACCGGTACTTCGTTGCTTGCTGCCGTCGCCACCGTGCTCGGCTTTGAAGTGTTTTTTAAATTTTAGTGGAAAAAGTGTCCACATATTTTTGTTTCCTTGCACAATCACGTGTCCGCCACGACCGCCATCTCCACCATCCGGGCCACCTTTGTCTATGTATTTTTCCCTATGTAAGTGCGTAGAACCTCGTCCTCCTTTACCGGAAGAAGCGTAAATTTTAACATAGTCAACAAAATTTTCTTCAGTCATTTTCGTATAAAATAGTTTACCCAAGTTTGGGTTTAAGCGTGCAAAGGTACAATTTTGAAAACGAAAATTTTACTTTTTTAAATTTAGCGGAAACTATTTTTCTATAATTGGTCAATTATTCGTGACAAACGCTTGGTAATATCGTCAATCGATCCAACGCCGTCTGCACCAAAATATTTTCCTTGAAATTGGTAATAATCCTTTAAAACAGAAGTTTTTGTATTGTATTCATTAAACCTGTTGCGAATTTTACTTTCATCCTGGTCGTCGGTTCTTCCGCTTATTTTACCGCGTTCCAACAATCGTGTAACCAACAAATCTTCCGGCACTTCCAAAGCAACCATACCGCTGATGACTTCTCCTTTTTCTTCTAAAAAATCATCTAATGCTTTTGCCTGCGATTCTGTGCGAGGAAATCCGTCAAAAATGAATCCGTTGGCGGCTGAATTTTTATCGACTTCGGCCTTAAGCATATTAATGGTCACCTCATCAGGAACCAAATCACCATTGTCCATAAAGGATTTTGCCAGCATTCCAAGTTCGGTTTTGTTTGTGATATTATAGCGGAAAACGTCGCCTGTCGAAATATGGACAAGGTTGTATTTTTCTTTGAGCAAATCCGCTTGTGTTCCTTTTCCCGCGCCCGGAGGTCCGAATAAAACAATGTTTTTCATTTTTGGAGGTGTTGTAAGTTGGTAAATACTAGAGAGATTTCTCGCCAAACCATCATAATCTAAACCATATCCGATAATAAATTTATCGGGAATTGAAATACCAATATAATCAATCGGCAATTCTTTTTTAAATACATCGGGTTTAAAAAACAGGGTAGCTATTCTAAGTTGTTTTAATTTTTTATCTGCAAAAATGTCATAAATTTCTTGTAGTGTGTTTCCTGTATCAACAATATCTTCTAAAATAATAACGGTCTTTCCTTCCAAATCTTCATTCAATCCCACCAACTGCTTTATTTTTCCTGTTGAATTCGTGCCTTCATAAGAGGCTAGTTTCACAAAAGAAACCTTACAGCTGTAGTTATATTTACGCACCAAATCGGCAACAAACATAAAAGAACCGTTTAATATTCCAATAAAAATAGGTGTTTCGTCTTTGCAATCTTCTGTAATTTGCACTACCATTTTATCGATGGCTTCCGCAATTTTTTCTTCGGAAATATATTTTTTGAAATAGTTATTGTGTATTTTAATTAGGCTCATTTTTATGCTTTGTTACAAATTTAACAATCAATAGGTAAAATTAGCCCTTAATGATGATATAATTGCTAATTTGAAATACAAAAACCGTTTTGACTACTCAAAACGGTTTTGCCTTTGCAGTAAAATTACTTTTATTTTTTTTCTTTATCAAACTTTTTAGTGGTATCATACATTATTGGAGAAGCAATAAACCAAGAGGAATAAGTACCAACACCAATACCAACGATTAACGCAAACATAAATCCTTTAATAGAGTCACCACCAAATAAGAATATGGCAACCAAAACCAATAATGTGGTTAATGAGGTGTTTATTGTTCTACCCATTGTGCTGTTCAATCCGGTATTTATTACTTTACCTAAACTCCAGGAAGTGTGGGTTTTTGTGAACTCACGTATTCTGTCGTAAACAATCACGGTATCGTTTATTGAATATCCTAATACGGTCAAAATTGCTGCAATAAAGGATTGCCCAATCTCCATATCAAAAGGTAAAATTTTATAAAATATAGAGAAGACACCAAATACAATTAAAACGTCATGAAATAATGAAACAACAGCTCCTAAACCATATTGCCACTTGCTAAATCTAAATAAAATATAAAGGAATATCACTAATAGCGACCCTAGAATAGCCCATCCTGCAGCAGTTTTGATGTCATCGGCAATTGTTGGTTCAACTTTCATTGCACTCATAATTCCAATAGTTTTAGTGCCATCATAACCAGGCTTAAATTCTTCCAAAGAAAGTCCTGCTGGATTGTATGTTTTTAAACCTGCATATAATAATTCTTGCACTTCATCATCAATAGCTTTGTCCTCTATATCAATTTTATATTTGGTGGTAATTTTTAACTGACTTGCTTCCCCGTATGTTTTTACTTCTGGAGCATCTCCAAATACGTCTTTTAATGTATTTGCAACATCAGTAGCGCTTGTGGCTTTTTCAAATTTAACCACATAAGATCTTCCGCCGATGAAATCTACCCCGTAATTTAATCCGTTTGTAGATAGTGACACAATACTTATTATAACTAAAATACCTGAAAATATATAAGCCGGTTTTCTTAATTTTAAGAAATCAACATTGATTTTGGTAAACCAATTTTTTGTAATGCTCGTATTGAATGTAAATATTTTTCCTTTTGCAGCATACCAGTCAATCACCAAACGAGAGATAAAAATTGCAGTAAACAATGAAGTTAAAATACCCACAATAAAGGTATACGCAAATCCTTGTACCGGACCTGTTCCGAAAACATATAAGATGATACCGGTTAACAATGATGTAACGTTTGCATCTAAAATCGCTGAAAATGCACCATCATAACTAAATCCGTATTTTATGGAGGCTTTTAAACCTTTTCCATGGCTTAATTCCTCTTTAATCCTTTCGTAGATAATTACGTTTGCATCAACCGCCATACCGATGGTTAAAATAATACCGGCAATTCCTGGCAACGTTAATACCGCGCCGAAAGCTGTTAAGATTCCGAAAATAAATAAAAGGTTCACTATTAAGGCAAAATCGGCTATTACACCAGCTTTTCCATAGTAGAAAATCATCCAGGCAAAAACAATCAACAATGCCAAAAAGAATGAGTACATACTGCTGTCAATGGCTTGTTGCCCTAAAGATGGCCCAACAATTTCTGATTGAATAATATGTGCCGCGGCCGGTAATTTACCTGCTTTTAATACGTTTGCGATATCTTGTGCCTCAGCAACAGTCATACTTCCGCCAGAAATGGATGTTCTTCCATTTAAAATGGCAGTATTTACTGAAGGTGCAGTATATACATAATCATCTAACACAACAGCAACAAATTTACCTACATTATCGGTAGTCATTTTAGCCCAAAGTTTTGTTCCGGCCGCATTCATAGTCATACTTACCTCTGGAGCGCTGGTTTGCCCGTATTCCTGACTCGCATCTTCAATTACATCACCTTCAATTGGGGCAATGTCTTCGCGGTTAGATTTGATACCATATAAATAAATTAACTCGGTACTTTCGTTGGTTGCTGAAGTTGCAGAAAATGGTTTGGCATCCCAAAGAAATTTAGCATACTTCATATCGTTAGGAAGCAAAGCCCTAATTTCAGTCATCGCTAAATATTTGTTTACTCTTGCAGTATCGGCAACTTTAGCAGTTCCTATTACCGATGAAATTTGATTTTCATCTTGAGGGATACTTGGCGTTAAATAAGTGAATAAATTAGTTGCTTGGTTGGTTGCCAATGAATCAGAAACCGCACCCAATAAATCATCAATATTGTCTTTTGGCGCTGCAGTAGTGTCAATTTGTGTTTCCGATTTCAATAAATTTTCAACAACTGTGTTGGCTTGAAAAAAGAAATTTGCTGTTTCCTGATTTGAATAAACTTCCCAAAACTCTAATTCAGCAGTGCTCTGCAATAATTTTTTAACACGGTCAATATCTTTTGCGCCAGGCAATTCAATTAAGATACGACCTGAGTTTCCAATTCGTTGAATATTTGGTTGAGTAACACCAAATTTATCGATACGACTTCTTAATACTTCGAAAGCGGTATTGATTGAACCAGAGATTTCTGCTTCAATTATTGGTTTTACTTCTTCATCAGTTAATTTGAAGTTTATTTTTTCACGTAAAGATTTGTTTCCAAAAATACTTGGATCGCTTAATTTAACTTTTCCGTCACTTAATTTCTTGAACTCATCAAAAAATAAATTTAAATAAGTATCATCGCTGCTTTTTTGAGCCAAATCTGCTTTTGCCAATGCTTCATTGAACACAGGATTTTTTGAATCGTTAGACAATCCAATTAAAATATCCTTCACAGAAACCTGTAAAATAGCATTGATACCACCTTTAAGGTCTAATCCTAAGTTTAGTTGTTTGTCTTTAATTTCGTTATAGCTAAATTGCACAAAACCTAAATCTATGACCGGATAATTTGCAACAGAGTCTAAATACGCTCTTTCCAATCGGGCTATTTCACGGCCGTCATCAGATCTAGATTCTGCGTACACTTTTGCTTTATTTTCAACACCACCTGTAAACCATGTAAATGATAATTGATATAAACTTACTAATCCGAATAGAATAGCGAATAACTTTATAAGTCCTTTGTTTTGCATTTTAAATTTATTTTATATAAATGTAGTTTGATTTAACGTGCAAATATATAATTTCAATTAAGAACTGACAATTCTTTTTTTCTTTTTATATAGGTTAATTATCATATCCATATTTATAACAATTCTGAAGGATGAATTTTATATATTTGTTATTAAAATTTAATAAATATGAAACATTTGTCAGATATAGAAATAGCACAGGATAAAAAATTAATACACATTAAAGAAATTGCTGCCAAGTTAGGCATTGAAGAAGATGATTTAGAAATGTTTGGGAAATACAAAGCGAAGTTACCACTAAGTTTTATTGATGAAAATAAAATCAAAAATAACAATTTGATTTTGGTTACTGCGATTACCCCAACACCTGCAGGTGAAGGTAAAACAACGGTTTCTATTGGGTTAACGGAAGGCTTGAATAAAATTGGAAAACAAGCCACGGTTGTATTGCGAGAACCATCATTGGGACCCGTTTTTGGAATTAAAGGCGGCGCAGCCGGCGGCGGTTATTCGCAGGTTGTTCCTATGGAAGACATCAACCTTCATTTTACCGGCGATTTTAATGCGGTTGAAAAAGCAAACAATTTATTATCGGCCTTAATCGATAATAATTTGCAAAGCACAGTTAATAATTTGAATCTGGATGCAAGAACTGTAGTTTGGAAGCGCGTTATTGACATGAACGACAGGGCGTTGCGATATATCGTGATCGGATTGGGTGGTACCGTTAACGGCATTCCGCGTGAAGATGGCTTTAATATTACGCCAGCATCTGAAGTGATGGCTATTTTATGTATGGCTACCGATTTTGAAAATTTGAAAAAACGTTTGGGAGATATTTTTGTTGGATTTACTTTCGACAACAAACCGATTTTTGCCCGTGACTTAAAGGCAGAAAACGCGATGGCAATTTTATTGCGAGATGCCATTAAACCAAATTTGGTGCAAACTTTGGAAGAAAATCCAGCCATCATTCATGGCGGTCCGTTTGCAAATATTGCGCAAGGAACCAATACCATTCTTGCGACTAAAATGGGCCTTTCTTTGTCAAATTATGTGGTTACCGAAGCAGGTTTTGGGGCGGATTTAGGTGCCGAAAAATTCTTGAACATCAAATGTGTGGCCGCCAATTTAAGTCCGAAAGCAGTGGTGCTGGTAGCAACAATCAGGGCATTGCGTCATCACGGAGGCGCCAAAAAAGAGGAATACAACACGCCAAATTTAGAGATCGTTAAAAAAGGTTTTCCCAATCTGGAAAAACACATTGAAAACATCAGAAAATTCAATATTGAACCTGTGGTTGCCATCAATGCTTTTATAAGCGATTCAAAAGAAGAAGTTAATTATATTATTGAAAAATGTGATGCAATGGGCGTTCAGGCTGTTGTTTCTGAAGGCTGGGCAAAAGGAGGAGAGGGCACAACAAAACTTGCGGAAGCTGTTGTAAAAGTGGTTGATGCAAACAAATCCAAATTTAAACCATTGTACAACTGGAATTCACCGGTAAAAGAAAAAATTGAAACCATTGCTAAAGAAATTTATGGCGCCGATGGTGTCGATTTTGATAAAAAAGCATTATTAAATCTGAAAAGAATTGACCGATTGGGCTTTAATAATTTTCCTATTTGTATGGCAAAAACACAAAAATCATTTACAGATAATGAAACTATTT
>CAZBGP010000117.1:0-7823 GCA_964491495.1 uncultured Lutibacter sp. | reverse complement strand
CGTTGTGGGGACGACAATTTCTCAAGTTATTGGTTACGGCTGCTTCTTTTATTAAATAGTCAAAACACAAACAGCGCCTTTTTGAAGCGCTGTTTGTGTTTTTTATGTTAAAGGTTTTATCTACTTCAGCAATCCTGCTCTTTTTAATAAAGCATTATTGTTCGGTTTTTTGCCTCTAAAATTAACATACAATTTCATAGGTTTATCTGTGCCGCCCTTTGATAAAACATTGTCTTTAAATTTTTGCGCGGTTGCTTTGTCAAAAATTCCATTTTGCAAAAAGAAATCAAAAGCATCTGCATCCAAAACTTCTGCCCATTTGTAAGAGTAATATCCTGATGAATATCCGCCCTGAAAAATATGGGAAAACGAAGTACTCATACAGTTCTCTTTGATATCAGGGAATAATTGGGTGTTTTTAAACGACAAGTTTTCAAATTCCTTTACATTTTTTATGTTTGAAGGGTCATTTGCATGAAAATTTATATCCAACATTCCCAAACTCAACTGACGCAGCGTTTGCATTCCTTCTAAAAAATTAGATGATTTTTTAATTTTATCAATCAATTCCATCGGTATTGGCTCATTCGTTTCAAAGTGCTTTGCAAATAAGTTCAAGGCTTCTTTTTCATAACACCAATTTTCTAACAATTGGCTTGGCAGCTCCACAAAATCCCAAAACACGTTGGTTCCTGATAAACTTGGATAAGTGGTATTTGCCAACATTCCATGTAATGCATGCCCAAATTCATGAAACAAGGTAGTCACTTCATTAAAAGTCAATAATGATGGTTTGGTTTCGGTGGGTTTGGTAAAATTGCAGACGATTGAAATGTGTGGCCTTGAGTTTTCGCCGTCTTTTATCCATTGGCTTTTAAAGGAAGTCATCCAGGCGCCGTCCCTTTTTCCTTTTCTTGGGAAAAAATCGGCATATAAGATGGCGATAAAATTGCCTGAAGTATCTGTTACTTTAAAGGTTTTAACATCTTCATGGTATTTTTCAATCGTGTAAATTTCTTCAAACTCCAAATCGTATAATTTGTTGGCAACCCCAAAAACGCCATCAATCACATTTTGAAGTTTGAAATAAGGTTTTAACTGTTCTTCTTCCAAATCGAAAAGGGCTTTTTTCAATTTTTCCGAATAATAAGCGCTATCCCATTTTTGAAGTTTTTTAATACCGTCTTTTTTTGCAAAATCGGATAGTTTTTTAAATTCTTCTTCTGCGGCCGGTTTTGCTTTTACAAGCAGGTCTTCTAAAAAATCATTGACGATTTTTGGATTTTCGGCCATGCGCTCTTCCAAAACAAAGTGCGAATGCGTTTTATAACCCAATAAATTTGCTCTTTTATGTCGAAGTTTTACAATGTTTAATAAAGTTTTCTGATTGTCATTTTCATTGTTTCTGAATGCTTTTGCGCCAAAGGCAACTGCCATTTTTTTTCTTAAACTTCTGTCATCAGCATACATCATAAAAGGAATGTAACTCGGATAATCCAATGTAAAAATCCAGCCTTCCTTATTTTTTTCTTTTGCAGTCAATTGCGCAGCTTCAATGGTATTTTCAGGCAGGCCTTTTAAATCATTTTCATCGGTCAAATGAAGCTCAAAATCATTTCCTTCAGCCAAAACATGTTCTCCAAAAGTCAATTTTGATTTGGAAAGTTCCATATCAATTTTTCGCAGTTCCAATTTGTCCTTTTCATTTAGATTGGCACCGTTTCGAACAAAACTTTTATAAGATTTGGTTAATAAAGTGTCTTGTTCTGTGGTTAAATTAAGCGAATCTTTTTCCTCATAAATTTGCTTAACCCTTCTAAACAATGGTTCATTTAATTTAACGTCATTTGAAAATTCAGAAAGTATTGGCGATATTTCTTGGGCAATTTTTTGAATTTCCTCACTGGTTTCGGCAGAATTTAGATTGAAAAAGATGCTTGAAATCCGGTCCAGTTTTTCTCCTCCAAATTCCATTGCTTCCATGGTGTTTTCAAAAGTGGGCACTTCGCTGTTGTTAGTGATCGCGTCAATTTCGGTTTTTGCCAGTTGAATGCCTTCAATAAATGCGGGCTTAAAATGCTTGTTTTCTATTTTTGAGAATGGTGCGGTATCAAATGGTGTGTTGAATACAGCTAATAATGGATTGCTCATTATGAAATGTTTAATCGTACGATTGTTAAAATGTTGCGTTGTTTTTAGTTAAAAACGAAACTTAAATCTTTTTATTTTTAAGTTCCTCGGAAGCTTTATAAACTTTGGTTTTTAAGGCTTCTTTGTAAAGAATAATTTTATCCAGTACTTTTTTGTCGGCACTTCCAATAATTTGTGCCGCCAAAATACCGGCATTTTCAGCGCCGTCTAAAGCAACGGTTGCCACGGGAACGCCGCTTGGCATTTGAAGAATTGAAAGCACGGAATCCCAGCCATCAATGGAATTTCTCGATTTTATGGGAACGCCAATAACAGGCAACGGACTCATAGAAGCCACCATTCCGGGTAAATGTGCAGCGCCGCCAGCGCCGGCAATAATGACCGAAATTCCGCGTGTATGTGCGTTTTTTGCATAATCAAAAAGTTTTTCGGGCGTTCTATGGGCAGAAACAATATCCACTTCGGTTTCAATATCAAAACGTTGTAAAATAGCGATGGCCAGTTGCATAATTGGAAGATCTGAACTGCTTCCCATAATAATTCCTACTTTGCTCATTTTGTTTAAAATTTAAAAATTAAAAGACTGAAAATTGAAAACCAACACATCAAATTCCTATGATTATTGACTAATTACCCTAATGGTGTTTTTAACTTCTTCAGCGATTTTTCGCGCTTCTGTCAAATTGTTATTTACAATGGTGACATGACCCATTTTCCTGAATGGTCGCGTTTGTTTTTTTCCGTAAATATGAGGCGTTACGCCTTTCATTTCAAGTATTTTTTCTATATTTTGATATATAACATCGCCTGAAAAACCTTCTTCGCCCACCAAATTTACCATAATTCCGGCAACTTTGCTGTCGGTATTCCCCAAAGGAAGGTTTAAAATGCTGCGCAAGTGTTGCTCAAACTGATTGGTATAAGATGCTTCAATGCTGTAATGCCCACTGTTATGGGTGCGCGGCGCCACCTCATTTACCAAAATTTCGTCATCTTCCGTTTGAAAAAGTTCAACGGCCAACAAGCCAATATGTGAAAAAGCTTCTGCAACCTGTAAGGCAACTTTTATTGCTTTTGCGGCGACTTCTTCTGAAATTCTGGCCGGACAAATGACATATTCTACTTGGTTGGCTTCAGGATGGAATTCCATTTCCACGACAGGATATGTTTTTATTTCTCCGTTTTTATTTCTGGCAACAATTACGGCCAATTCATTTTTGAACGGAATTAACGTTTCTGTAATTGATTCATTGTCTGGCAATAAATTCAAATCATCCTCATTTTTCACAATTTTAACGCCTGTACCATCATAGCCAAATTGCGCCGATTTCCAGACAAAAGGATACAGCAAGGCTTCTTTTTTTAATGCTGCCAGCGATGAAAACCTTTTATGTGGCGATGTTGGGATTTTATTTTCTTTGAAAAAATCTTTTTGTTTTCCTTTATTCTGAATTATTTGCAAGATGCCTGGCTGCGGATAAATGGCCAAACCTTCTTTTTCAAGTTTTAAAAGCGCCTCAATATTTACGTGTTCAATTTCAATGGTTAACAAATCCACTTTTTTGCCGAAGTTGTAAACGGTGTCAAAATCCATTAAACTTCCCTGGTGAAATTCATTGCAAATTTGTGCACAGGGCGCTTCATTGGATGCGTCTAAAATACAGGTATAAATATCGAATTTTTGCGTTTCGGCCAACAACATTTTCCCTAATTGTCCGCCGCCCAATACGCCCAATCTAAAATTTGATGAGAAATAATTTTTCACTTTATATAGGTTTGGCACAAAAATACCAATCTGTTTTTAATAAAGATTGCTAAATTTTAATAATTGCAACAATTTATAAAGTATAAATGAAATTTATTGTTGTTTTCTTAATTATTGGGTTAGTGATTGTAGTGAAAAACCTTTTTTAATTTGCCTTTTGGCGAAGTAAAAAAGTTTGTAACGAAAAGCACGACCGCCTTTTCGGCGGGAACCCCCAAATATTATTTTAATTGGTTTCGTTTTATAAAGAAATTCTAAATAAATAGTTAAAAATTTCTAATATTTAATGTTGATTCATTTAGAACAATCACGCGATATTCTCTTGCAAAATGATTATTTCCAGCAGTTTGCGGCGATCCGTCTATAATGCTGTACTCGCTGTTATCGCAGGGGCATTTTAATTTTAAACTGCCGTCAAAATTCATAGGCGTTGCGCAGTCGTTATTTGGGCAAGCACGGTCAAATGCTTTGTAGGGCGGATTTCCAATGCCGGTATTTTGAACAACAATTCCTTTAATGCCGCCAATTGTATAGGCAAAGCCACTAGGTGTTTGCAAGTTAATGTACTGCGGTAAATTTAGGTTGATGGTTTCATCGACAAAAACATCGGGCAAAACATCGTTGGTGTCGTTCTTTTCGCAAGAAAAAAACAAGGCAAGGGTTAACAATAAAAACAGCTTTCGCATAGTTATTAAATCAAGTTTGTTGTTAAACGGTTGCAATTTACAAATATTTTGTACATTTGTTTTAAATCTCATTCTGGGTTTCCAGTTGTGAGATTTTTGTATTTATTTAAACAGTAAGTTATGAGTAATATTTCGTATTATACAGAAGAAGGGTTGAAAAAACTAAAGGACGAATTGGAGTTTTTAGAGCGTGTTGAACGTACAAGAATAAGTAATGATATTGCTGAAGCAAGAGATAAAGGTGACTTAAGCGAGAATGCCGAATATCACGCTGCCAAAGAGGAACAATCCATGTTGGAATTGAAAATAGCCAAATTAAAAGAAGTGCTTTCCAATGCAAGAATTGTTGATGAATCGTTGTTGGATACGTCAAAAGTATTGATTCATTCAACCGTACGATTAAAAAACACAGTGACCAAAGCAGAATTTAAATATATCTTGGTTGCCGATTCTGAAACAAATTTGAAAGAAGGAAAACTGTCGGTAAATTCACCGATTGGTAAAGGATTATTGGGCAAAAAAGTAGGCGATATTACCGAAATTACGGTACCAAGCGGCGTGATGGAATTTGAGATTTTGGAAATTACCAGAGGATAATTTTTCTTTAAATAACTGTATAAATCCTTTTCAATTTTTTATTTGAAAAGGGTTTATTAATTTTGGGTAAAAATAAAAATCATGAGCACACTATTCACAAAAATTATTAATGGTGAAATTCCATCGTATAAAGTTGCTGAAAACGACGATTTTTATGCTTTTTTGGACGTAAATCCGAATGCAAAAGGTCATACGTTGGTGGTGCCGAAAAAGGAAGCCAACAAACTTTTTGAGTTGGATGAAGAAACTTACAATGGTTTAATGCGTTTTTCCAGAAAAATTGCGATCGCCTTGGAAAAAGCAATTCCATGCAAACGTATTGGAATGGCAGTTATCGGACTTGAAGTGCCTCATGTTCACGTGCATTTAATTCCTTTGGAAGCGATGAAGGACATTCAATTTATGCATAAAGTAACATTGACGCCTGCAGAATTTGAAGCCACCGCCAAAGCAATTTCGGCCAATTTATAAAATTATTTTTTCAGCGTAATCGCAAAAGTGGTTCCTTTACCCAGTTCCGACTTTAAAACGGCAATTTTACCGTTATGGTAGTCTTCAATAATTCGTTTAGCGAGTGACAATCCCAATCCCCAGCCGCGTTTTTTGGTGGTAAAACCAGGCGTAAAAATTTCGTGCTGCAAATGTTTTGGAATTCCTTTGCCGGTATCAGCAATGGTGATGGTTACATTTTTTTCGTTTTCGGTAATTGCCAGGGAAATTTTTCCTTTTCCTTCCATAGCATCTATGGCGTTTTTTACCAAATTTTCAATCACCCAGCTAAACAATTGCAGATTTATTTTTGCAGTTATCTTTTCTTTCGAAGATTCAAATTTAAAAACAACCTGTTTAGAACTTCTTAATTTTAGATAGTCAAACGAAGCGCTGGTTGCTTCCACCACATTTTGTTCTTTTAATTCGGGAATAGAACCAATTTTCGAAAATCGTTCGGCAATCGTGTTTAATCTCACAACATCATTTTCAATTTCTTTTATGGTATTTTCATTGGTATTTTCAAGGCGTAAAATTTCAATCCAACCCAACAGTGATGACAACGGCGTGCCAATTTGATGGGCGGTTTCTTTAGCCATTCCTGTCCAAAGTTTGTTTTGCTCCGCTACTTTATTCGATTTAAAAAACAGGTAAATAACGCTGGCAAATAAAAATAAAATAAGAATTAGAGCAACAGGATAATATTTTAATTTGGTTAATAAATCCGAATTTCGATAGTAAATGTATTGCTTTAAATCTTCGCCTTTGTAGCTTATTGTTATGGGTTTGTTTTGGCTTTTCATCAAAAAAAGCTGTTTTTCCAAATAATTTTTCCTTTTTACTTTAACGGAATCTAAATTTGCCCATTCAGTGATGCTGTCTTTTTCATTGGTAATAATCATTGGAATGTTGTGGTTGTTCACAATAATTTTATCTTCCAGCGAAATGTCGGTATTTAAACTGGCGCTGCTGAATCGTTCATAAGCCTTTGCCAAAATTTCCATTTTGGCGCGTTCTTCATGTTTAAATTTTTGAAAAAAGTCATACGTATTCCAAAGAATGAGGGCAACAATGATAAATGAAGACAAAATTACTGTCCAACGGATTATCTGTGTATTCTTTTGTGAAGCCATATTCAAATATAAAGTATAAGTTCCTATAACTTAAAAATAAAATCTATATTATTTTAACCTTGAAATATTTATATTTGTTAAAAATCAAAAAATGCTAAGCATAGATCCAAAAGATATATCAACAGTAAAGTTACAGGAATATTTACAAAGCGCCATTGCGCCGCGTCCTATTGCTTTTGCAAGCACGCTTGACGCGCATGGAAACCCAAATTTATCGCCATTTAGTTTTTTTAATGTTTTTAGCGCAAATCCGCCCATTTTAATTTTTTCACCGGCACGCCGTGTGAGGGATAACACCACAAAGCACACGTTGGAAAATGCCAAAGCGACAAAAGAAGTGGTGATTAATGTGGTAAATTATGAGATTGTCCATCAAATGTCGTTGGCAAGCAGCGAATATCCAGAAGGTGTGAATGAGTTTTTAAAAGCAGGTTTTACGATGTTGCCTTCTGAAAAAATAAAACCGTTCAGGGTTGGCGAATCGCCCATTCAATTTGAGTGCAAGGTTAATGAAATAGTTGAACTTGGTGCAGAAGGCGGTGCCGGAAATTTGGTCATTTGCGAAGTGGTGAAATTGCACATAAATAAAGATTATTTGGATGATGATGGCACCATCAATCAATACAAATTAGATTTGGTGGCCAGGGCAGGAGGAAGCTTGTATTCTCGCGCCCGGGAAGGTTTTTTTGAGATCCCAAAACCAGTTTCAACTCTTGGTATTGGCGTTGATGCCATTCCTTCAGAAATAAGGAACAGCAGCATATTAACAGGAAATGATTTGGGAATGCTAGCCAATTTGGAAATGATTCCTTCTGAAGCTGATGTTGATAAGTTTGCGAAAGAACATTCAGAATATATTGGAATTAATACGGCGAAAAAACATACATTTGCGAAAGCGCTTTTAGAAAAAAATGAAGTGCTGAGTGCTTGGAAAGTACTTTTAATACAATAATTAGAAATATGGAAATTACAGGAAAAATTACAAAAATTAAAGAAGCTCAA
>CAZBGP010000116.1:0-7884 GCA_964491495.1 uncultured Lutibacter sp. | reverse complement strand
CGTTTTAGAGAATTTTACCAATGCGATGCCGATGTAGTTGGAAGCAAAAGTTTGTGGCAGGAAATTGAATTTGTGCAATTGTATGATGCTGTTTTCAGCAAATTAAATTTGCCTGGAACCACCATTAAGTTGAACAATCGTAAAATTTTGGCTGGCATTGCCGAAATTATTGGTGCTGCGGATAAATTAATCGATTTTACGGTGGCGCTTGATAAATTGGACAAGATTGGAGCCGATGGCGTTTCCAAAGAAATGATGGAAAAAGGCATATCTGAACAAGCCATAGAAAAAGTAAAACCTTTATTTAATTTTCACGGCAGCAATCAGGAAAAATTAAACCAATTACAGACTTTATTAGCAGAATCGAAAGAGGGCAGTAAAGGCGTCGAAGATTTGCGTTTTGTGGTCGATAATGTGGAAAAATTCGGACTAGAATCTGCTAAATTGGTGATTGACGTTACGTTGGCGCGCGGGTTAAATTATTACACCGGTGCTATTTATGAAGTTTCTGCGCCGGAAGGCGTAAATATGGGATCTATTGGCGGTGGCGGAAGGTATGATGATTTAACCGGAATTTTCGGTTTAAATGATATGAGTGGCGTTGGTATTTCGTTTGGTTTGGACCGTATTTATTTGGTGCTGGAAGAATTGAATATATTTACCGATTTGGAGCTTCCAAAACCAAAAGTGCTCTTTATTAATTTTGGTGATACAGAAGCTGCTTTTTGTATGAAAGCTTTGGTTGAAATGCGAAAAAACAATATTAAATCGGAATTGTATCCCGATAGTGCCAAATTGAAGAAGCAAATGAATTACGCCAATAAAAGAGAAATTCCTTTTGTGGTGATGGTTGGCGTTGACGAAATTGAAAAGGATGTTTACACTTTAAAAAATATGCAAAGCGGCGAACAGGATGTTTGCGACTTAAAAGAATTAATTAGAATCACGGCGCAACTTTAAAATATATTGTAAATTTGCACTTTAATGAATAAAATGTTTGAAGGTAAAAACATAATGACAAATAGAATTGATGAAATGGGAGATGATCACATAGGGTCCTCTGCTAAAACACCTTTAAGAGCTGATGCTTTTGATATTTCAGACCACGAAAAAATTGCGCGAATTCAAGAAAGCGTAAAAGATATATTGATTACTTTAGGGATGGATTTGGATGATGACAGTTTAAAAGGAACCCCAAAAAGAGTGGCAAAATCATTTGTAAATGAACTTTTTGGCGGGTTAAATCCGGCCAATAAACCTAAATTATCCACGTTCGACAATAATTATAAATATGGCGAAATGTTGGTGGAAAAAAACATTGTTGTTTATTCTACCTGTGAACATCATTTATTACCAATTGTGGGCAGAGCGCACGTAGCTTACATTTCTAACGGAAACGTCATCGGATTGTCTAAAATGAATCGCATTGTTGATTATTACGCAAAACGTCCTCAGGTTCAGGAAAGGTTAACAATGCAAGTTGTGCAATCGCTGCAGGAAGCTTTGGGAACGGATGATGTGGCCTGTGTTATTGATGCCAAACATTTGTGCGTAAATTCACGCGGCGTACGCGATATTGAAAGCAGCACGGTAACATCAGAATTTGGCGGTAAATTTAAAGATGAAAATGTTCGTCGCGAGTTTTTAGATTACATAAAAATGGATACAGATTTTAAAAACATAAAATAAAAAATATCCAAATCAAAATCAATCAATTCAATATAAAAAAGCATCCGTTTGGGTGCTTTTTTAGTTTGGCGCCAACAAATTAAAAGGGTAATAAGGAATATTACGTAGGATCCAAAAAATAACAATGATAGCCAAAATTACCAAAGGCGTTTTGGGATGATACATATAATTATAAAAGTCTTTTTTGAAAAATTCATTAATCCCTGTCACAATGAGGTGATATCCTAAAATAAACAAACTTATAAAAAACAGTAAATTTTGCTGTAAAACGCCAAAAAAATTAAAATTTAAAAGTTGGTGGGTGGCGCGCTGGCTTCCGCAGCCAGGACAATAAATACCCGTAGTAAAATATAAAGGACATTCGGGAAGATAGTTGACTTCATTCGGATTGATGAAAAAATATAAGACGATTAAACTTAATCCTCCTGAAATAATGGCAAACCATTTAATTTTCTTCAACATTTTTTTAAAAATCGCTCATCAATGCCAGACCACCTAAAGCAAATACAAAAACAAGATAAAATAAGCCAATGATAAGACTTGAGACAATTCCCCAAGTCATCCATTTTTGAGCTTCTTTGGAAGCTTTTAGCGCGCCATCATAATCTCCTAAGTTGAACTTGGTATTTACTTGTGCGGCATTTACAATACCCACAATTCCGAAAGGCATACAGCAAAATATGGTCACTAAAATAGATTCTATTAAATAGTTTTTTGGTGGATGTTGGTTCATAGTCGATTTTAGAGATTAATTTGCAATAAGCCAAATTATGAAAAAAATAATGAACTGAATGTATTTCAATTAAAATATGATGAATTTCAGTTTTAATTTAATTGTCACTAAATATTTTTAAAATCTTGTTCAGAAGTATTGGCAACAGTTTGTGACTAAATTCTGTTTTTGAATAAATTATTGTCATAACTTTGTTTCATAATTTTTGAAGAATCAAAAAAAAATAAGACTATGGATTTTAAAATCGGGGACAAAATTGCTGTTATTGATGATGTTATAAAAGGAAAAGTGATTGCCGTTCATCCAAATAAAATTGTTATAGAAGATGCGGACGGATTTCCATATGAATATGCGCCAAAAGAATTGGTAATTATTACAGAAAATCAGAAAGAACTATCTAAATTCAGTGATATCGATAATGAATATTTGTCTGAAAAAATCAATGAATCTTCTTCGAAGAAGCATGAACCTCTGTTTAAAACAAATGTAAGGCCAGACAAGTTACCGCCTATGGAAGTTGATTTGCATATCAATCAGCTCATCGCTTCAACAAAAGGCCTGGACAATTATGATATGTTGACACTTCAATTGGAAACCGCCAAACACAAATTGGAATTTGCCATTAAAAACAGGATTCCGAAAATAGTTTTTATTCACGGAATGGGCGCAGGAGTTCTTAAAACAGAATTGGAATTTTTATTTAAAAAATACAACGTATACTGGAACGACGCTTCCTTTCAAAAGTATGGTTTGGGCGCAACAGAAGTTGTTATATACCAAAATCCAAAAAATTAATTTTTAATTTCTAACTTTCCAAAATTAAAGGTTTCAAAGAAAACACGCTCATTACCGTCGTTAAACGACAAATTTGTAATGATAATTTCATAAGAATAGCCAGTTACAACATTATTTGTCAACATTGCAGTGGCAGCAATGTTTATGGTTCCTTCATCGGCTTTAAGATCTTTTAAAATCTTTGGTTCCAATGGAGGAATATCCTGACAAAAATATGTTGAAGTAATACCTTTATCAAAAATCCGGTAGGTCGCCGTTACAGTAGCTGAAATAGGAAGCGCCACTGTTGGAGAAGTTCCAAGGGCGGTTTTTGGCAGTATTAAAACCAAAACTTCTGTGCTATTGGTGCTCGCAATATATAAGACAAATTCACCGCACGTATTCACTTTTTCGGTAAATTCAAAAACAGGAACATCAAAATCCCCATCATTGCAAGCATTTAGGGTGAACGCCAAAAAGAGTATCAATAATTTTTTCATAAGTGATAATTTCAAGGCAAAAATAAGAGTTTTAGGCAAGTCATCACCAAATGAAACCAACTATTTTAATTACTTTTGCTTAAAATGAAAACGATATACTTAGATAACGCTGCCACAACACCAATTTTACCTGAAGTAATTGATGTTATTTCAAATGCAATGGCCAATGTTTACGGGAATCCGTCATCAATTCATCACGTTGGGCGAAAGGCAAAATCGATTATTGAAACGGCTCGTAAAAATATTGCCAAACATTTTAATGCTTCAGCCCAGGAAATAGTTTTTACTTCCGGCGGAAGTGAAGCAGACAATTTAATCCTAAGAAATGCCGTTACCAATTTAGGTGTTACAACGATTATTTCATCTAAAATTGAACATCACGCTGTTTTGCATACCATAGAAAATTTGCAGAAAGAATTTGATATCAGCATCAAATTTGTTGATTTGGATGATAGCGGAAATGTTAATTATAAGCATTTAGAGTATTTGCTAGAGCAATCTGATGATAAGAAATTGGTAAGTTTGATGTACATAAATAATGAAATAGGAAATATTTTAAATCTTAAAAAAGTGTCAGAATTGTGCATTGCCAACAAGGCTTTATTTCATTCTGATGCCGTGCAGGGCATAGGTCATTTCAATATTGACATTAAGCAAACGCCCATTGATTTTTTTGTGGCAAGCGCCCATAAATTTCACGGTCCGAAAGGCGTCGGATTTGCCTATATAAAAAGAGGATTCGGCATTCATCCAATTTTGCACGGCGGAGAGCAGGAGCGAGGTGCCAGAGCAGGTACTGAAAATGTGCAAAGCATTTTTGGTATGGAGAAAGCACTGGAAATTTCATGTATGAATATGCAGGAAGAATCTGCTTCAATCCAACAACTTAAAAATTATTTTATAGGTGAATTGAAGCAACATATTGAAGGAATTGATTTCAACGGACAATCAGCAAGTGAAACGGACAGCAGTTACACCATTTTAAATGTTCGTTTTCCAAAAGATTATGCGATGTTGCTTTTTAATTTGGATTTAAAAGGTATTGCGGTTTCTGGCGGAAGCGCCTGCCAAAGCGGCAGCAATATGGGGTCGCATGTATTGCACGCCATATTGCCTGAAAAAGAAGCTGAAAAAACTTCTGTTCGATTTTCTTTCAATAAATTCAACACCAGGGAAGAAATTGATTACGTAATTCAAACACTCATAAAACTGATCAATTAGATGCTAAATTATCCGATAAAGTTTTACCCAATTTTAAAAGAAAAAATTTGGGGCGGTACAAAATTAGTGACCAAACTCAATAAAAAATCAACGTTGAAAAATATTGGTGAAAGTTGGGAATTGTCTGATGTTGAAGACAATATTTCTGTTGTTTCAAATGGTGAATTGGCAGGAAAAACCTTGCGTGAATTGCTGGAAAATTATAAAGCAGAACTCATAGGCGAAAAGAATTATGCACATTTTGGAAACAATTTTCCGCTGCTGATAAAATTTATTGATGCAAAAGAGGATTTGTCCGTTCAGGTGCATCCAAATGATGAACTTGCCAAAAAACTGCACAATTCATTTGGAAAAACAGAAATGTGGTACATTATGCAGGCTGATACTGGATCAAAACTTATTGTTGGATTTAATAAAGAAATTACGCCCGACCAATATCTGAATTATGTCGCCGAAAAGAAAATACCTTCTGTTTTAAATTATGAAAGGGTAAAAGCGGGCGACGCCTTTTTTATTGAACCGGGAACGGTTCATACGATTGGCGCCGGAATTTTGTTGGCTGAAATTCAGCAAACATCCGATATTACCTACAGAATTTACGATTGGGATAGGGTAGATGACCAAGGAAATCCGAGAGCCTTACATACCGATTTGGCTGTTGAAGCCATCAATTTTAATCATAAAATTGAAGCAAAGCACAACTATTCAACTTTTATAAATTCATTGAATACGGTTGTAAAATGTCCTTATTTCATCACAAATTTTATTCATATTGTTGGTGAAAAAGAACTGGATTATGCAGAAACCGATGCATTTGTTATTCTTATGTGTGTACAGGGAAAGGCAACAATTTTAATGGGAGAAAATTCGGAAATCATTAATTATGGCGAAACAGTGTTAATTCCGGCGACAGCGAAAAAAGTGGTTATAGCATCAAAAAATTGTAAATTGTTAGAAGTAACGGTTTAGATGATATTCACTTCAATTTCAAGCGAAATCTTAAAAGTTTCCATCACTTTTTGCTGAATTTTTTGCGCCAGATCATAAATTTCTTTTCCGGTGGCATTGTTGTAATTCACTAAAACCAGTGCCTGTTTTTCGTGCACGCCGGCATCTCCAAAACGTTTTCCTTTAAATCCGCATTGTTCAATTAACCAACCGGCAGGAATTTTAATTTCATTTTCAGAAATTCTATAATGAGGAATTTCAGGATGTTGTTCTGACAATTCTTTAAATAAATCGGAACTGATTACCGGATTTTTAAAAAAGCTGCCGCTGTTCCCAATTTCCTTGGGATCAGGAAGTTTGCTTTGTCTGATGGCAATTACCGCATCAGCAATTTCTTTAATAGAAGGATTTTCTTTATCTGTTAGTAAATCTTTGATGGCTCCGTATGAAATATTAATGTTGTGATTTTTTTTGGTGAGTTTAAAAGTAACATTCAAAATGATGAATTTTCCTTTCAGTTCATTTTTAAAAACGGAATTCCTGTATCCAAAATCACAATCAGCATTTGTGAAAATTCTGGTTTTTCCTGTTTCAATGTCGATGGCTTCCAATTGCTGAAAAACATCTTTAATTTCAACACCATAAGCGCCAATATTTTGAATGGGTGAAGTACCCACATTTCCGGGAATTAATGACAAATTTTCCAATCCGCCATAGTTTTGGGAAACGCACCAAAGCACCAATTCGTGCCAATTTTCGCCGGCTTCCGCTGTGACCAAAACTTCATTTTCATCAAAATCGTTAACGATAATTCCCTTTGTATTTAAGTGAATTACCAATTTTTCCACATCGCCGGTCAGCAAAATATTGCTTCCGCCGCCCAACAAAAAAATGGATTTTTCAGCAGCTATTATTTCTTTTAATTCTTTAATGGAATTCACGGTAATAAAACGTTTGGCATTTGTATGAATGCCAAACGTATTGTAAGGTTTTAACGATATGTTTTGTTGAATTTTCAACTAGTTTTCGTTGTATTTTTTGATGGCTTCTTTTAAGATTTCTACAGAACGAACAAGATTCTCTTTTTTAAGCACATACGCAATCCGAACTTGTTTTGTTCCAAATCCCGGAGTGGAATAAAATCCGGCTGCAGGAGCCACCATAACGGTTTGATTGTCCAAGCTAAAATCTTCCAGCAACCATTGTGCAAATTTATCTGCATTATCAACAGGCAATTCAGCAACACAGTAGAAAGCGCCTTTTGGGGTGGCAACTTTTACACCTTCGATTTTATTTAGCTCAGCAATTAAAATATCTCTTCGGGCTTTATATTCAATAATCACCTCATCAAAATAAGATTGTGGCGTTTCCAATGCGGCTTCACTGGCAATTTGTTCAAAAGTTGGCGGACTTAATCTTGCTTGCGCAAATTTTAAAACTGTGCTGATAACTTCTTTATTTTTACTGACCAAACAGCCAATTCGGGCACCACACATGCTGTAACGTTTTGATACAGAATCAATGATAATTGCGTGATCATCCAAGCCAAATCCGCTTAAAACTGATTGGTATGCTTCATGGTCATAGATAAATTCTCTGTAAACCTCATCGGCTATCAAAAATAAATCGTGTTTTTTTACAATATCTGCCAGTTTTTGAATTTCATCTTTGGAATACAAATAGCCGGTCGGATTGTTAGGATTGCAAATTAAAATGGCCTTGGTTTTTGATGAAATTAATTTTTCAAATTCTTCTATTGGCGGCAAGGCAAAATTATCCTCAATTTTTGAAATCACCGGAACAACTTTCACGCCTGAAGCCGTTGAAAAGCCTAGATAATTCGCGTAAAACGGTTCAGGAATAATGATTTCGTCACCCGGGTCGGTAATGCTTCCCATAGCGAATAATAAGGCCTCAGAACCTCCTGTAGTGACAATAATTTCATCAGAAGTTACAGAAATATTTCTTTTTATATAATAATTTGCGAGTTTTTTTCGGTATTCTTCAGAACCTTCAGAA
>CAZBGP010000115.1:6702-7913 GCA_964491495.1 uncultured Lutibacter sp. | reverse complement strand
AATGAATATTTGGATGAACTCGAATTTTTAACGCTCACCGCCGGCGGAATGGCTGTAAAAAGATTTGTCCAGAAGTTGGATACACCTAATCCAAAAACGTTTATCGGAACCGGTAAATTGGAAGATGTGCGTCAGTATATTGAAGCCAACAACATTGGGACGGTTATTTTTGATGATGAATTGAGGTCTTCTCAACTGCGAAATATTGAAAAAGTGCTGAACGTTAAAGTGTTGGACAGAACCAACCTAATTCTCGATATTTTTGCAGCTAGGGCCCAAACCAGTTATGCAAGAACGCAAGTAGAACTAGCGCAATGCCAATATTTATTACCGCGCCTTACCCGACTTTGGACTCACTTGGAGCGTCAAAAAGGAGGAATCGGATTGCGTGGTCCGGGTGAAACGGAGATTGAAACCGACCGACGAATTATTAGGGACAAAATTTCCCTGCTTAAAAAAAAGCTGGAGATTGTGGACAAACAAATGGCCGTTCAACGCAAAAACCGCGGAAAAATGGTGCGTGTTGCTTTGGTAGGATACACCAACGTAGGAAAATCGACTTTGATGAATGTGGTGAGCAAAAGCGATGTTTTTGCCGAAAATAAATTGTTTGCAACCTTAGACACCACAGTTAGAAAAGTGGTGATTAAAAATCTGCCGTTTTTGTTGACAGACACTGTTGGCTTTATCAGAAAATTGCCAACACAGTTAATAGAATCGTTTAAATCGACTTTGGATGAGGTTCGAGAAGCCGATTTACTGCTTCACGTGGTGGATATTTCCCATCCGAATTTTGAAGATCATATGGCTTCCGTTAATAAAACTTTGGCCGAAATTGGAAGCGCCGACAAACCAACCATCATCGTTTTTAATAAAATTGATGCGTTTACGCACCAAACTATTGAATCTGATGATTTGGTGACCGAAAAAACCGAAATTCACTTTTCTTTGGACGAATGGAAAAAAACATGGATGAGCAGACTCAACAACAATTGCGTATTTATTTCTGCATTGAACAAAGAAAATATGGAAGCATTCAAGGAAAAAGTTTTTGAGGAAGTGAAAAAAATTCACATCACGCGTTTTCCTTATAATGATTTGTTGTATGAAGAATTTGAAGAGGAGATTTAATAAAATGCTAATAAAAAAACAGTCCTAAAAACTTAATTATTGCTTTTGAAAAGCGGTACGGTAGAGCAGGCTTCACCAAA
>CAZBGP010000115.1:0-6602 GCA_964491495.1 uncultured Lutibacter sp. | reverse complement strand
TAAAAACTTAATTATTGCTTTTGAAAAGCGGTACGGTAGAGCAGGCTTCACCAAACATTATGGATTTAACCACCGGCTGCAGCTTTTCAATCAGTTGAATATAAGCGGTTTCTGGAATTGGTTTGCTGGAGCAGCCTTTGATAATTACCGGTTTTCCTACAAAAGCTTCTACCTCAAAATGTGCGATTAGGTCCTGAAAAATAGAAGTTTCCAAAGCGGCCAAATTCCCGACCACAATTTTTTTGGCAAAAGGAGAAACATAAGTAGTGATCAGCATATAAGCCCACGAAGGAATAATGGCGTCAGAAGAACACGTTAATGCAACATATTCATCTTTGTACAGGGGCCAATCGTGGTTTTTCAGGTGTTCTCGAAAATCGGTTTCTTTCAAAATTTGCTCGTGAAACAGCCAGTTTTTGATGTCAATCACCCTTCTTGTGCCTTTCGGATAAAAATCTTCCAGGTCAATCGTTTTCAACTTGCTGTTCGCAACCCTATTTAAAATTTCATCGGCCATTTACAGAAATCCGAGTTCTAATTTTGCCTCTTCGCTCATCATATTCTGCGTCCACATCGGGTCAAAAGTAATTTCAACTTCGGCATTTTTAACTTCCTCAATCGTTTTTACTTTTTCCTCAACTTCCACAGGCAAAGTTTCTGCAACCGGGCAATTGGGTGAGGTTAGGGTCATTAAAATTTTAACATCGTTGTTTTCACTCACAAAAACGTCATAAATTAAACCCAATTCAAATATATCTACAGGAATTTCGGGATCGTAAATAGTTTTTAGTTTCGCAACTATTTTATCGCCTAATTCTTGTGCGTGTGTGCTGTTCATTTTAAAAGCCTTTCTTTATATTCATTCTAAATAAGCACAAATATACAATTATTTACCTATTCGCGTAAAATTTACCGCTAATTTCTCAACGCTTCATTGGAATATTTTGGGTGTTCCCGCCGAAAAGGCGGTCGGGCTTTTGTGGCTCGCTTCCCGTAAAAACGGGAGAGCTCAAACAAACCACGCAATCCCTAACACAAAACTTTACCTATAACAATTCTCCCCGCCTGTATTGAGCGGAGTCGAAATAGGGGTTAGGGGGCTAAGACATTTTCGACTGAAAAGCCAGCGCATACAATTTTATTTGTTTAATCATAGAGACCAAACCGTTGGCGCGCGTTGGCGACAAATGTTCTTTCAGACCAATTTTATCCACAAAATACAAATCGGCATCCAAAATATCTTTAGGTTTTTGGTTGTTGAAAACACGCAACAAAAGCGCCACTATTCCTTTGGTTAAAATCGCATCGCTGTCGGCTGTAAATTTAATATTGTCCCCATCAATTTCAGATTGAAGCCATACTTTCGACTGGCAGCCCGAAATTAAATTTGACTCGGTTTTAAATTCATCCTTTATCATTGGGAGTGATTTTCCAAGTTCTATCATATATTCATAGCGTTCCATCCAATCTTCTAAAAAGGAAAACTCATCTATAATTTCTTCTTGTATTTCTTTGATAGTCATTTTTTAAACTTATTTTTGCAAAAGTAAACACATCTATATTCTAAAAAAAATATTAGACAAATTAATCCCGTTTAGATGCGTGTTAACTACCATAAAATATGAGTAAACTACTAATTATTGGAACCGTTGCTTTTGACGCTATTGAAACGCCGTTTGGAAAAACGGACAAAATTTTAGGAGGTTCCGCAACCTATATTTCCCTTTCAGCATCACAATTTGGTATTTATTCAGGAATTGTTTCTGTTGTTGGAGGCGATTTTCCGAAGAAATATTTAGAAAAATTAAATCTGAAAAACATCAATACCGACGGTATTGAAATTATTGAGGACGAAAAAACTTTTTTTTGGAGCGGCAAATACCACAACGATTTAAACTCCAGAGATACTTTAATTACCGATTTAAACGTATTGGCAAATTTTAAACCTGTGGTTCCTGAAGATTTTACAGATACCGATTATTTGATTTTAGGGAATTTACACCCGGCAGTGCAAATGTCGGTCATCAAACAAATTCCTGTTCGCCCAAAATTGGTGGTGTTGGACACGATGAATTTTTGGATGAACAATACCTGGAGTGAGTTGATGGAAGTGATTGCGAAAATTGATGTGATTACCATCAATGATGAAGAAGCACGCCAGCTTTCCGGAGAATATTCTTTGGTAAAAGCGGCACAAAAAATTCAGGAAATGGGACCAAAATATGTGGTGATAAAAAAAGGCGAACATGGCGCTTTGTTGTTTAACGGCGACAATGTGTTTTTTGCGCCGGCATTGCCTTTGGAAGAAGTTTTTGATCCAACCGGAGCAGGAGATACTTTTGCGGGTGGATTTATTGGTCATATCACAAAAACCGGAGATATTTCTTTTGAAAATATGAAACGTGCCGTGATTGCAGGTTCAAACCTTGCTTCATTTTGTGTGGAGAAATTTGGCACCGAGCGCATGGAAAATTTGACGCATCAGGAAATACAAAAACGATTATTGCAGTTTAAACAATTGACACAATTTGAAATTGAATTAGGTTAAAATGAATTCCGCTTGTGTGCGGAATTTTTTTATTGAATTCACAATATAATACTACTACTATGAGCGACGCTATTAAACATGAATGTGGAATTGCAATGGTTAGAATGCTAAAACCATTACAATATTATAAAGACAAATACGGAACCGCTTTTTATGGCTTAAACAAAATGTATTTGTTGATGGAAAAACAGCACAATCGCGGTCAGGATGGTGCAGGTTTGGCAAGCATCAAATTTAACGTGCCGCCTGGAACGCGCTATATTAGCCGTATTCGCTCTAATGAAGATCAGCCGATTCAAGATATTTTCGACCAAATTAACGGCAGGTTAAACAATTTAAACATTGAGTTTCCCGATAAAATTGATGATGTTGAATGGCAACTGAACAATGCGCCTTATATTGGAAATCTGTATTTGGGACACGTGCGTTACGGTACTTTTGGGAAAAATAGCATTGAAAGTGTTCACCCATTTTTGCGTCAAAGCAACTGGATGCACAAATGCTTGATTGTTGCGGGAAATTTCAATATGACCAATTCTAAACGCTTGTTTAATGATTTGGTTGATATAGGGCAACATCCGAAAGAAATGACCGATACGGTGACCGTTATGGAAAAAATTGGTCATTTTATAGATGACGAAGTGGCCAAGTTGTACGAAAAAATCAAAAAAGAATTTGGCGTTACCAAAAAGGAAGCGTCGCCTATGATTGAAGAACGCATCAACATCAAAAAAATCTTAAAAAGATCGGCAAAAAATTGGGACGGCGGCTATGCCATGGCCGGTTTATTGGGCCACGGCGATGCGTTTGTACTGCGCGATCCTTCGGGAATTCGTCCTGCATTTTATTATGCTGATGATGAATTTGTGGTGGTTGCATCAGAACGCCCTGCGATTCAAACTGTTTTTAATATTGCATTAGAAGATGTTAAAGAAATTGAGCGTGGCCACGCCTTAATCATAAAACGAAGCGGAAAAATTTCTATGGCTAAAATCAAGGAACCGCTGCCAAACAAAGCCTGTTCTTTTGAGCGCATTTATTTCTCCAGAGGAAGTGATGCCGATATTTATACCGAACGAAAAAATTTGGGAAAATTGGTGTTTCCTCAAATTGCGGCGAAAATAAAAGGCGATTTAAAAAACACGGTTTTCTCTTATATTCCAAATACGGCAGAAACTTCTTTTTACGGTTTGCGTGAAGCTGCCGTGGATTTTTTAAATGTGCAAAAAACGGCTGCCATTTTAAAAGGGCAACGTAGCTTATCGGCCGAAAAAGTGACGGAAATATTGGGGGAAATTCCGCGTTTTGAAAAACTGGCCATTAAAGATGCAAAACTGCGGACTTTTATTGCCGATGACACCAGCAGAGATGATTTGGTTGCGCATATTTACGACGTCACTTACGGCATTGTGAAACCAACCGACAATTTGGTGATTATTGACGACAGCATTGTGCGCGGAACGACTTTAAAGAAAAGTATTATTAGGATTTTAGACCGCTTAAACCCTAAAAAAATCATTGTGGTTTCCTCGGCGCCACAAATTCGTTATCCCGATTGTTACGGAATTGATATGGCAAAATTGGGCGATTTTATTGCTTTTAGGGCTGCTTTGGAATTGTTGAAACAAACCAACCAAGAACATATCATCAAAGAGGTTTACGTAAATTGTTTGAGCCAAAAACACTTGGAAGATATGGAACTGAAAAATGAGGTAAAAGCCATTTACGACCAGTTTACCGATGAACTAATTTCCGATAAAATTGCTGAAATGTTAAAAACACCGGAAATTAATGCGGAGGTTGAAATCATCTTCCAATCGGTTGAAAATTTACATATCGCCTGCCCAAATCACCCGGGCGATTGGTATTTTACAGGCGATTATCCAACTCCCGGAGGAAACCGTGTGGTAAATGATGCTTTTATTAATTTTTACGAAGGAAGCGACAAAAGAGCGTACTAAAAAATTTAAAATATAGTCCGAAGACTGAAGTCAGAAAACCAAGGATTAAGGTGAAATTTTAAGTTTATTTCAGGACCAACTATTTTCATATATTTAGCATTGGTTTAAAAACGGATTTCCAAATTGGCAATTCAGTTTTAAGGAATAATAATATAACAGCTTCAACATCTCTATTTTGAAAGATATTTTACTGATTACGCCACCTTTTACGCAATTAAATACGCCTTATCCCGCCACGGCTTATTTGAAAGGGTTTTTGAATACAAAAAGCATCAGTTCTTTTCAGATGGATTTGGGCATTGAGGTGATTTTAGAACTTTTTTCTAAGGAAAGTTTAAAAAAACTATTCGATTTTGCTTTTGAAAATAATAAGATTGTCTCTGAAAATGCGCAGCGAATTTATGCGTTAAAAGCCGATTATTTAAAAACCACCGGCGACGTCATTGGATTTTTGCAGGGAAAAAACCAGACGATTGCAAGGCAAATTTGCGCTTCAAATTTTCTTCCGGAGGCTTCTCGGTTTTCTGAGCTTGATGAGTTGGAATGGGCTTTTGGGAACATGGGAATTCAGGATCAGGCAAAACATTTGGCGACTTTATACCTCGAAGATTTATCCGATTTTATTGTGGAATGCATCGACGAAAATTTTGGTTTTAGCCGTTATGCCGAAAGATTGGGGCAAAGCGCCAATGATTTTAATGAGCTGTATTCAACGCTCCAAAAGGAAACCACGGTTATTGATGACATTACCCTTAAAATTTTGGATGAAAAACTAAAAGTCATCCAGCCAAAACTGGTTTGTTTTTCCGTGCCGTTTCCGGGCAATTTGTACAGCGCTTTCAGGTGTGCGCAGTTTATCAAAAAAAACCATCCGGAGATTAGAGTGGCAATGGGCGGCGGATTTCCAAACACGGAATTACGGAGTGTTACGGATGTTCGTGTTTTCGACTTTTTCGATTTCATTACCTTGGATGATGGTGAATTGCCTGTTGAATTGTTGCTTTCGAATGTGTTGCATCCTTTAGCTGACAATCCCGACTTTAAGCAGTTCAAAAGAACTTTTTTGAAGGAAAACGGAAAAGTGGTTTACAACAATTTGTCCGTTAAAAATGATTACAAACAGGCTTACGTGGGCACGCCGGATTATGCCGATTTGTTGCTCAGCGAATATATTTCTGTCATAGAAATTGCCAATCCGATGCACAGTTTGTGGAGCGACGGCCGTTGGAACAAACTTACGATGGCGCACGGCTGTTACTGGGGAAAATGCACTTTTTGCGATATTTCACTCGATTATATTAAAATATACGAACCCATTGCGGCAAAATTATTGGTGGACCGCATTGAAGAAATTATAGCGCAAACCGGTGAAAAAGGTTTCCATTTTGTGGATGAAGCGGCGCCTCCTGCGTTGATGCGTGCGCTGGCGATAGAGATTATCAAACGGAAAATTACGGTGACTTGGTGGACGAATATTCGTTTTGAGAAAAGTTTCACCAAAGACCTTTGTGTTTTGTTAAAAGCATCGGGTTGTATAGCTGTTTCGGGCGGATTGGAAGTGGCCTCTGACAGATTGCTGGAACTGATTAAAAAAGGCGTAACCTTGAAACAAGTGGCGCAGGTGACCAACAATTTCACCAATGCCGGCATTATGGTTCACGCTTATTTAATGTATGGTTTTCCCACACAAACGGTGCAGGAAACGGTTGACAGTTTGGAAATGGTGCGGCAATTGTTTGAACTGGGCACCATAAAATCGGGATTTTGGCACCAGTTTGCGTTGACAACCCACAGTCCGATTGGTTTAAATCCAACAGAATACGGCATTTTTCCCGATTACAAGGAAATCACTTTTGCCAACAACGACATACAATTTAAAGACAAAACACAAATTGATCACGACAAATTCAGTTTTGGGTTGAAGAAATCCATTTTCAATTTTATGCATGGCGTTGGTTTTGATTTGCCGCTGCAAGATTGGTTCGAGTTTAAAATTCCTAAAACCGGCATTAAGCCAGAATTTATGAGAGAATGTGTGGAAGCTGAGCCGTATTTTATGGTAAAACCTTCGGCTAAAATTATTTGGCTGGGTG